>NZ_JAKJSE010000018.1:0-190003 GCF_050336585.1 Enterovibrio makurazakiensis
GGGTCACAGGTTCGAATCCCGTCGTAGCCACCATTTATTCGAAGGCCTTTGGCTTTCAAAACAGACTGACACTGTCACGTGTTCCAAAGCATTAGCTTTAGTCTGAAAAATTTGCGGAAGTGGCGAAATTGGTAGACGCACCAGATTTAGGTTCTGGCGCCGCAAGGTGTGAGAGTTCAAGTCTCTCCTTCCGCACCATATTTAAAGAATCATGCTTCATTGCGTGACTTCTGTTGGGATATCGCCAAGCGGTAAGGCAGCGGCTTTTGATGCCGCCATTCCCTGGTTCGAATCCAGGTATCCCAGCCACAACATTTAAAAGCTCACCTTCGGGTGGGCTTTTTTTGTATCTACGCTCTCCTTTCCTCTTATGTTCATGTTTTCCCTTTACGTCTGTGTGGTTGAATTGGCTTTTAATCCCTGTAGGCTTACTCTGAAATAAGTTGATCGAATTCTATTCGATATCACGTCCAGCCATTTGTACGACAGGGACGCAGTGAAAATGAACACATCTGACAATAACAGTCTCGATAACCCAATCCAGCATCAAACATATCTCGCCTTACCTGACGGTTTGTATAGTGAAGTGCCTCCTGTGCGCGTCGAACAGCCTAGCCTGCTTGTACTCAATCATGACTTGCTCACACGTTACGGCTTATCCACTGACTGGTTTGAAAGCGCAGATGGCATTAACTTCCTTGCTGGTAATCATGACTATGCCGAGCAGCATCCTATGGCTATGGGCTATGCTGGTCATCAGTTCGGACATTACTCTCCGCAGTTAGGTGACGGGCGCGCTCATATGCTAGGCCAACTAAAAACTAACAATGACCAGTTTATTGACGTGCAATTGAAGGGCTCTGGTCGCACACCCTATTCGCGAGGCGGAGACGGACGAGCAACACTTGGCGCAGTAATTAGAGAGTATTTAATCAGCGAAGCGATGGCTGGATTGAAGATCCCCACAACGCGTACCCTCGCCATGATGGCCACGGGCGATAAGGTGATGCGTGACTACCAAATGGTGCCAGGCGCCATTCAAGTACGCACCGCAACCAGCCACATTCGTGTCGGGTCTTTTCAATATGCTTATGCCAAATTAGGTGCGAGCGGCGTTAAAGCGTTAGCAGACTTTCTTATCACTCACCACTACCCCGATGTTAGTGAACACGAAGTGAGTGATAACAAAAACAAATACGTCGCCCTTTTTGAGGCTATTTGTGTTCGTCAGGCCAACTTGATTGCCCAGTGGATGTTGGTGGGCTTCATTCATGGTGTGATGAACACAGACAACATGTCGCTCGTTGGAGAGAGTATCGATTTTGGCCCTTGTGCCTTTATGGATGAATTCAAAGCCAATAAAGTATTCAGTTCGATTGACCGAGAAAGCCGTTACGCGTGGGATCAACAAGCCAATATTGGCTATTGGAATTTACAGCGCCTCGCTGAGACTTTCTTGCCCTTATTTGATGATAAGTTTAATGAAGACTCAGACAAAGCCATAGAAATGGCTCAGGCGCCGCTCTCAGTCTATGTGACGGTGTTCCAACAAGCCTTTCAAGATGGGTTAAAACAAAAACTCGGTGTAACAGCATCAACGCAAGATGCGGATGATTTCATAAACGAAGCGCTGCCAACGGTCGCTGGCGAAAGCATGGACTTCACGCAATTCTTTGATGCACTAACGCGAGTTGCCCAAGGCGATGAATCAGAAACACAGCTGCTCTCGCTGTTTTCAAACCAAGAGAAAGGCGAACAATGGATAGCGCGCTGGCACTCAGTGAGAGATTTATCTTCAGAGAGCGTTAAGGCCATGCGAGCAGCAAACCCCGCATTGATTGCAAGAAACCATCAGGTAGAACAAGCCATTGAAGATGCAATGGAACGTGATGACTTTGCACTGTTCCATCGTTTGAGCCAAGCCTTGAAAAACCCTTATAGCGTCAGCGATGATAACCGCGATTTACAAGCGGCTCCCATGCCTGAACAAAGAGTATTGCGAACCTTCTGCGGGACCTAAGAGTAAATCGGGTCAAACACTGAATACAAAAATGGGGCTTTCAAACCCCATTTTTCATTCGATTTTGGTCGTTTCATCACGACAGCTACAGCCCCATGGCGTACTTCAACACTTGGGTTTTAATCGGCCCACTATTTTCAGCCAACTTTAAACCAACATTGCGAAGGAACTTCAACGGCGCAATCTCATTGCTAAACCCGCCATAAAACACGTCCATACCCGCCTGCATGATCAGGTTGTCAGGTTTACGCTTTCGCTCGTACGCCACTAAAACATCATCACTGATCCATTCAACACCAGCATCCGCGACAACGTCCAGCAAAGCATCAACGTCTTTAAAGCCAAGGTTCACACCTTGCCCTGCCAATGGGTTAATCGTGTGTGCGGCATCACCAAGAATGACTACACCATGGCTTGAATAAGATTGTGCATGGCGGCGAGTCAACGGAAAGGCGCCCGCCTGAATCACGTCAATATCACCCAGCTCTTTCGGGAAGTGTGTCAACACTTCTTGTTTCAGTGCCTCAGGCGACATGGCACACAGCTGCTTGATTCGCGCTGGATTGTCATACCACACAAGCGAGCCTTGGTGCCCAAGTAACGGCAAAAAGGAGCGCGGCCCTTCCGGCGTAAACCACTGCCAAGTAATATCTTGCTGCGGTAATGCTGTCTTCACGTTGATAAGCATGCAGTGCTGGCGATAATCCCACGCCGTCACACCAATCTTGGCGTAATCACGCACACGAGAATTGGCACCGTCAGCGCCAACCAACCAGCGACCATGAAGCACCTCACCACTATCTAGCGTAACCGTATGTCCATTGTCATCCGCTTGCATTGAGACGATATTGGCGGGACAAAGTACATCGAGATTAGCTTGCGCTTCACACGCTTGCCAAAGCGCCAGCTGAAGCACTCGGTTTTCAACAATAAAACCAAGTTCGGATAAGTCCATATCTTGCGCATTGAAACGAATACGGCATTCAGGGTGTTCCCATGTTTCAAGACGACGATATGGCGTCAGACGCATACCAAGCACTGAGTCCCACACTCTGAGCGCTTTCAACAAAGAAACCGATGCTGGCGAAATCGCCGATACACGCAAGTCCATGGGCTGCTCAGGCGAATAAGTCTGCGGCGCAATACGCTCAACCATTGCGACACGTTTTCCTTGTTTCGCAAGGCCAAGTGCGGTCGCTGCGCCTACCATACCGCCACCCACGACGATAATATCGAATTGTTTCATAACAGATTCTCTTTAAGTCCTTGCGACATTTTACCTGTCATGCCACCAATTGCGACAACCTCTTGGCGATAGCGTCATTAAATCCTACAAAAAAATTGGGGAGAACGTGATCTGGTCACAGTTTAGCTAAAGCAGTACAATACGCCCCCAATGCCTAAACCACGTTGAGTCACTCACGGGTTGGCGACAAACTGGACAATGCTTTTCGGCTGAGGTTGCAGTTATAACATAGCGTTACCACGCATCACCTTTCAGCCGAAACACGTAAAACATTACTATGAGCAATAAGTTACATGGCTAAAAAACTTTTGATCAAAACCTGGGGCTGCCAGATGAATGAATACGATTCGTCTAAGATGGCGGATCTGCTCAATGCAGCTGGTGGCTACGAGCTAACCGAAGAGCCTGAAGAAGCAGACGTATTGCTTCTCAACACCTGTTCTATCCGCGAAAAAGCTCAGGAGAAGGTGTTCCACCAACTGGGACGCTGGAAAAACTTGAAAGATCAGAAGCCAGACCTTGTGATTGGCGTTGGCGGCTGTGTTGCAACACAAGAAGGCGACCACATCCGTGAGCGCGCACCTTACGTGGATGTTATTTTCGGCCCACAAACGTTGCACCGTCTGCCTCAGATGATTAATCAATCACGTGAAGACCACGGCCCAGTGATGGACATCTCTTTCCCAGAAATCGAGAAGTTCGACAACTTGCCTGAGCCTCGCGCTGAAGGCCCAACGGCATTTGTCTCCATCATGGAAGGCTGCTCAAAATACTGCACCTTCTGTGTAGTGCCATACACGCGTGGCGAAGAAGTTAGCCGCCCGTTGGATGATGTGCTTTACGAAATCGCACAACTGGCAGAGCAAGGCGTTCGTGAAGTGAACCTACTCGGCCAAAACGTGAATGCATACCGCGGCGAAATGCATGATGGTGACATTTGTACGTTTGCAGAGTTATTGCGTTACGTGGCTGCGATTGACGGTATCGACCGTATTCGTTACACCACCAGCCACCCGATTGAGTTCACTGACGACATCATCGAAGTCTACAGCGATACACCAGAGCTTGTTAGCCACTTGCATTTGCCAGTTCAAAGCGGCTCAGATCGCATTCTGACCATGATGAAACGCCCGCACACGGCGATTGAATACAAGTCAAAAATACGCAAACTGCGTCAGGTGCGTCCTGACATCGCCATGAGTTCTGACTTTATTGTTGGCTTCCCTGGTGAAACCGATGCGGATTTCCAAGCGACAATGAAACTGATCCGTGACATCAATTTCGACATGAGCTTCAGCTTTGTGTATTCACCACGTCCAGGCACGCCAGCGGCAGACATGCCGGATGACACCCCTGAGCAAGTGAAGAAAGATCGTTTGGCAGAACTTCAGCAGCAGATCAACGCGCAAACCATGATCTTTGCGCGTCAAATGCTAGAGACTGAGCAACGTATCCTTGTTGAAGGACCATCACGTAAGAGCTTGATGGAATTACGCGGTCGCACAGAGAACAACCGTGTGGTTAACTTTGCAGGCTCAATGGATTTGATTGGTCAGTTTGTTGACGTCAAAATCACTGACGTTCATGCAAACTCGCTGCGTGGCGAACTGGTTCGTACCGAGAAAGAAATGAATCTTCGCATCGCCGTGTCGCCTGCTGAAATGATCGCAAAAACACGCAAAGAAGATGATCTTGGCGTAGGCGTGTATACTCCGTAATAGCACGGAGGCCATATTGCCTTACCAAGCCCGTTAGCGAACGGGAGCATTCATCAGTTACCGGTGCATAAAATACGCACCGGTAATATTTCCGAGGACAGGTTTGCGAGGACAGTATTGAACAAGATTATTACCTTAGAAGTATCACTGGAACCAGCTGATAACTCACGCCTAGCCAGCCTATGCGGCCCTTTCGATGACAATATCAAACAACTCGAACGCCGTTTGGGAGTGGAAATCAACCACCGCAGCCATCTCTTCTCCGTCGTGGGTAAGCCACACACTGCCACTGCGGCAATAGAGATTCTCAAAACACTCTACGTTGAAACTGCGCCAGTCAAAAATCAGTATCCAGATATTGATCCAGAAGACATTCACTTAGCCATTAAAGAAAGTGGCGTGCTCGAACAAACCGTCGAGTCGTCAATCCCCTATGGCAAAGAGATACACATCAAAACCAAAAAAGGTGTTATCAAACCGCGTACACCAAACCAAGCGCAATATATTGCGAACATGGTGACGCATGACATTACCTTTGGTATTGGCCCTGCGGGTACGGGTAAGACCTACCTTGCGGTTGCAGCTGCCGTAGATGCGTTAGAACGTCAGGAAATTCGTCGAATTCTGCTAACACGCCCCGCTGTTGAAGCGGGCGAAAAGCTGGGTTTCTTGCCGGGCGATTTGAGCCAAAAAGTCGACCCGTATTTGCGCCCCCTATACGATGCCCTGTTTGAAATGCTGGGCTTCGAGCGCGTTGAGAAACTGATCGAGCGTAACGTGATTGAAGTAGCGCCACTTGCGTACATGCGCGGTCGCACACTCAATGATGCTTTCATTATTTTGGATGAAAGCCAAAACACCACAGTCGAACAAATGAAGATGTTCCTGACCCGTATCGGATTTAACAGCCGAGCGGTGATAACCGGTGATGTGACGCAAATCGATTTACCGCGAAATGCAAAATCTGGCCTTCGTCATGCCATTGAAGTGTTAGCGGATGTAAATGAAATTAGCTTCAACTTCTTCCAAGCAGACGATGTTGTTCGCCACCCTGTGGTTGCACGTATTGTCCTTGCTTATGAAGCGTGGGAAGCGGAAGACGCCAAAGCACGGAAACATGCTGAAGAGCGTCGTCGCCTCGAGCGTGAAGCAGCCCTTGCTGCGGTGCAGCCATCAGAAGAGAACCATCAGTAAAATGCAGTATTTCGTCGATCTTCAAGTCGCGACACAAAACACCGACAATCTGCCAAGTGAAGAGCAATTTAGTCACTGGTTTGAGCAAGCGGTTAAATCGTTTTGCGAGCAAGCGGAAGTGACCATTCGCGTCGTAGATGAGTTTGAAAGCCAAAGCCTAAACCGCGATTATCGCGGCAAGGATAAGCCGACAAACGTATTGTCGTTTCCGTTTGAGGCGCCTCCTGGTGTAGAGTTAGATCTGCTAGGTGATTTGATTATTTGTCGACAAGTCGTCGAAAAAGAAGCCGAAGAACAGAATAAAGAACTATTCGCCCACTGGGCACACATGGTTGTACATGGCAGTCTCCATCTGCTAGGTTATGACCATATTGATGATGAAGAAGCAGAAGAAATGGAATCTCTCGAGATTTCAATCATGAATGCATTGGGGTATGACAACCCTTATGCGGCAGACTTCATCTAAATTAACGTTGTAAATATTGAGACAATGAACGAAGACAACTCACAAAGCTCTGAAGGTCCGAGTAGAAAGACCTTCTTCGAACGTTTAGGACAGATCTTTCAGGGTGAACCTAAAGACCGTCAGGAACTGGTAGATGTATTCCGTGATTCGGAACAGAACGATCTGATCGATCACGATACACGGGATATGCTCGAAGGCGTCATGCAGATTTCTGAAATGCGCATTAGAGACATCATGATTCCGCGTTCGCAGATGGTAACCATCGAACGCTCACAACCTCTCGAACAAATCATCACGGTTATCAATGACGCCCAGCACTCGCGCTATCCGGTGATCAGCGATGACAAAGACCATGTTGAAGGTATTCTGTTAGCAAAAGACTTGCTACGTTACCTGATGCCTGACAGCGAACCATTCGACATCGATAAAGTGATCCGCCCTGCTGTAGTAGTGCCGGAAAGCAAGCGTGTTGACCGATTGCTGAAAGAGTTTCAGGAAGAACGCTATCACATGGCGATCGTTGTCGATGAATTCGGCGGCGTATCAGGCGTGGTGACAATCGAAGATATTCTTGAAGAAATCGTCGGCGATATTGAAGATGAATACGACGATGAAGAAGAGCAAGAAATCCGCCAGTTGAGTAAGCACACCTTTGCGGTGAAAGCGCTAACAACACTGGAAGATTTTAACGAGAAATTTGGTTCTCAGTTCAACGATGATGATATCGACACCATCGGTGGATTGGTGATGACCAGCTTTGGTCACCTGCCAACCCGCGGCGAAGAAGTAGACATTGAAAACTTCCATTTCAAAGTCACCGCAGCCGACAGTCGACGTGTTATCCAATTGCAGGTTACTATTCCAGATACTACTGCAGAGGAAACGGCATAATCGTCAAATGCTAAATATTGAAACTTTAAAGCGGCCCCAAGTATTCATGCGGATCTTCGGGGCCGCTTTTTCTGGTGCGCTCGCCACATTGGCTTTTGCCCCTTACTCTTTCTGGCCAGCTATGCTGGTTTCTTTGTCTACCCTTCTTTTACTCATCCATCAGCAATCCCCCAAGCGCGCCGCATTAATCGGCTTTAGCTGGGGTCTGGGCCAATTTGGTACCGGTGTCGGTTGGGTATATGTGGTGATAGAGAAATTCGGTGGCTTACCCACCGCCATTGGCTTGAGCCTGATTGGTCTGCTTGTGATGTACTTGGCGCTCTACCCAGCGCTATTTGCATTCATTCTAAGACGCGTGCAACTTCCCATTGCATTGTCTTACTTGCTGTTTGCCCCCTCGCTTTGGCTGGTCATCGATTGGTTCCGTGGTTGGTTCCTCACGGGGTTTCCTTGGCTCTGGCCGGGTTACAGCCAAATCGAAGGCCCTCTCTCAGGCTTTGCCCCATTAATTGGCGTACAAGGCATTACGCTCGCGCTGCTGATCATTTCCGGTTCCATCGCGTTTGCAGCCATTGCTCGTAAGCTCTCTGCGCTCATCCCTGCGATTGTTGTTTTCATTGTCGCCACGGTATCGGGCTATATTCCTTGGGTCCAAGAAACAGGAGAAAGTGTGGATGTCGCCATGGTGCAAGGCAATGTCCCTCAGGAGCTAAAATGGCTACCTAGCCAACGCTGGCCAACGTTACTGACTTATCAAGACCTGACGCGACAAAACTGGGATGCGGACATTGTGATATGGCCAGAAGCCGCTATTCCAGCCCTAGAACGTGATGTGCCAGATTTCCTTGCTCGTCTCGATGCCGCCGCCATTAACAATAACACCGCCATCATTACCGGTGTTCTGGATCAAAACGATGACGGCCAGTTCTATAACAACGTGATCACCCTCGGTGACAATGGCATGCAGGGATACCACTACCCCGCACAAGAAAGCTACAGCAAGCACCACTTGCTGGTGTTTGGTGAGTTTGTGCCTTTTGCGGACATTCTGCGCCCATTAGCACCATTGTTTAACTTACCGATGTCATCGTTCAGTCGCGGCGATTACACGCAGCCTAACATTGGCGCAAAGGGCCACCAGCTTGCCCCTGCTATTTGTTACGAAATCGCCTTTAGCGATCAAGTACGCCAGAGCTTAACGCCAGACTCAGACTTTATCCTCACCCTGTCTAACGACACGTGGTTTGGTACGTCTATCGGACCACATCAACATCTGGAAATTGCGCGAATGCGAGCACTGGAAAATGGCAAGCCTTTGCTTCGCTCAACCAATACAGGCCTAACGGCGGCGATTGGCTACCAAGGCGACCTGATTGCACAAGTCCCGCAATTTGAAACCGTGGTGCTGCGTGCAGACGTGCCTACAACGCGAGGACAAACGCCGTATACGCAATTTGGGGATTGGCCGCTGTATATCTGGATTCTTTTGTCTGGTGCGGCGCTGCTTGCGCTAACACGTGGTAAAACTAATATGCCTCCTAAAAAACCTGAGTCGCACTTGTAATACAGAACATTCGCACTCTCTCTATGTCATAAATAAGGCTAAGGATTTTCCTTAGCCTTATTTTTTCGATACCTTTTTCGATATATCGATGTATCGATGTATCGATGTATCGATGTATCGATGTATCGATGTATCGATGTATCGATGACCTTAGGGAGATATTCATGCACGCCTTCTTTCGACGACTCTCACTGATCCCATTGCTGCTCTCAGCAGTATTTGTCGCCCCAGCGTCAGCGGAACCCGATGCCGAACTGTTTGCCGACACTCGCGCAGCACTGGCTAACTTCCACCGTTTTGATGAAGTAAAACCGTTTTTCGACAAAGCCTATGGGTACGCGGTCTTCCCCTCCGTGGGTAAAGGCGGATTTTGGATTGGAGGCGCTTACGGAAATGGGTTGGTTTATCAAGGCAACCAAACGCTTGCTCAAGCAGAGCTGATTCAAGTCTCGATAGGTTTTACGTTTGGCGGACAGGCATTTAGTGAGATTCTGTTTTTTGAAGATAAAGCCACTTTCGATAGCTTTATGTCAGGAAGCTTTGAGCTTGGTGCTCAGGCATCAGCCACGGCGTTGACAGAAGGGGCTGCGGCACATGTCGGGACAACAGGCACCTCTGCCAGCGCTGGGAATAGCCAGTCAAAAGCGTATTACATTAACGGCACAGCCATTTTCACACAGGCCAAAGGTGGCTTGATGGTGGAAGCGGCGCTCGCTGGGCAAAAGTTCAATATTACGCCGCTAGGGAATTAGAGACCCTACACCCAAACATCACGCAGGATAAGGCTTGCGGCTATACTCCGTGTTGCCGCACTTAATGCACGGGATCAGCACACCGACATGGCTATGTTCGGTCTGATTGCCACACTTCTCGCAAACCAAAATACCTAGCCCAACGACTTCACCAGCAGAGTAGACACCGTGGTGTTGAATATCTTTCAGCACCTCATGCCACTCCAACTGTGTTTTGTCCGTAATTTCAGCCAGTTGCTCCCACAGCGTATTGGCAATGAGGCTTTTGAACAACTCGCCATCATCAGCACGGTCTTCCGACTCATTATATTGCTCGCTGAACTCCTGAACATCGCGTTTGAAGTACGCCTCAATTAAGGCCAGTTCATCCTTGGTCATGTCAGATGCGGCATCGAAATACCGTTCAGACAAATCCAGCCAACGTTTTAGCTCATCAGGACTGTGCTTTAACGCGTCAGTAATCCGCTGAGTGAGTAATTTATACTCCGTTTTTTGCTCTGTCATAGGTCACCTCTGCATTCAACTGTTGTTGCGCCATCTACCTTTGGTTATTCTATGTCGATTATTTTGGTTCATTTCGTACCTATCTCACAAATTCCCGGATGTCATCGATGCAAGAACAAAACCCGATGCAAGAGCAATACCGTCCTCAGGACATAGAGCCTAAAGTTCAGGCTGATTGGGACAACAACAAAACCTTCGTAGTTCAAGAAGACCCGAACAAGGAAAAGTTCTACTGCCTATCCATGTTCCCGTACCCAAGCGGCAGACTGCACATGGGTCACGTGCGTAACTACACCATCGGTGATGTAATTTCTCGCTACCAACGTCTTCAAGGCAAAAATGTCATGCAGCCAATCGGCTGGGATGCATTTGGCCTGCCAGCAGAAAATGCGGCTGTTAAAAACAAAACAGCGCCTGCACCTTGGACGTACGAGAATATTGAGTATATGAAGAACCAGCTAAAATTGCTGGGCTTCGGTTACGATTGGGATCGCGAATTCGCGACCTGTACCCCTGAATACTACCGCTGGGAACAAGAGTTTTTCACCAAGCTTTACGAAAAAGGCCTGGTATATAAGAAGACCTCTTCTGTTAACTGGTGTCCAAACGACCAAACTGTTCTTGCGAACGAACAGGTTGAAGACGGCTGCTGCTGGCGTTGTGACACGCCTGTAGAGCAAAAAGAAATCCCACAGTGGTTCATTAAAATCACGGCTTACGCACAAGAACTGCTTGACGATCTAGACACCCTAGAAGGTTGGCCTGACATGGTAAAAACCATGCAGCGCAACTGGATCGGTCGCTCAGAAGGTGTTGAGTTGTCATTCCAAGTGGCGGGCAACCCAGACCTAGAAGTGTACACCACGCGCCCTGACACCCTGATGGGTGTAACCTACGTAGGTATTGCTGCGGGCCACCCTCTTGCGGCGCAAGCTGCAGAGACTAACCCAGCGCTTGCTGCGTTTATCGATGAATGCCGTAACACCAAGGTGGCAGAAGCTGAGCTTGCGACCATGGAGAAAAAAGGCATGGATACCGGCCTGAAGGCTATCCATCCGCTGAACGGTCGTGAAGTGCCTATCTTCGTCGCAAACTTCGTACTGATGGATTACGGCACAGGTGCCGTGATGGCGGTTCCTGGTCACGACCAGCGCGACTTTGAATTTGCTACCAAGTACGGTCTAGACATCACGCCTGTGATCTTGGCAGAAGACGGTAACGCACCCGATATTTCTGAAGCAGCGCACACTGAAAAAGGCGTTCTGTTCAACTCTGGCGAATTCGACGGCTTGACGTTCGAAGAAGCGTTTGACGCAATTGCGGCAAAACTAGAGTCAGAAAGCAAAGGCCACAAGACGGTTAACTTCCGTCTGCGTGACTGGGGTGTTTCTCGTCAACGTTACTGGGGTTCTCCAATCCCTATGGTGACCACTGAAGATGGCCAAGTACACCCAGTACCTGCAGACCAACTGCCAGTGATCTTGCCTGAAGACGTTGTCATGGACGGCGTGACCAGCCCAATCAAAGCGGACAAAACGTGGGCAGAAACGACGTTCAACGGTCAACCCGCGCTGCGTGAAACCGATACCTTTGACACCTTCATGGAGTCTTCTTGGTACTACGCGCGTTACTGTTCACCAAAAGCTGACCAAATGCTGGATTCAGATGCAGCGAACTACTGGTTGCCTGTTGACCAATACGTGGGTGGTATCGAGCACGCAGTTATGCACCTGTTGTACTCTCGTTTCTTCCACAAACTACTGCGTGACGCAGGCATGGTTGAAAGTGACGAGCCGTTCAAACAACTGCTGTGCCAAGGCATGGTGTTGGCAGACGCGTATTACTACAACAACGAGAAAGGCGCGAAAGTTTGGGTTTCTCCAACTGAAGTGACCATTGAGCGTGATGAAAAAGGTCGCATCACCAGCGCTGTTGATACCGAAGGTAATAGCCTTGTTCACTCAGGCATGACTAAAATGTCTAAGTCAAAAAACAACGGTATCGACCCACAAGAGATGGTAGACAAGTACGGTGCTGACACCGTTCGCTTGTTCATGATGTTTGCTTCTCCTGCTGACATGACACTTGAATGGCAAGAATCAGGCGTTGAAGGTGCTAACCGCTTCCTGAAACGTATCTGGAAATTGGTGTTCGACCACACGTCAAAAGGCGCTGTTGCTACACTGGACGCTTCTTCACTGAACGCCGATCAGAAAACGCTGCGTCGTGAAGTACACAAGACCATTGCAAAAGTGAGCGATGACATTGGTCGTCGTCAAACCTTCAACACGGCGATTGCCGCTGTGATGGAGCTGATGAACCGTCTGTCAAAAGCACCACAAGAGACCGACACTGACCGCGCTATTCTTGATGAAGCGTTGAAAGCCGTTGTCGTGATGCTTTACCCAATCACGCCGCACATCAGTATCGAATTGTGGACTGCACTGGGTGAAACTGACGCAGACCATGCAGCATGGCCGCAAGCTGACAAAGACGCCATGGTGGAAGATGAGAAGCTGATCATCGTTCAAGTGAATGGCAAGCTTCGCGCCAAAATCACTGTGTCTGCCGATGCCGCGAAAGAAGACGTAGAAGCAATGGCTCAAAACGATGAGCACGTTGTGAAGTTCACTGAAGGGAAAACCGTTCGTAAAGTGATCTACGTGCCGGGCAAACTGGTTAACATCGTTGCGAACTGATCGCATTGTTAACCCCCTTGATAAATAAAACAGGGAGAATTCGGTGACATCGATTTTTCGCTCTCTCCGAACCCTGCTTGTCGTGGTGGCCGCTCTGGCCACCGCGTCTTGCGGATTCCAGCTCCGCGGCAGTTACAATCTGCCCGAGGAGATCCAACAGCTTTCTATCACGAGTTTTGACCAATATGGCAAACTGACCCGTGAAATGAAGTCACAAGTCCGTCTTTACGACATAGACATCGTCCAGCCTGCTGAAAACATTTCAAACCTTCGTTTGAATGGCGAAAGCTACGGTGAAAGCACACTGTCTCTCTACCAAAACAGCCGTGTGGCAGAGAAACAATTCGCTTATACCGTCAGCTATTCGGTCACAGTACCGGGTAAAGGCAACTATGGTTTTTCTACGTCGCTCAGTCGCACATATCTCGATAACCCACTTACCGCATTGGCGAAATCTGTGGAAGAAGAGATGCTGGCACAAGAGATGCGAGTGGAAGCAACCAAGCAAATCATGCGACAGCTTGCTCGATTGAATGCCCACATTGAAGCCTTTGAACGCAAAGAAGCCGAAGAAAAAGCACTGCGTGAGCTTTATCAAGGTGTCGACGACACAACACCGACATTGACCATTGAAACGCGCTTTGACGGCAAAGAAGAAGACCAACGCGGCAAACCGCTTTCCAGTTATAACCTTGATGGCGAAGACGGCGAATGAGGGTCTACCCAGAACAACTGACACAGCGCCTTTCCCAAGGCTTGTGTCAGACTTACTTGCTGTTTGGCAACGAGCCACTTCTTAAACAAGAAGCGCAGCAGAGCATCATTACTGAAGCTGCGAAACAAGGCTTTGATGAAAAGCATCGCTTTACCGTTGATAACCAGCTTAACTGGCAAGACATTTACGACACCTGCCAAGCACTGAGCCTATTCGCAAGTCGTCAGGTCATCGTACTCACGCTACCTGAGAGTGCTCTAACGACAGCACAAGCGAATGCGCTCAAAGAGCTGGCGCCCATGCTGCATCAAGATCTTGTTCTTATTCTCGAAGGCCCCCGCCTTAACAAAAAACAAGAATCCGCAAAATGGTTCACGCTATTTCAAGGCAATGGCCTTTATGTGCCGAGCAACACACCTGATGCGAGGCAGCTTCCTCGTTTTGTTGAAAACCGTTGTCACGCACTCGGCCTAAAGCCCGACCATGAGTCCGTGTTGCTGCTTGCACAATGGCATGAAGGTAACCTTCTCGCGCTGTCACAAAGCTTGATGAAGTTGCAATTGCTCTATCCCGATGGCGAACTCACCTTGCCACGGTTGCAGGATGCGCTCTCTAGAAGCAATCACTACACGCCTTTTCAACTCACCGATGCCTTGATTGAAGGCAAAGCAAAACGTGCTGTGCGCATTGTGCGCCAACTCGAAGCAGAAGGCGTAGAAATCACGATATTACTGCGCGTGATTCAAAAAGAACTGATACAACTTTGCAAGATGCAGGAATATGGCGCGTCAGGTATGACGCTAAACAAGATCTTTGATCACTACCGTGTATGGCAAGCCCGTCGCGCACCGCTAACCTCTGCGTTGCACCGTTTGACGCTGCCTAAATTGATGGGTCTTGTACAAAGCCTTGCTGAGATTGAAATCATGGTCAAAACCGATTTTGACAGCCAGCCATGGCCTGCCTTATCTGCTTTTTGTCTCGATATGTGTGGTCACCCAGTTGAACTTCAGCCCCTGAGCTGACTATCTCACCATGCCACCGTATTCTAATCCCAACAGCCAGTGTTATAATTTTATGTCACTGACAACTTGTCACCAATAAGGGGAAAACATTGCTTCCTGAACAACTCCAGCATTTCGTTGTAGATAAAGCCGATGATATGAAAGCTGCAGACATCGTGACTCTCGATGTTCGAGACAAAAGCAGCATCACCGATTTCATGGTGCTGTGTACCGGTAACTCCAAACGTCATGTTTCATCCATTGCCGAACATGTCGCAGACGAAGCACTTGCTGCCAACGTGCGTTCATTAGGTATGGAAGGACAAATTGAAGGTGAATGGGTCGTTCTCGATCTTGGCGATGTCATGCTGCATATCATGCAAGATGAGCAACGTGAGTTATACCAGCTAGAAAAGCTGTGGAACTGATTCGATGAAACTACAGCTGATCGCAGTTGGCACAAAGATGCCGAAATGGGTCGAAGAAGGCTACAAAGAATATAGTCGTCGCTTCCCAAAAGATATGCCACTGGAACTGGTTGAAATCACCGCAGGTAAACGCGGAAAAAATGCAGATATTGCACGCATCCTTCAAAAAGAAGGTGAAGCAATGCTGGCTGCCGTTCCGAAAGGAAACCGCATCGTTACTTTGGACATTCCGGGTAAACGCTGGGATACAGAGCAACTGGCAGAACAACTAGAAAGTTGGAAGCTAGACGCACGCGATGTGTCCATCTTAATTGGTGGTCCTGAAGGTCTTTCACCTGCATGTAAAGCCGCGGCGGATCAAAGTTGGTCACTCTCTCCTTTGACGCTTCCTCACCCGCTGGTTAGGGTTGTAATGGCAGAAAGTTTATATCGCGCCTGGAGCATTACGGCGAACCACCCTTACCACCGAGAATAATTCATGAGATACAAGCGTAGCCCCATACGCGATCATCAGGCCGAGTCATCTTTATTCTTCAGCCGAGCCGTCGTGGCTTTCGGCGGTATTGTCGTTTTAGTCGGCCTTCTTCTGGTTAACCTGTATACCATTCAGGTGAAAGACCATGATGATTACATTACTCGCTCTAACGACAATCGCATCAAAGTGGTGCCAGTTGCGCCCAATCGCGGCCTAATTTACGACAGAACAGGAAAAATCCTAGCGGAAAACCGTCCGGTTTACGCACTGGAAATCACGCCAGAGCAAGTTAAAGACATTCCCGGTACCATTGCGAGCTTACAATCGCTGATTGAAATTTCTGACAGAAACATCGCCAACTTTGAGCGCGATAAAAAACGCTCGCGACGTTTCAACTCTGTGGCGCTGAAAAACCAGCTTACCGAAGAAGAAGTCGCGGTATTCTCTGCTAATCAGCACAAATTCCCCGGCGTTGAAATCAAAGGCTACCTCAAACGTTACTATCCTTATGGTGATGCACTGACTCACGTCATGGGCTATGTCGCCAAAATCAATGACAAAGATCTCGCGCGTCTTGAACGTGAAGAGCGTAGCTCCAATTACAAAGCGACACGCGATATCGGCAAGCTGGGTATTGAACGTTACTACGAAGAAACACTTCATGGCACCGCTGGCTATCAAGAAGTCGAAGTAAACAGCCGTGGTCGTATCATTCGAACGCTAAAATACGTGCCACCAGAGCCGGGGAAAGATCTCGTGCTGAATCTGGATGTCGACTTGCAGCTATATATTCGCGGGATAATGGGCGAACGCCGCGGTGCAGTGGTTGTGCTAGATCCGAAAGATTCTTCCGTGTTAGCCATGGTGTCATCACCGAGCTACGACCCGAACTTATTCGTACACGGTATTTCAGGCCCAGCCTATCGTGGGCTACTGAATGATAAAAACCGCCCCTTGGTGAACCGAGCAACCCTCGGCATTTATCCTCCTGCATCCACGATCAAACCGTTTATCGCTGTCGCTGCACTCGAAGAGAAAGTCGTAACAACGAAAACCACGCGTAACGACCCGGGTTACTGGCACTTACCTAACTCAACCTCTCGCCCTTTTCGTGATTGGTTAGCATGGGGACACGGTAGAGTGAATATCGTGCAATCAATCGAGGAGTCTGTTGATACTTTCTTCTACCAAGTTGCCTACGATTTGGGGATAGACAAGCTATCCACATGGATGAGTAAGTTTGGTTTCGGTGACTATACCGGCATTGATATTCACGAAGAAAGCAAAGCCAATATGCCAACACGTGAGTGGAAAATGTCCCGCTACCGCCAACCTTGGTACAAGGGTGACACAATTCCTGTCGGTATCGGTCAAGGCTACTGGACTGCCACACCAATGCAGATTGCAAAGGCCACGACGGTATTGGTCAACCGAGGTGAGGTACATCCTCCTCACCTACTGATGCGAACAGAATCAGAAGGCGTTGAAGAGCTAGCACAGATTGAACCCTACCCACCTATCGAAAATGTTGACGATAAGTACTGGGATGCAGCGCTTGAAGGCATGCGCTTGGTTAACCATGGTAAAAAAGGTACCGCGCGACGTGCATTCGCTAAAGCACCTTATATGACAGGCGGAAAGTCAGGTACCGCACAGGTATTTGGACTAGCAGAAGACGAAGAGTACAACGCAGATGAGCTTGCTGAGCACCTTCGCGATCACGCCTTATATACCGGGTTTGCACCGTTTGATGATCCCAAAGTCGTGGTATCCATGGTGTTAGAAAATGCTGGCGGTGGCTCGACCAATGGTGCGCCAATTGCCCGTCGTATATTTGATCATATGTTGCTCGAAAAAGAGAAAGACGGCGAGGAACGCGTTCAATGAGTATGTTTGCATCTACCGGTCAAAAGAAGACCATTTTTGAACGATTTCACCTCGACGCGCCTTTGCTATTTGGCATCATCGCTTTAATGGGGTTTGGCCTTCTGGTCATTTGGAGTGCCAGCGGCCAAAGCGTTGCCATGATGGAGCGCCAAGTTTTCCGTATGTTGCTGGCCCTCGGTGTGATGTTTGTACTGGCGCAGTTCTCGCCGCGCCACTATGAGTTCTGGGCTCCTTACATGTATATCACTGGCATCATTATGTTGATTGCGGTGTTATTGGTGGGGGAAACCGCTAAAGGGGCGCAACGTTGGTTGGATTTAGGGTTCGTGACCTTCCAACCGTCGGAATTGATCAAACTCGCCGTACCGCTGATGGTCGCGCGATTTATTGGTAAAGAGCCCTTACCACCACGTTTCATCAACCTGGTCATTGGTTTAGTAATGGTGTTCGTTCCGACCATTCTCATTGCAAAACAGCCTGATTTGGGGACATCAATACTGATCGCAGCATCCGGGATTTTCGTGCTCTTCTTGTCCGGTATTCGTTGGCGTATTATTTTCGCCGCAGCCGGACTCGTGGCCGCTTTCATTCCTATCCTCTGGTTCTTCTTGATGCGTGAATACCAGCGTATTCGCGTTCGTACGCTATTTGACCCAGAATCTGACCCGCTCGGCGCGGGCTATCACATCATTCAATCCAAAATAGCCATTGGTTCCGGTGGGATGACAGGAAAAGGTTGGTTGCTCGGCACGCAATCTCAACTCGAATTCTTACCGGAAAGACACACCGACTTTATCTTTGCTGTGATTGCTGAAGAATGGGGATTGATTGGCGTGGCATGTTTGCTCTCGCTCTACCTCTTCATCATCGGTCGAGGCCTGATGTTGGCGAGCCGCGCACAAACAGCATTCGGACGCATGATGGCAGGCAGTATTGTGCTAAGTTTCTTTGTCTATGTGTTCGTTAACATTGGCATGGTGAGCGGCATATTGCCGGTTGTTGGTGTACCTCTGCCTTTAGTCAGTTATGGCGGAACATCCATGGTGACTCTCATGGCAGGTTTCGGGATCCTGATGTCTATTCACACTCACAGAAAAATGCTTTCAAAGGCTTTGTAATGAAAAAACTTTTCGTACTTCTTGCGATCATGCTGTCAGGTTGTGCCACAAAAAATGATGAACGCTACAGCATCGCGCAAGACAAGGCACCAGATGCGACACCAACGCTGGAGCATATCGAAGACGCGCAGCCACGCTACGAGCCTTATAGCCGTGCGGGGAACAAAGACTACACCGTTTTGGGACAGAGCTACGAAGTCATCCAAGACCCAGAGACTTTTGGCACCCAAGAAGGCATTGCCTCTTGGTATGGCAAAAAGTTTCATGGCCACAAGACGTCAAATGGCGAAATCTATGACATGTACTCTATGTCTGCGGCACACAAAACCCTGCCACTGCCAAGTTACGTAGAAGTGGAAAACACCGCCAACGGTAAAAAAGCGATTGTTCGCGTCAATGACCGTGGTCCCTTTCACGAAGGCCGAATCATTGATTTGAGTTACGCTGCCGCATCAAAGCTTGATGTATTGGCGACGGGAACAGCCCCAGTCAAAGTCACTCTGCTTAAGGTCGATAAACCCAAAGATGGCGACGAATGGCAAGGTGCGCGACTAAACCACTATTTTGTTCAGCTGGTCGCTACCTCTGATCAAGCGAAAGCGCAGCAAGCGGCGGCAAGTTTCAGTAAACAGTTCGAACTTCCAGCTGACATACTTCAGGCTGGAGAGGTGTATCGTGTCCGACTGGGGCCGTTTTATGACTACGACCAAACACAAAATGCTGCAATGCTTGCAAGAGAACATCAAATTAATGAGGCGTTTATCGTTGTTGAACCAATTTCTACTGAACCGACTTTGAAATAGAGTGTCATTAATTAGTAAGTTGTTGTAACCCCATCTGACACTTATCAGGGCTATCTGATATAGTGTCGGCTGCTTTTGACTAGAGAAATATTCAAGTAAGTACTTATATCTATGAAAAAATCACCTTCTTTGTTGCGCTCTTTAGTCTTGTTGACTGCCGTATCCACCTCTGCTGCAACCGTTGCAGCTCCATCTGTCGTTCCTGATGCGCCTCAAATCGCAGCTAAAGGCTATGTATTGATCGACTATAACTCGGGCAAAATTTTGGCCGAGAACAATGCCTACGAACGCCTAAATCCAGCCAGCCTAACCAAAATGATGACCAGCTACGTCATTGGTCAGGAAGTCGAACGCGGCAACATCAGCCTTGAAGATGAAGTCGTGATCAGCAAAAACGCTTGGGCGAAGAACTTCCCAGGCAGCTCGAAAATGTTTATCGAAGTAGGCACAACCGTTTCTGTCGCTGATTTGAACCGCGGTATTATTATTCAATCAGGTAACGATGCGTGTGTGGCAATGGCTGAACACGTGGCGGGTTCCGAGGATTCGTTCGTAGACCTAATGAACGGTTGGGCGAAATCTCTAGGTATGAAAGATACCCATTACGCCAACTCACACGGTCTAGACCATGATGAGTTGTACTCAACACCTTACGACCTAGCGCTTCTGAGCCAAGCACTGATCCGCGATGTGCCAGAAGAGTACCGTATCTACGAAGAAAAATCGTTCACCTACAATGGCATCACCCAATACAACCGTAATGGTTTGCTTTGGGACAAGAGCATGAACGTTGATGGTATTAAAACGGGTCATACCGACAAAGCGGGCTATAACCTAGTCAGCTCTGCCACCGAAGGTAAAATGCGCCTAATCGCGGTTGTGATGGGTACAAACAGTGCCAACGCACGTAAGGCTGAAAGTAAAAAACTGCTTAACTACGGCTTCCGTTTCTTTGAAACCGTTGCTCCACACAAGGCTGACGAAACCTTCGTGACTGAAAAAGTCTGGATGGGTGACACAGACCAAGTGGCGCTAGGCGTAAGTGAAGACACTTATGTAACTTTGCCTCGCGGTAAAGCGAAATCGCTAGAAGCTAGCTTTGTACTTGAGAAAACATTGGAAGCGCCAATCGCCAAAGGTGATGTTGTCGGCAAACTGTTCTATCAAGTTGATGGTGAAGACATCGCTGAATACCCGCTGGTTGCGTTGAACGACGTACAAGAAGGTGGTTTGTTCAGTCGCTTGGTTGACTACATTATCATGTTCTTCAAGAGCTTGTTCTAAGCGCATTCAGCAAGAACGCTAACAATTTTAGAAGGCAGCCATTGGCTGCCTTTTTATTTTGGTTATTCGTCCCCATATAAAAAGAAATCATGGGGTTTTGCATCATCTTGTTTTCTGTTAACAGGACGATTACTATGCTCCACATTCACAAATCGTGATCATAAGCACAAAAGATAGACGCACAGACAGAGCATTTGGCGTCAAGCCTGGAGTAAATAATGCAAGAGCAACCAAAACTAAAAGACCTGCTGGAGTTCCCGTGTAAGTTCACTTACAAAGTCATGGGCTACGCCAAACCAGAACTTACAGATCTGGTTTTGGAAGTTATCCAGCGCCACGCGCCGGGTGATTACACCCCTAGCGTAAAACCAAGTGGCAAAGGCACATACAACGCGGTATCTGTCTCAATCACTGCCACTTCTATTGAACAAGTTGAAATCCTGTACAAAGAACTGGGTGATATCGATATCGTTCGTATGGTTCTGTAATCAAAGCAGCTTCACACAGAATACCCTTACTTTCAGACGGCTGTTAATTCAGCCGTCTGTCATTATAATGGCGTAACTGATACGTTGGTTGTGACATTATCTCAGCCTATTTCTAGCCAAGCAGGTGTACTTTGCAGCAAAACCGCCTCATTATCAGACAACTTGGGTTGCAGCCATACGAACCTATCTTGCATGCTATGCATACGTTTACTGACGAACGCGACAGTGACACATGCGATGAAATTTGGTTGGTTGAGCATGAGCCTGTGTTTACACAAGGCCAAGCGGGCAAAGCAGAACACTTATTGGCAACGGGTGATATTCCTGTTGTACAAAGCGACCGTGGTGGGCAAGTGACATACCATGGTCCCGGTCAGCAAGTGGCATACATACTGATTGACCTAAAACGAAACAAAATGGGCGTGCGCGAGCTTGTAACCCATATCGAGAACATTGTGATCGATTCACTGGCTCACTTTGACATCGAATCAAACGCACGTCCTGATGCGCCAGGCGTCTATGTGAAAGACACAAAAATATGCTCGCTGGGTCTTCGTATCCGTCGAGGGTGTTCTTTCCACGGCCTCGCGCTCAACGTAAACATGGATCTTTCTCCATTCCTGCGTATCAACCCATGTGGTTATGCGGGGATGGCGATGACGCAAACTGTCGATCTTGGTGGCCCAGCCTCGTTGGCTGAGTTAAACCCAGTGTTAGTAGATAAACTGACTTCGCACCTCGGTTACGATCAGGTCGAGTCCCTAACAGAAAGCAATCAATTATGAGCAAACCGATCCAGATGGAACGCGGCGTGAAATACCGCGATGCAGACAAAATGGCGCTCATCCCGGTCAAGAACATGCCGACCGAGAAAAAAGAGATGCTGCGCAAGCCCGAGTGGATGAAGATAAAACTTCCTTCTGACAGCAAACGTATTCAGGAAATTAAGTCTGCATTGCGTAAAAACAATCTGCATTCTGTCTGTGAAGAAGCGTCTTGCCCAAACTTGGCAGAGTGTTTCAACCACGGCACAGCCACGTTCATGATTTTGGGTGCGATTTGTACTCGCCGCTGCCCATTCTGTGACGTTGCCCATGGTCGTCCAAACGCAGCTGATGAAAATGAGCCAGCGAAACTGGCAAAAACCATCAGCGACATGAAGCTGAAATACGTGGTGGTCACCTCCGTTGACCGTGACGATTTACGTGACGGCGGTGCAAAACACTTTGCTGACTGTACCCGTGAAATTCGTGCTTTGAACCCAGAAATCCGTATCGAAACCTTGGTACCTGATTTCCGAGGTCGTATGGATACAGCGCTTGAGTTGCTTAAAGACAACCCGCCTGACGTATTCAACCACAACCTTGAAACTGCGCCGCGTCTTTACCGTAAAGCGCGTCCAGGTGCGAACTACAAATGGTCGCTTGAGCTACTGAAGAAGTTTGGTGAAATGCACCCGAACGTGCCTACCAAATCTGGCGTCATGATGGGCTTAGGTGAAACCAAGGAAGAGATCGTCCAAGTCTTGAAAGATTTGCGCGAGCACGGCGTGACCATGCTGACATTGGGCCAATACCTTGCCCCAAGCCGTCACCACCTTCCGGTAGAACGCTACGTGCCGCCTGAAGAGTTCGACGAGCTACGTGATATCGCGTTGGAGCTAGGCTTCACACACGCAGCATGTGGTCCGTTTGTTCGTTCTTCTTACCATGCAGATCTGCAAGCGCAGGGCGTGGAAATCAAATAAGACGCACACCAATAGACACCCAAAAACGCCGAGGACTGCCTCGGCGTTTTCGTCTCTGCCGCTACCGATTTT
Organism: Enterovibrio makurazakiensis; assembly: GCF_050336585.1. Taxonomy (NCBI): domain Bacteria; kingdom Pseudomonadati; phylum Pseudomonadota; class Gammaproteobacteria; order Vibrionales; family Vibrionaceae; genus Enterovibrio; species Enterovibrio makurazakiensis. The sequence goes on from NZ_JAKJSE010000018.1 coordinate 23,076, forward strand.
TTATACGGATTACGGATTACGGATTACGGATTACGGATTACGGATTACGGATTACGGATTACGGATTACGGATTTCCAATATGGAAACACCACCTTCCCATCATATCAATAGTGGAAAAACCCTTATCCACCGTAAAATAAACCCAAATTAAAGTAGGGTCTTTTCCATGAACAACAACCTATCTGAACTGCAGCAACGTTTTTACGACATCATCAACAACCCAAGTCTTTCACCAAAGCAAAAGAACCAGTTTCTTGCGCTAGAAGCAGAAGCAAGCCTGCCGTACCTGTCAATCACAGACAGCATCGAGCAAGCGATGAAGGACGGTGTGATTTGTGACATGTTCGAAGGCCATGCGCCTTTCAAGCCACGTTACGTGCTGCCAGATTACGCGAAGTTCTTGTTGCAAGGTTCTGAGTACCTGGAACTTGCGCCAGCGGAAAACCTTGATGATGCGCTGAACATGCTAAACATCATCTACCATCACGTTCCATCAGTGACCAACATCCCTGTGTATGTTGGTCAACTTGATGACGTGTTGATGCCGTATGTAGGCACACTGACAGAAGAAGAGATCTACGAGAAGATCAAACGCTTCTGGATCATGCTGGACCGCACCCTGCCTGATGCTTTCATGCACGCGAACATTGGCCCTGCTGACAACATCATCTGTCGTACCATCCTGCGCGTTGATGCTGAACTAAAACAAATCGCGCCAAACCTGACGTTCATGTATGACCCTGCTGTCACGCCTGATGATCTTCTTCGTCACGCCACCAGCAACATCTGTGAATGCAGCAAACCGCACATTGCAAACTACCCAATGCATGCTGGCGCTTACGGTGACAAGCGATTCGGCATTGTGAGCTGCTACAACTCACTGCCATTGGCTGGCGGTTCAAACACCCTAGTGCGTATGAACCTAAAAGAAGCGGCAAGCAAAGCAACCAACAGCGACGACTTCATCAACCATGTTCTGCCAACCTACAGCAAACTGATGGTTGAACTGATGGATGTACGCAGCACGTACCTGCATGAATCATCAAACTTCTTCACCAACTTCCTTGCGACTGAAGGACTGATTGAAGAAAGCCGATTTGCGCCAATGTTCGGTATCTACGGCATGGCTGAGGCTGTAAATACCTTGTTCGAAAAAGACGGCAAGCAAGGCAAGTACGGTCACGACATCAGCGCTAACGAATTGGGCCACGCAATTTCCGCGAAACTGGCGGCTTTGGTTGACGAAAACCCAGTCAAACATGGTTACAACGGTAAAGCACTTTTGCACGCACAAGGCGGTATCAGCCTCGATTTGGACGCAACCCCTGGCGTGCGTATTCCTTATGGTACTGAACCAGACCCTGTGACTTACGTGCATGCAACAGCAGGTCACCATAAGCACTACACCTCAGGTATCAGCGACATTCTGACGATTGATGAGACGGTAAAATCAAACCCAGAAGCGATGTTCAACCTGTGTAAAGGCGCAATCAATCTGGGTTACCGTGAGTTCACCGCGAACGTTGCATCAAACGATTTGGTTCGTGTCACGGGTTATATGATCAAGCTGTCTGATATCGCGAAGTTTGATGACGAAGGTTCACGCAAAAACACCACGTGGCTGGGTGCAGAAGCATCGAAAAACACGGGGATTTTGAACCGTGCGCCACGCGTCGTGAGCTTTGAATCAACGCCAGTTTACAAATAACCACGGTTAATCCGGAAAGAGACCAAGAGAATGTCAGTGAAGCCAACGCAAAACGAAGCACTGGTCAGTCGTATTCTGACATTCTCTTGTGTTGATGGGCCGGGTAACCGTTTGGTGGTGTTTTTGCAAGGATGCAATTTCGATTGCATCACGTGCCATAACCCTCACACCATCAATCACTGCACCCATTGCGGTGATTGTGTGAAAAGCTGTCCAAGCGATGCCCTGTCCATTGCCTCACAACAAAACGGCACACAACGCGTTGTTTGGCACGCTGATAAGTGTACCCACTGCGATCTTTGCATCGATGTTTGCCCTGATAAATCCAACCCGAAAATCGTAAGCTACAGCGTTGATGACATGCTCGCGTTGATCCGCCAACACCACTTTTTCCTCAATGGCATCACCATTTCAGGTGGTGAAGCAACACTGCAACTGCCTTTCATTATCGCGCTATTCAAAGCGGTGAAATCCGATCCTGATCTTGCACACCTTACCTGCTATATCGACAGTAACGGTTCGCTATCACGAACGGGCTGGGAGCGCGTTTCCCCCTACCTTGATGGTGCCATGATCGATCTCAAAGCATGGCAATCAGACACGCATTTGTGGCTCGTCGGTCGAGATAAGCATCGCGTTATCGACACCATCGATTACTTGGCTACGCAGAATAAACTGCATGAAGTGCGTTTGCTGCATATACCGGGGAAAAGCGATTTGGATACCGAAGTCGATGCGGTAGGCGATTACCTCAACACCCTGCCTAAAGAGGTAAAGATCCGCCTCAACGCGTTTCAACATCACGGTGTGATTGGTGAAGCGTTAACGTGGGAAAAATGCAGTGAAACCGAGATGAACCGCTTTCATGATTTACTGTTTTCGAAGATCAATCGCCCCATGCAATTACCGACGATTTACACCTAACTCTTTGCCGTGTCGCCAACCAGTTGATCATGCAGCCAGCGGCACGCTGGGTTGTTCAAACTCACGGTATTCCACACCAAGCTATACGCCACTTGTCCGTAATCAAACGGTAAGGGTTTTGCCACCAGCCCTTTTCCTTGTAGCGCCGTTTCAGCCCAACGCTTCGAGCACGTAAACAAATACGGCGAGTGCTGACACATTAATGCCGCCGAACCGAAATCCGCCACCATGGTCGCAATGTTTCTTGCACCATGGCGCTGCGTGAGTGTCTGCTCAAAGTAAGGTTCCGCCAAGTCTTTGTCGATCACACGAATATGCCGATAACTCAAGTATTTCTCTATCGTCAGCTCACCCTTGGCAAGAGGATGATGGTGATTCATCAAGCAGACCATTTCATCATTCAGAATCGCTTTCCACACCAAGTTCTTACTGTGTGTCGGTGGCTGGCTGATATCATGAGGCAGCAGCAGAAAATCGATCTTCCCGCTCAGTAATGCCTCAAAACTGAATTGTTCTTTGGTGGAGATCACTAACTGAGCATGGTCACTCAACTGCTGAGAAATGTTCCCAAGCTGAGGGGCGAAAAGCTCGAACGTACTTTCACGCATCGACAAGGAAAGCGTACCCGTAAACGTCTCTGGCGCAAACTCGCCTTGTTGAAATATACCGTTAATGTTCGACAGCACATTGTGGATAGCTGGGCCAATGCTCAAGGCATATTGCGTAGGGGCGAGTTGATTACCTGTGCGGAAGAAAAGCTCATCGTTCAGCTGTGTTTTAAGCTGCGCCAATGCCTTGCTCACGCTTGATGGCGTGACACACAATATATTGGCTGTCGCCGTCACGCTATGCGTCATCAAGAGCACATGCATCACGGTTAAGTGTTTAACGCTAATACGGGAAAGAGTCGCGTAATCCATCGAAGGTCATCATCATTTAAACAATCACGGCATAGCGTAGCGCTAAACCTTCCCTAGAGGTAGAGATATGCCTAAGTAACGTGGGGATATACAAGCGCCAGACACAAAAAAGGCGCTGAATCAGCGCCTTTTACTTCGATAATCCACTTCCCGGTTATGGGCGAGACAGGTAATCCGCTTTACCCACCCATTTGTAGGTTGTCAGCTCCTCTAAGCCCATAGGGCCACGAGCATGAAGCTTCTGAGTAGACACAGCAACTTCTGCGCCTAAACCGAACTGAGCGCCGTCTGTGAAGCGTGTAGAGGCATTCACATAAACAGCAGCAGAGCCTGCGCCATTGATGAAAGCTTCGGTTGCCATCAAATCGTTGGTCAAGATCGCATCTGAGTGACTCGCATTGTGCTCACGCATGTGGGCAAGTGCACCATGAACATCAGCAACCAATGCCACACCTAGCGTGTAGCTCAGCCATTCCGTGTCGAAATCACCCTCGCCCGCTTCTTGCAGATCCGCCACACCATTCAGTAATGGCAGCGCCGCTTTCTCAGCAACAACCTTCAATTTGTTGTCGTTAAGCAGTGGCGTCAGTTTTTCAAACAATGCAGCCGCAATGTCTTTGTTCACTAGCAAAGTATCCAGCGCATTACACGCTGAAGGGCGCTGTGCTTTCGCGTTGATGATCAAATCCAAAGCGCGATCGAGATCCGCGGTTTTATCCACGTACATGTGACTAATGCCAAAGCCACCGATGATCACTGGGATGGTGCTGTTCTCTTTACACATCTTGTGCAAGCCCGCACCACCACGAGGAATAATCATGTCCACGTAATCGTCAAGACGAAGCAGTTCGCCTACCAGTTCACGATCCGGTTTTTCAATGTACTGAACAGACGAAGCAGGCAAGTTGGCTTTTTCAAGCGCGGTTTGAATGACCTTCACCAACTCAACATTTGAGTGGAAGGTTTCACGGCCACCACGAAGAATGCTCGCATTGCCGGTTTTCAGGCACAGAGACGCGATATCAATCGTCACGTTAGGTCGTGCTTCATAAATCACACCAATAACGCCGATGGGTTCACGACGGCGACTCAACGTCATGCCGTTTTCCAGCACTTTACAATCCATTTCACTGCCGACGGGGTCAGACAGAGAAATGACATTACGCACGTCAGCGGCAATGCCTGCCAAACGTGATTCGTTGAGTAATAAACGATCAAGCATGGCGTCGGGCAAACCTGCCTCTCTGCCCGCATCAATGTCTTTTGCGTTAGCCGCTAGAATCGCAGCCGCGTTCGCCTCGAGTTCATCAGCGATCACTGCCAGCGCGTGGTTCTTTTGCGCTGTTGGTGCCGTTGCCAATGCATATGCAGCATCTTTTGCCGCACGTCCCATGCTCTGTAAACTGGTGGTTTGCAGACTCATTTTCGCCTCTATTGCTTCGTCCTTTTCGACTGCGGAACACCCGCAATCGGATTAATCGGTTACGACCAAATCATCGCAATGAATCGCGACAGGTCCATGTGCGTAACCCAGAATATCTTGAATGTCTTGGCTGTGTCGACCCGCGATCGCACTCAGGTCTTTGCTTGAATAACGACAAATACCGCGAGCGAGCTGCTTACCGTGCTGATCGCATATGCGCGCAACGGCACCGCGATCAAACGATCCTTTCACTGACACGATGCCTTTTGATAGCAAGCTGCTATGACGTTTCACAACAGCAGACGCTGCACCTGCATCAATAATGATGTCGCCTGCCGGCGGAGGACCTGCCAGAATCCAGCGCTTACGGCTTTCTAGTGGTGACTCAAGCGGCAGGAAGCGAGTACCCGCAGGTTGTCCGCTCACAACATGTTGAATCACTTCAGGGCGGCTACCCGCAGCAATGGTGACTTCAATGCCAGCACGACGCGCCACGTCAGCGGCTTGCAACTTGGTCGCCATGCCACCTGTGCCTAATCCACTCACACTGCCACCAGCAAGCTGGTGCAGGGTTTCATCAATGGTGTGCACTTCACGAATAAGCTCTGCATCTGGGTTTGAGCGCGGATCAGCGGTAAACAATCCCGGCTGATCGGTCAAAAGAAGCAGTTTGTCTGCTTCGGCTAAAATAGCCACCAACGCAGAAAGGTTGTCATTGTCACCCACTTTAATTTCAGCGGTCGCAACAGCATCGTTTTCGTTCACAACGGGCACTATGTTGTTGTCGAGCAAAGCTTGCAGCATATCTCGCGCATTCAAGTAACGCTCACGATCATCAAGGTCAGCGCGGGTTAACAGCATCTGACCGATGTTGATGCCATAAATACCAAAGAGGCTTTCCCACTCTTGGATCAAACGGCTTTGACCAACGGCAGCCAGCATTTGCTTGTTAGCGATAGTATTGGGCAGGTTGGGATGGTTGAGATGCTGTCTTCCAGCGGCAATAGCACCAGAAGTTACAACGATGACTTGGTGACCCTGTCGAATAAGCATGGCGCACTGACGCACCAGCTCAACAAGGTGAGCGCGATCGATTTTGTTTGAGCCACCAGTGAGCACACTGGTTCCCAATTTTACTACGACAGTCTGGCGATCTTGTTTATCGCCAGATTCAGAAATGAAAGATGAAACGTTTTCTTGGCCTGACATGACATTGACAACATAAAAGCGAATATGCCCTTCTTTTATCAATCCCAGACCAAGATAACAAGTAAATATACCCAAGCAACTTGAAAATACTGGAATTCAGGTTGGTTGGGTACAAATCAATGGTGGTGCGGCAAACGGTAAACCGAGTGACTAGGCAGCAGTACCTAACTTCGGTTTTTTTAGCGACGGCAACGCAGTGATTTCTAACGCCAAATCGCCTTCAACAAACCCTGCAATCTTTTGATAAAAGGTATCAAGAGAGGCTTTCACTTCCTTTACACACTTATTCGGGACATTCTCTTCTAGCCATTCACCCTCAGTGTTGAATTTACCGAACGTATAAGCGTACTCAAAGCCCCCTTCTTTTGGTGTTAGCTTCATCCACCATCCCCAAAACTCACGACTTTCAGGTGGTTTCTTTGCGTTCACACACGCAGAAAGGCAATCAAAGAAGTACCCTTCTTCTGAGGATTTTTTTTGTCTCAGATAAGGACCCAGTTGAGCAAACTTCGTCAACAACCTCCCGTGAGATATATTTTTCGTTTCTTCAGTCATAGCAAGCTCCCTTAAGACGAACGTCGATCTCATTATTATCAGTAGAGTGTTTGCGAGAACACAGAGGTTAGCGACTAAGCCATTCCTTGCTCTGCATAAGGCTCGTTCACGCATGGGAAATGCGTTAACAGCAAACACCCATTTATATAACACGCATCTGGTTAAAATTCGTCCTCACAGGGAGCGCTTTCCTTAATATGTCTTCATCCCAAGACAGTTAAAAAGATCTCGATCACAGTGTTTTGTTGAACCAGTCAATAGCTTCAAGCATTATTCTGTGATATCCGTCATGAATAGGTTTACTTGGCAAGGTTTTCGCTTTGCCTCCATAGCTGTATAGCGCAGCTAGTTGATTATCAGAATCTGGACATACGGGATCACCGTCAAGGCCAATAGCTAGGATCGGAACCTTCGTCTTCCTACCGTTGAGTAGCCCTTGATGTCTAAGCGACAGCGCTTGCAACTGAGTCAAAAGCGTCGACGATGCTTGGCTCTTACCCATTCGAGACGCGATGGTGTCTAAGTGCATTGGTGGGATATTGTTACGACGATTTACGTCCGTCAGCATGGCATGAAGAATGCCTCCAACAGACACACAAGACTTAATACGATTTTGTTCAACAAACGCCATTCTTACCGCAGCATTCGCACCAAAACGGACACCAAAACAACCAACGCGATGATGATCAACCCAAGGTACGGATTCGAGTTCATGCAACATAGCTTGGTGTAAACGACTGCTATCTTCTGTGAGGTTCCAGTGACTGCTTCTGCCAACTGAAGGCATATCCAGAGTCAACATGGCAATGTTGGCTGGTGCAAAATAGGTTTCAAAGAGATGCAACAGATCCGTTTGCAAACCGTCCATGCCACCACTAACAATCACAGTAGGTAGCGGCTCATTGGTATGTGGCAGATACAGAAAACCTTCTAGGGGTTTACCATCTACCTTGGTGACTATGTTTTTGATTTTGAGGCTCGATGTTTCCATCGCTGCGTGAAATGCTTTGTTAGCCAGAATTTCAGTTTGTTGAGAAAGCGGATCCCCTTTCAAGTGAGGGTAACCTGCAATACTGAAGCAAGCCGAGGCACGTCCCCACTCTGCAGTTGCTCCTGCTTTATCGCCTTGCTCATCTTTTTCCTGCGCCCATTTTTGGTGTTTCATACCACACTGGGCCCATTCGTAAGACCAATTGCCCTGACGATAACCGACGACAGTATCAAGTAACTTTTCGTTGCTTCTGTCATTGTCTGAAGCAGCAATGCGTGCCAGCGTTTCTTCCATTTCTATCGGATCAACGCCTTGCCATATCCACTGAGGGCGGCGCAAAACACGGTACCAACTGTTGTCACTTTGGCCGTCTAAGACACTTTCAACATCTTTAGGTGGCTTGTTGGCTGTGCCTACAATGGTGGATGTTTCTTTGGCATGTTTGGTGGGTTTAAAGAGTTTGACTGATAAGTTCTCTGACTCTGTCTCTCTCACGGCATCTCTCCGGCGCATTCATTTCAACGACCTCTAGTGTAAACGATGGCTTAGAGAAAACCATGCTCTCTCAAAGCCAAGCAGCATCTGTGAGCTCATTCACTGACATAAGGCAAAAAAAAAGCCCCTTTCGGGGCTTTCTATCGATAATTTTTCTTAGCGCTTTGCTACAGGCTCAACGAACGTCACAGCCATATCCCAAGGCTGTTCAATCCAACAGTCTTGCGCAATATCAACAACGTAGTCATCAACAAGGTGTTTGCCCGCAGGTTTCGCACATACGGTGACAAATTTCGCTTTCGGATACATTTCACGGATCACTTCTGCAGTGCCGCCAGTATCAACCAAATCGTCAACCACGATGAAACCTTCACCGTCACCTTCAGCTTTTTTGATAACACGCATATCACGCTGATGATCATGGTCATAGCTAGAAATGCACACTGTATCAACGTGACGGATGCCTAGCTCACGAGCAAGAATCGCAGCAGGTACAAGACCTCCACGGCTTACTGCAATAATCCCAGTCCATTGTTCTACAGGTAACAATTTTTCAGCCAGTTGGCGGGTATACATTTGCATGTTGTCCCACGTGATAACAAACTTGTTGCTCATTTTAAAAAACCTCAGTGGCGACGGTCGCCATTTAACTCACAGATTCAATTGCGGCGTATTGTGTCTTACATAACAAATTTCAGCAAGAACAGCGCAGCCAGAACCCAAATACTAATAGGTACGTCACGTCCTTTACCGCTAAACGCTTTGATTGCGCAGTAAGAGATAAAGCCCAAACCAATGCCATGTGCAATAGAGTAGGTCAATGGCATCAGCAAACATACGACAACAACTGGTGCAGCTTCAGTCAGATCACGCCAGTTTACGCTCACCAGACCTGACATCATCAAAATCGCAACGTAGAACAGTGCGCCTGCGGTAGCGTAAGCCGGAACCATGCCAGCCAGTGGGGCGAAGAACAATGCCAGCAAGAACATACCACCAACCACAACCGCGGTCAGACCGGTACGACCGCCCGCAGCAACACCTGATACACTTTCAATGTAAGAGGTTGTGTTTGATGTACCCAGAACGGCACCCACAGTCGTTGCTGTACTGTCCGCCAATAGTGCACGGTTCAAACGTGGCAGCTTTCCATCTTTGTCCATCAGATCTGCTTTTTGCGCCACACCCACCAAGGTGCCCGCAGTATCAAACAAATCAACAAACAAGAAGGCGAAAACAACAGAAATCATTGCAACATCAAATGCGCCAGATAAATCCATTTGCATAAAGGTTGGAGCAAGACTTGGCGGCGCCGACATAATGCCGCCGTATTGCACGTTACCTGTTCCGACCGCAATCGCAGTAACAATAAGGATGGCAATCATCACCGCGCCTTTAATACCGCGATTAACCAAACCGATGGTTAGGAAGAAGCCTAGTGCAGCCATCGCAGGGGCAAAAGAAGATAAATCCCCCATTGAAACCAATGTCGCTGGATGCGCAACCACGATGCCGGAGTTTTGCAGCGCAATCAGCGCCAAAAACATACCGATACCTGCAGAGATGCCTGTTCGAAGAGAAAGTGGGATAGAGTGAATGATCAACTCTCGAACTTTAAATAGACTCAGTGCGATAAAGCACAAACCCGACAGGAACACCGCACCCAAAGCAACTTGCCACGAGTAACCCATCTGGAATACGACAGTGTAGGTAAAGAAGGCATTAAGGCCCATACCAGGTGCTTGTGCAACAGGGTAATTGGCAACTAATCCCATCACAAAACAACCGATAGCCGCTGCCAAACATGTGGCAACAAACACAGCACCACGATCCATGCCTGTTTCAGACAAAATCGCAGGGTTAACAAAGATGATGTAAGCCATTGTCAGGAAGGTGGTAACCCCAGCAATAACTTCGGTGCGTATATCAGTACCTTGCTCTTTTAATTTAAAAAGACGCTCAAGCATGGCTTTCGTTCCTTGGAAAGTATGTGTCTGAAAATATTACGCAAACGTTTGGCTAAACGTTTGCGTCTGAATTTGACGCGAATATTACTCGCCACTTCACGAAATTTCCAGTGTGAATTACATCACTTACTGGTCAATCGGTGGCAGATTAAACGACTTATCGCCATCCTGACGACATTGCCTGTTTAAGACACAAATTCTAGAGTGATTTATTGATTAATAAACGAACAACAGCCAAAGCTGTGATCAACGTTGTCTGCTTCATCAATAGACTGAGAGGCACTGCAAGAGACGAAAATTGAGATAAAAAAAACGCCACTAAAAGTGGCGCCAGATCAAAAATCAAATTCCAAATCGGAACGAAAATATCTGTTAGAGCGGGGTAATGTATGTATCAAGCAAGGAAATTGGTTACTTGCTTTTGTATCCGAACGTCGCCGGATAACGAAAATTGGCGGTGTATACGGAACCACGGTTCCAGTATTGGCTAGCAGAACTGCCTTTCATAGGTCGTACCTCAAAATAATTCGATAGGAATAAATGCAGCTTTAATAAAGCTCGGTTCCGTGGAGACGAATGATTTCGGGTTTATCCATAAACAAATGAAGCGCACAGCTATGTCTTTGGGCTCACTGCCCATCCAGAAGACGGCGAGATAATAACCTATGCGTTATTTTATTACAAACAAAAAGAGACCTAAATCACAATAATACTTAAATAATCCCTATTATGTAATAAAGTTACACATTCACGCCAAGTTATTGCACTGAGATAAAGGCATACGCATGGCAAAGTAAGCACCATTGCATGCATTGCCTCTTGAGCGACGCATTCACTGACTCCGCTATATTTGCATCGCATTAACAGTCATGAATAGCGCCATATGCGGAGTGACAGCTCAAGATGTAGGCTCTTAGGCCTATCAGCAGCGATATGCTTTTAACAAGGCATACTTTTCCGTTACAAATTCTGTTAGGTTAATTGCTTGCAGCACTGCTGCCTTTTTCATTCCATGTTTTCTGGAGATAGCCTGTGTCAGAAATTAGTCAATTGTCGCCACAACATGTGTGGCAGTTTTTCGACAAAATTTGCTCTATTCCTCACCCTTCAAAGCACGAAGATCAACTCGCTCAGTTCATTGTTGATTGGGCAACAGCTGAGGGGCTGTCGGTTAAACGCGACGACATAGGCAATGTCATCATCAAAAAGCCAGCCACATCAGGCATGGAAAACCGTAAAGGTGTCGTTCTACAAGCACATATAGATATGGTGCCGCAAAAGAACGAAAACACGGATCACGATTTCACTGTCGATCCTATCCGCCCTTATATCGATGGTGAATGGGTTACTGCGGATGGTACTACGCTAGGCGCTGACAATGGCATGGGAATGGCAACCTGTCTTGCTGTCCTTGCCGCGACAGACATCGAGCACGGTCCGCTTGAAGTCCTGTTAACCATTGATGAAGAAGCAGGTATGACGGGTGCTTTTGGGCTAAAAGAGGGTTGGTTAGACGGAGAAATCTTGCTAAACACAGATTCTGAGCAAGAAGGCGAAATCTACATGGGTTGTGCGGGCGGTGTGGACACTGCCATCGACTTCACGCTCGAGCGAGAAACACTAGGCGAAGGCTATGTCGGTAAGACTCTTCAAATCAAAGGCTTAAAAGGCGGACACTCAGGTGTTGATATTCATACCGGTCGCGCCAATGCCAACAAACTTCTCGGTCGCTTTCTTGCTGGGCACGCCGAAGAATTAGGTCTGCGTCTCCTATCTATTCGCGGTGGTACGCTTCGCAACGCAATTCCACGCGAAGCATTTGCTAACTTGGCCGTACCTACTGAGAACACGGATAAACTGGCTGCATTGTTTTCGCATTTTGAAGCCTTGCTCCAACAAGAATTGGGCGCCGTGGAAACGTCGATTGCTCTTGCAGTACTGGATCTCAACATTGAAGAACAAGCACTAACCTCTGACGTGCAAAATCGCATCATTGCTACCATCAACGCTTGTCCCAATGGCGTGATCCGCATGAGTGATGATATAAAAGGGGTGGTAGAAACGTCATTGAACCTCGGTGTCATCACCACCGAAGAAAACACCATGACGCTCTTGTGCCTGATCCGTTCGTTAGATGACAGTGGGCGAAGCTATGTAGAGAGCATGCTGCGCTCATTGAGCGCACTAGCTGGTTCAGAGGTGACATTCTCAGGTGCTTACCCTGGCTGGAAGCCAAACCCAGATTCAGAAATTATGCATGTATTCCGTGATACCTATAAAGATATCTACGGTCGCGTACCCGATATTATGGTGATTCATGCAGGGTTAGAGTGTGGTTTGTTTAAAGAGCCCTACCCTAACATGGACATGATCTCTTTCGGTCCAACCATCAAATTCCCTCACTCCCCTGATGAGAAAGTGAATATCGCGACAGTTGGTCTGTTCTGGGAGCAGATGATTGCGATGCTAAAAGCCATCCCTGTTAAGGCATAAAGGCCAAAGCGAAACCAACAAGAAAATAAATGGGCGCGAATATCGCGCCCATATACCTGCCAAACAAGTCTCGCTACCAATCAAAACTTAGTTGCGTTGCCTTGCTACTATCAACGGTTAACAGCCCGACGGTAAGGCCAATCAGTCGAACACCTCGTCCATTTTTTCGTGACAATGCTTCAATCATTAGCTCCGAAAATGCGCTTTCATCGTAGCGCCACTGCTTATGTTCGACCGTGGTTTGTTGAAAGTCAGAGAACTTCAGCTTAACGCCCTGACGAGCGATCAATAAATCAGGACACACACGTTTCAAACGCGTTTCCATTTCCTCATAAAGCGATTTCATGACGGCTAAGCATTCTTCTTCAGTCTGAATATCTTCTGGTAAGGTACGCTCAACCCCAACCGATTTACGCACGCGGTCTGTTTCAACGTCACGATCATCAATACCTTGGCAGCGGTTCCACAAAGCATGTCCGAACTTACCAAACCGCTGAAGCAGCATATTGCGATCGCACTGCTGTACGTCCTCACCCTTGAATAGACCAAGCTCATGCAGTTTCGACAAGGTCACTTTACCCACGCCCGGGATCTTCTCTAACGGAAGCACTTTTACAAAAGCATCTACTTCACTAGGTGTCACAACATACAAGCCATCGGGTTTATTCAGATCGGACGCCACCTTAGCGACAAACTTAACCGGGGCAACGCCCGCAGAAGCGGTTAATCCCAATTCATTTTTGATCGACTGGCGGATATCTTCAGCAATTAAGGTGGCTGAACCTTTAAAAAGTAAGCATTCACTAACATCAAGATAGGCCTCATCAAGAGATAGCGGTTCTATCTTGTCAGTGTATCGGGAAAAAATGGCGCGTATCTGTACCGAGACGGCCTTATATTTGTTCATATCACCACGAACAACCGTCAAGTTTGGGCAGAGTTTAAGAGCATGGGCGGTTGCCATCGCCGAGCGCACGCCATATTGGCGAGCCATGTAATTACAGGTGGAAATAACGCCGCGGCGTTTTTCTGAGCCGCCAATCGCTAGCGCAATATTTCGCAGTTCCGGGTTGTCCCGCATCTCTACTGCCGCATAAAAACAATCCATGTCTACGTGGATAATTTTTCTCATTTCATACTTAAATGTGCCCGCACCACTGTTTATAAAAACAGTATTTCCATATCAAGTCAATCACTCTACGTATTCTTGTATCTCGGCTATTATTAACACTTGAACAACAAACTACTCAATAGACACATTAACGAGACATGAGAAGGGGAATATACTCATGAAAAATAACCTCAAAGTGCTTGTTGTCGATGATAGTCCCACGTTCCAAAGTTATGTTTCAGCGCTACTCATCGATGCGGGCTTCGAAGCTATTGTTTTCGGTACACTCGCAGAAACTATGGCGTACTTAGAATCAGAGCCTTCTCTGATTTGCTCTGTTCTTGACTACTGTCTGCCCGATGCCCCTAAAGGAGAAGTGATAGACAGTGTGCTCCAATCTGGATATCGAGCCATTGTTTTGACCGGCAATGCAGATAAGAATCTCAGAGAAGAGTTGCTGAAAAAAGGTATCGTCGATTACATCCTTAAAGACAGCGCAGTGTCTTTAGCATTTTTGGTGCCTTTGCTGAATCGTTTGGTTCAAAACACCAATAAAACTGCGTTAGTCGTCGATGATTCCCCCGTCATTACGCAATATCTTACTGAACTGTTGGAACGTCAGTATTTGAACGTAGTCACAGCGTCTAACGGACTTGAAGCACTTGAAGTACTGGAAAACACATGGGAAGTGAATCTCGTTATTACAGACAACGATATGCCTCTGATGAATGGTTTGGAACTCACTCAACATTTGAGATTGAATAAAACCCGAGACGAACTCGCCATTATTGGACTCTCTGCATCAAACAATCCCGATCTGATTCCCCAATTTCTAAAAGCGGGTGCCAATGATTACCTTAACAAACCCTTCAACCAAGAAGAGCTATATTGCCGTATACACGCAGTACTCGACATGCAAGACGCCAGCGAACAATTGTATTTCTTAGCCAACCGAGATGATCTCACTGGATTGTGGAATCGGAGATATTTTTTTAATTTTACAGACCAAAACCCGGCGCCTTTTAAAAGCATTGCCATGATCGATATTGATCATTTCAAAATGATCAACGAACAGTTTGGGCATAATGGTGGTGATCATGCGTTAAAGTCGATTGGGCAAATGCTTAACACCGCCTTCTCTTCTGCATTGCCTGCTAGGTTTGGAGGTGAGGAGTTTGTTGTGCTTTGTACTGGCAACTCTGATGTATTCAATGCCGAACTAGAGGCGTTTCGTAACGAGTTGGAAAACACCACCATTCATTACGAAGGCCAGCCTATGCGCCTTACAACCAGCATCGGAGTGGCAAGTGGAGAGCAGTCACTGCCTCAATTACTCAAGAGCGCAGACGACAAGCTATATGCAGCCAAAAACAATGGAAGAAATAACATCATCTATTAAAAAACCGCCTTTCGGCGGTTTCTTTTAAATGATTTGGTTCTTTTTCCACTCTTCAGCACGAGCAGCACGAGCTTCTCGCTTTTGCCTCGCATCACAAGGTTCAGGACAGTCGCATTCTTTCTCAATGCCAACCGAACCAAGTCCACCACAGCTACCGCTTATGGTTTTACGTTGAACAATGTAGCCGATCGCCATGCCAGCAATCACTAGCAAGAAAACCGAAAACGTTATCAGATACTCAGACATCTTTATGACCCTTAACGTGTTAGATATTTTGTAAACGCATCCGATGCGACTTCTGTAAAACCATTATCGGTCTTTACAATAAAAAATGCTGGGATATTTTCGCGGTTCGCCAGTGCTAAACCACGATCAGGCCCCATCACCATAAATGCAGTGGAAAGGCCATCAGCCGTCATGGATGATTTATCCAAAACGGTTACCGAAACCAAACGGTGGTTAATCGGTTTCGCAGTCTTCGGGTCGATAGTGTGTGAATAACGCACACCGTCTTCTTCGAAGTAGTTTCGATAATCGCCAGATGTTGCTACCGCCATATCGCCGGGTGCGATAATTTCTTGAATGGACTGCTGCTCTTCTCCTGGCTTTTCAATGGCGATTCGCCAAGGATGACCTTCACCATTCACGCCCTTTAGCTGAAGTTCACCACCGATTTCAACCAAATAGTTTTGCGCACCGAGTTGCGCTAGATAGTTTGCGACCACATCAACGCCAAATCCTTTAGCGATCGACGACAGATCGACATAAAGATCAGGGTTCGTCTTGGTGAGTGAATGAGCCGTAGCACTCAAAAACTCGATACCTGTCATTTGTCTGCGTTCAGCGATCAATTCATCACTAGGAACACGATCAGGGCGCCCTTCAGGACCAAAGCCCCATAAGTTAACTAAAGGCCCTACCGTCACATCTAGTGCGCCGTCAGACAGCAGATTTAAGCGAATGGCTTCGTTTACAACTTTGGCTGTGTCAGCTGATACAGTGAACGCATCGCTGTTCTTTTGCTGATTGAAACGGCTTAGTTCAGAGTCCTTGCGGTACGTCGACATTTGGTCGTTAACGAGCTCTAGGCGCTTATCTATTTCAGCTTGAACATCAACGGTACTTGGCATATCGCCTTTAGGTAAATACTTCACAGAATAGTAAGTACCCATGGTCGACCCCGTAAGGTGAACCTGCTTAGGCGCTTGGTCACATCCGGCCAAGAGAAAAATGCTGCTAACAATAAGACCGAGAGACAACAGGAATTTTTTCATTACTTCATCCGGTTGGTTGAAAATAGAGATTCAGGAACAACATCAACAAGAGACGCGAACCTATTTTAATACGAATCGCAGTATGCATTTGCTGTGTGATGACAATGCAATAGCGGAGAAATACCCACTGTGATTAGTATCGATGAATTGATGACGATGTAGATGCAAAATGGCTGACCCAAAGGCCAGCCATTTGTCTTTTCGACGCAAAGGTAATTAGCCGCCGAAGTCATCCAGAAGGATGTTCTCGTCTTCTACACCAAGGTCTTTCAGCATGCCAATAACTGCCGCATTCATCATCGGAGGACCACACATGTAGAACTCACAATCTTCTGGGGCATCGTGGTCTTTAAGATAGTTCTCAAACAACACGTTATGGATAAAGCCAGTGTAACCTTCCCAGTTATCTTCTGGTAGAGGATCTGACAATGCGCAATGCCACTGGAAGTTCGGGTTCTCTGCTTGAAGACCGTCGAAGTCTTCCACATAGAACATCTCACGCTTAGAACGTGCACCATACCAGAAAGACATCTTGCGGCTAGACTTCAAACGCTTAAGCTGATCGAAGATATGCGAACGCATTGGAGCCATACCAGCACCACCACCTACGAATACCATTTCAGCATCAGTGTCTTTTGCGAAGAACTCACCAAACGGACCAGAAATCGTACACTTATCGCCTTCTTTCAAAGACCAAATATATGAAGACATAATGCCTGGCGCAACATTTGGATTATTTGGTGGCGGCGTAGCAATACGCACGTTCAACATAATAATGCCAAATTCTTCTGGATAGTTCGCCATTGAGTACGCGCGAATGGTATCTTCGTTAACCTTAGACTCGTAACGGAATAGGTTAAACTTGTCCCAATCTTCGCGGTACTCTTCTGGTACGTCATAATCCGCATATTTAACATGGTGAGCAGGTGCTTCGATTTGGATGTAACCACCCGCACGGAAAGGCACTGATTCGCCATCAGGAATTTGCAGTTTAAGCTCTTTGATGAAAGTGGCTTTGTTATCGTTAGAGATAACTTCACATTCCCACTTTTTAACACCAAAGATTTCTTCCGGCAGCTCAATATCCATGTCAGTTTTCATTGCAACCTGACACGCTAGACGCTCGCCTTCACGCGCTTCACCCTTGCTAATGTGATCAAGCTCGGTTGGCAGAATATCACCGCCACCATCTTTGATCTTCACGCGACACTGACCACAAGAGCCACCGCCACCACAAGCAGAAGAAACGAATACACCAGCGCCAGCAAGTGCACTTAGCAGCTTGCCACCTGGTTGAGTGGTGATCGCCAAATTGGGATCGCCATTTACAGAGATGATGATGTCACCTGAAGGTACCAGTTTGGATTTGGCGAACAAAATCACCAATACCAAAGCCAGTACGATAAGAGTAAACATCACTACACCAAGAATAATGTCCATTGACTAATCCTTATATCGCGGTTTACCCGACTTACAGTTGAACACCAGAGAAAGACATAAAGCCCAACGCCATCAAACCTACAGTGATGAAGGTAATACCCAAACCACGTAAAGCTGGAGGAACGTCAGAATACTTCATCTTTTCACGAATACCTGCCAGCGCAACAATCGCTAGCATCCAGCCGATTCCCGACCCTGCGCCGTATACCACTGATTCTGCGAAATTGTAATCACGCTGAACCATGAAAGATACACCACCAAAGATCGCACAGTTAACTGTGATAAGCGGAAGGAAGATACCCAGTGCGTTGTAAAGTGGCGGGAAAAAGCGGTCTAGGACCATTTCCAAAATCTGAACCAACGCTGCGATAACACCGATGAAGGTGATAAAGTTCAGGAAGCTCAGATCAATGCCTGGTGCCAACGCGCCGTCTTTCAAAATCAGGTTATAAACCAGATTATTGACAGGAACAGCGATGGTCAGTACGACGATAACTGCGACACCTAGGCCAAATGATGTTTTTACTTTCTTAGATACAGCCAAGAAAGTACACATGCCTAGGAAGAATGACAGCGCCATGTTCTCGATGAAAATCGAACGAACCATAAGGCTAATGTAATGTTCCATTACGTCCTTACTCCTTCGCTTCTACTTGTTCAGGTTTGAACTCACGTATAACCCAGATCATAAAGCCGATCAGGAAGAACGCTGATGGAGCCAGCAACATCATACCGTTTGGCTGATACCAACCGCCTTCTGACGTCAGAGGCAGGATAGACACACCAAACAGTTTGCCAGAGCCCAACAGTTCACGGAAGAAGCCAACTGTGATCAATACAAAGCCGTAGCCAAGACCGTTACCAATGCCGTCAATGAATGATGGCAGTGGCGCAGACTTCATTGCATACGCTTCTGCACGTCCCATAACGATACAGTTGGTGATGATCAGGCCAACGAATACAGATAGCTGCTTAGAGATATCGTAAACGTACGCTTTCAAGATCTGGTCAACCACGATTACCAACGATGCAATGATCGCCATCTGAACGATAATACGCACAGAGTTAGGAATGTGATGACGAATAGCCGAAACAAACAGGTTTGAAAACGCTGTAACGAAAGTTACTGCTAGCGTCATTACAAATGCTGTTTCTAGCTTGGTGGTGACTGCTAGTGCAGAACAAACACCTAGAACCTGAAGGGCGATCGGGTTATTACTTAGGATCGGAGCCCATAGATTCTCTTTCAGTTCTTTAGTATCAGCCATTGTTCAGCTCTCCCTCTTGAACCTTCTTAAGGAACGCGCCAAAGCCATTGTCACCCAGCCAGAAGTCGAATGTGTGCTGAACACCGTTTGAAGTCAGTGTTGCACCAGACAAACCATCAATACCGTGGATGTCACCCGGTTGTGCGCCACCCTTCACCATGCGAATTGCAGGCTGACCTTTGTCGTCAAACAGCAATTTGCCTTCGAATTGTGAACGCCAGCGTGGGTTTTCAACTTCACCGCCAAGCCCAGGAGTTTCGCCTTGTTGGTAGTAAGCAATACCACCTACAGTGTTACCGTCAGTTTCAACAGCAACAAACGCGTACATCATGGACCACAGGCCGTTACCATGCATTGGCAGTATAACTTCGTCTGTCTGACCTTGCTCGTTCTTAACTAGGTAAACCTTAGCCAAGTTCGCACGGCGACCGATCTTGCCGAAATCTTCCTCAGCTGACAGTTTTACCGATTGAGCTGGATCAGACGCAGCGGCGCGTTGGTCATAGGCAGCAGCTTCTTCAACAGTTCCTGTAAAATCACCTGTCGACAAGTCAACAAGACGAGGTTCAATGAACTTATCAAAAGCGCCTTGAACGTCACCATTTGCATCAATGCCTGCAACAGACAAGATGTTGCGCTGAACGTCAAGAACTGCGTTTTTCTGCTGTAGAGGACGCAGAGACACCGCCGCAAAAGAAACCACGACTGAACAAACAAGGCTCAGTGCGATAACTACGGTCAGCGTTTTTTTAATGCTATCGTTATTGCTTGACACGAGCCAGTCTCCGTTTGATGTTGCCCTGGATTACCAGGTTGTCGAACAGCGGTGCAAACAGGTTCGCAAACAGGATAGCCAGCATCATACCCTCAGGGTAAGCTGGGTTAACCACACGAATCATCACTGCCATCGCACCAATCAGGATGCCATACCACCATTTTGCTTTATTGGTGAATGACGCTGAAACTGGGTCAGTTGCCATGAACATCATACCGAAGGCAAAGCCACCCAGTACCAAGTGCCAGTGCCAAGGCATGCTGAACATTGGGTTAGTGTCTGAACCAATGATGTTAAATAGCGTTGCCGTTGCAACCAAACCAATAAAGGTACCTAAAATGATACGCCATGATGCAATACGCATCGCGACAATCATTGCGCCACCGATAAAGATAGCCAGCGTTGACACTTCACCAATAGAACCAGGAATGTGACCAATGAAGGCGTCCATCCAAGTGATCGCGTTACCAGAAACGGTGTTTACTAGTGCGCCTTCACCACCTGCTGCCCACTGGCTCAATGCTGTCGCACCAGAGAAACCGTCCGCCGCAGTCCAAACCAAATCACCAGAGATTTGAGCTGGGTAAGCGAAGAAAAGGAATGCACGGCCAGCAAGAGCTGGGTTGAGGAAGTTACGACCAGTACCACCAAAGATTTCTTTCGCCACAACAACACCGAAGGTAATACCTAGTGCTGCCTGCCAAAGAGGAAGAGTGGGTGGAACGATCAACGCAAACAGGATTGAAGTAACAAAGAAACCTTCGTTGACTTCATGCTTACGCACCATACAGAAAAGGACTTCCCAGAAACCACCAACAATAAACACTGTTGCATAAATTGGTAGGAAGTAAGTTGCGCCAAGCAGCATCTTGCTTGCCCAACCCGCCTCTGGTGCCAACGAACCACCCAACATTTCTGTTAGCCAGTAGTGCCAGTTACCGCCCACAATCGACGCAAGCTGTTCAGCACCGTACATCGAGTTCAGCGCCATAATGGCCTGGTCACCCGCGTTGTACATACCGAAGAACATTGCTGGGAATACCGCCAGCCACACCATGATCATGATGCGCTTAAGATCGATACTGTCACGAACGTGAGCGCCACGCTTAGTGACAAGACCCGGCGTGTAAAGAACAGTGGCTACCGCTTCGTAAAGCGCAAACCATTTCTCGTGCTTGCCGCCCGGTTCAAAATGCGGTTCGATGTCTTCAAGAAATTTTTTCAAGCCCATGATTACCCTTCCTTCTCAATTTGATCAAGGCACTCGCGTAGCATTGGGCCAAAATCGTATTTGCCAGGGCAAACAAATGTACACAAAGCAAGATCTTCAGGATCCAGCTCTAGTGCACCTAGCTGAGCCATACTGTCCAGATCACCTGCACAGATATCGCGAAGCAAAAGCGTTGGCTCAATGTCCAGTGGCATAACACGCTCGTAGTTACCGATTGGCACCATTGAACGCTCACTACCGTTAGTGGTAGTGGTCATGTTGAACAGCTGGCCTTTAAAGAACTGACTCAGATACGCACGCGTTACTGAGAATTTGTTCTTGCCTGGAGTGATCCAGCCAAGCAGTTCTTTTTCACGACCTTCGCGTAACGCACTTACTTGTAAGTGGAAACGACCAAGGTAACCGTGAACACCGCCAGCTTGCGTACCACTCAGTACGGAACCAGAAATGAGACGGATTTCTCCAGGCATCAATTCGCTGTTAGTCAGCTCGTTGATTGAAGCACCAATTTGAGTTCGGATCAGGCGCGGGTTATTTACCACAGGACCAGCAAGAGCAATCACGCGGTCTGTGAAAAGTTCGCCTTCAAGGAAAAGCTTACCGAACGCAATAACGTCTTGGTAATTCAAATGCCAAACCTGTGCTTCAGCACCAACAGGACGAAGGAAGTGAATATGGGTACCAACCAGACCAGCTGGGTGAGGACCATTAAACACCTGCTCTTCCACATTGGACTGCGAGCTACGTGGTAGGCTTGACTCACCTTTACACACGTATACTTTGCCATCAGTTAAACGCGAAACAACGTCCAAACCAGCTACAAACGCCTCTTGCTGTTCATTAATGATCAGCTCAGGGTTTGCCGCTAGAGGATTGGTATCCATCGCGGTAACGAAAACAGCCTTAGGTTTTGCATCAACCTGTGGGTTTTTGCTAAATGGGCGGGTACGAAGCGCAGTCCACAACCCTGAATCCACCAACTGGTCTACAACCAATTGACGATCTAGGCCTGCGATTTCAGAGGCTTCATATTTGTTGAAAGTGACTTGCTCGTTGCCTTCAATTTCGATGACAACTGACTGAAGAACACGTTTCGCACCGCGGTTGATTTCAACCACAGTACCCGCTGCAGGTGCAGTAAATTTAACGCCTGAATTCTTTTTGTCTTCAAAAAGAACCTGACCTTTTTTCACTACATCCCCAACACGAACATGCATCGTTGGACGCATACCAACGTACTCTTCGCCTAGCAAGGCGACTTTTGTGATGGCTGGGCCATCATTTATCACCTGAGCAGGAACCCCTGAAACTGGGATATCCAAGCCCTTTTTTATTGTAATCATACGCACTTGCACTACATTAACGGGAAAAAAAAATCTGTTATTGCGCAGTTAATACACGACTTTCCACTGTCTGGCTGAACGATATTCAATCATAGCCTTCGCAACTTCCTCATCACCAACTCGCAACAATTTGACGTGCGGAGTCAGTTTTCAAGCGGTGGATTCTATCATCAACCAAAGATGCTATTCCACGGCAATCACCGTGATGCACCCTGTATTTTCGGCAACTGAGCAAAGTATCGCCAATTCAGGTCAATAAGTATGAGCGGGTGCACAAAATAGCGTGCAAAGCTCATGTGTGAAAATTGTTACAAAATCAACATAAGCGTCAAGAGCCCGCCTTGATTTTGATTTTCTCAATACACCAAAATCTTTAACAATCCACTAAAAATCACTTTTTATCAGACCCACTGCAAAAAACATTTTTGAGTTGTTGTGTATCTATTAAATAACTATTCGCGCAATAAAAGGGCCATTAATTTCAACAGCCCATCTCAATTATTTTGTATCTAGCAACGACCCGCCACGACAGGCTGGCGAAGCTGGTGAATGACCATTCAAATCATTCCACTCACTCTCAGTATATGTATGAATTGCCAAAGCATGGATATCATTTTGCAATTCATCGGCCAGTGTCTTATTTACCGCACGGTGCCTAGTGATCAATCGCTGCTCTTCAAAGTCTTTACTCACGACCGTCACTTTAAAATGACTTTCTGATCCAGGAGGCACGTTGTGCATATGGCTCTCGTTGAGTACTTCCAAAAAGATAGGTGAAAACGTGGTGTTCAGTTTCTGTTCGATTTTTTGTTGAACAATCATGTGTTCCTCTTTATTTATGACCTTTTTCCGGCAATGTCATCTTCGATTGCCGCAAGACAATTGCAGTATTCCTGTCTTCTGCGACAATATACATCATTATCACTAGCGCTTCGCTGATACCTCCCATGAAAACCACATTACAAATTGCAGACATAGCATTGGAATTGCTCCGTTATCCCTTGCAAAAGAACGAAACATTGCAAGCTTGGGACGCCGCGGATGAATATCTCATTGAGTACACCGAAGAGAAAAAGCTGGAACCGGGTGCACATATTCTGATTATGAATGACGGATTTGGTGCACTGAGTTGCTGGGCCTCATCGAAGGGATTTCGTGTCACTTCGGTCAATGATTCTTGGTTGTCGCAACAAAGTATTGAACAAAATCTAAAAGCTAATAACTTGGGCGATATTGAGAGGCTATCTTCGCTTGATACCCTGCCATCAGATATCGACATCGTTTTGATGAAGCTGCCAAAGAACAATCGCCTTCTAGTATGGCAACTTCAGCAAGTTTCTCAGCTCACCAGCAAAGAGATCTCCCTCGTTGCAGGTGCAAAAGTTAAAGATGTCCATACCTCAACACTCAAACTGTTTGAAAAGCATTTAGGAACAACGCAGACCTCGTTAGCCAAAAAGAAATCACGACTCATTTTCTGTCAAAAAGAAAAGCAGTTAGATGGCTTACCTGCTGCGACAACATCATTTGATGTGCCCGACTATCAACTCACGCTCGCTAACCACGCAAACGTCTTCTCATCAGAGAGTCTTGATATCGCCGCCTACTTGATGCTTCAACACATGCCCAAGAATGAAAACATTAAACACATCATTGATTTAGGTTGTGGTAATGGTGTGCTGGCAATTCAGGCGGCGAAACTTAACCCGCAAGCTAAAATCACTGCCGTTGACGAAAGTCATATGGCTGTGGCATCAGCCACTATGAACTTGGAAAATCACGATATAGCGCCATCAAGAACACATTGTATGGTGAATAATTGCCTAGATGGCTTTACACCAAATAGCGCCGATGTTGTGATGTGTAACCCTCCGTTCCATCAATTACAGACAGTGACAGATCACATTGCATGGCAAATGTTTTGTGACGCTCGACGGGTTCTTGAACCGAAGGGGAGAATTGTGGTTATTGGTAATCGACACCTCGGCTATCATACTAAATTGAAACGTCTTTTTGGCAATGCTCAAGTCATTGCTTCCAACCGTAAGTTTGTTATTGTCGAAGCTTATAAATAGCCAGACTTTAAAGGGATACGCTAACTCATGAAAAAACTTCTGCTCGTTTCCGGACTCGTGCTTGGCTTGAGTGCTTGTTCTACGCCTCAAGAACCCCAGTTAACCGTTGCACCTCAGCCGGTAATTTCCTCGGTGCCTGTTGCTCAAAATAAAGCACTGGTTATTGAAAGCCGTGATTTGCGTACCGCTCAATTTGTTGCTGTGGTTGATAATGGTCGTAAAAACGTTCAACCCATCCAATCAACCTCGAATGTGCGTATCGTCCTCGAAGATGCACTCACGCGCCAACTAAACTCTCAAGGTTTTCGTGTCGTAGCAGATAGCAAAGGTAAACTGCGTATCGATGTACTTGATGCTCTAGTCAAAGTTGAACATTCAGTGTTTTCACATGACATGACAACCAACGTCCAAATTCAGTTGGTTGCCGAAACAAGCGAAAACAAGTTCGTCAAACGCTACACGGGAAAATCAACGTCTGAAGGCGCATCCAGTGCTTCTGTAGAAGACATGGAAATCGCGTTGAACAGCTTACTAGAAGCCGTTCTGCAAGACATCGCACGTGATGCGCAATTAACGACCTTCATGAGCGAGAACTTCTAATGCGTTCCCTGATTAAGACCGCTGTGATCGCAGCGACATTCATCGTGTCAGCGCCAGCCATGGCCGCTAACCCTGTTGTAGAAGTGGAAACCAGTGTCGGTGACTTCAAGCTGGAGCTATATCCTGACAAAGCACCGAAGTCAGTCGAGAACTTTCTTCGTTATGTAGAAGATGGTAGCTACGTGGACACCCAGTTCCACCGAGTGATCAAAGGGTTTGTGGTCCAAGGTGGTGGTTACGACGCTACTTTTAACGCCCGTCCAAGCACTTACGGTGACGTCGTCAACGAATCCAAGAATGGACTTGGTAACGAACGCGGTACAATTGCCATGGCGCGTAAGTCGTCGCCTGATTCAGCAACACGTCAGTTCTACATTAACTTGCAGAACAACAGCAACTTAAATGGTTCGTCTTACAAATTTGGCTATACCGTTTTTGGTAAAGTGATCGAAGGCTTTAACGTCATCGAAAAGATGGCCAACACGAAGACAGTCACAATTCCACAAAGCGGCATGCGTGATGTCCCACAGCAACCTATAGTTATTGAGAATATCATCATCAATAACTAGCAGGTATAGGGATGCTAAAACTCATTGCGGACAATCCCGATCCCGACGTTAATGAAGCTATCGCTGGTCAGCATATTAAGACATATGCGCCAGCGTTCGCTTCTGAGGTGATCCGCTTTGTTCTGAGGCAGGCACCTTACGAGGAACTCAAACAATGTTGCCAACAACAATTTGTTGATTGGTGGAAGTTGTCGATGCCAAGTGGCTCTCCCAGCGATCCCTATGAATCTGTTTACTGGTATCTACTCTATTTGATCGAATCACGGCGTGAAGATGAATTGCGAGGAAATCGCTTTGCTAATCTACGGGTCAAAGAGTGCGCTTGTTATTTGATGAATAAGGAAAAAATTCCTGAATACGCACGTGGCATTCGCCCTTGAAGCACGGTAGCATGGCATTACGTATGTTACTTACAAGGACGTCAACACATGTCCCATGCACCTTCCTACTCATGGCGAGAAACGCTTCACAGTTATCTTGACCGCCGACTACTTTGGGTTTTTCTGCTTGGCTGCGCCAGTGGCTTTCCATTTGTACTTGTCGGTTCAAATTTAACTGGTTGGCTAAACGATTCCGGTCTAACCAAAGCAACAATTGGATTTGTTGGTGCAGTCAGCATTGTGTATGCACTAAATTTCTTCTGGGCTCCGTTTGTCGATAGAGTCAAGTTGCCTTACCTTCATCAGCGATTTGGACAACGAAGAAGCTGGATCCTGCTTATGCAGATTTTCATGCTTGTTTTTACGCTCTTAATTGCGAATACAGACCCTTCATTTAATTTATGGCTTACTACAATATTGGCGTTTGGTATCGCCGTATCTTCTGCAACTCAAGATATTGCGATTGATGCCTTTCGAATAGACAGCTTTGGAGAAAGTGAAAGCCGTAAACTTCCACAAGCCGCAGCAATGGCTGTTATTGGCTGGTGGACAGGTTACAGCCTTCCTGGTTATTTTGCCTTTATCAATGCCGATACAATAGGTTGGAATGGTGTGTATTACGGCATGGCAGCCTTTGTTGGCCTGCTAATCATCTTTACACTCTTTGTTAACGAGCCCAAAACAAACCGAGATACGCTGCAAGCAGAAGCTGAAACCCGATATGCAAAGCACTTAAGTCAAGGTAAAAGCAATCTATTGGTGTGGTTTTCAGTCACTATTATCGAACCTTTTGCCGACTTTTTTAGACGAAATGGTGTTCAAGTAGCGCTAACGCTACTGCTTTTCGTTTTTCTCTTCAAAATCGGCGAAGCCTTCTTGGGCAGGATGTCAGTCGTATTCTATAGAGACATTGGTTTTAGCAATGAAGACATTGGTTATTACTCCAAGCTCATCGGTTGGGGGGCAACAGTCATATTCACCTTAATCGGAAGTGCCGTCAATGTTCGCTTTGGCGTCGTCAAAGGTCTGCTGATTGGTGGCATCGCCATGGCAAGCAGTAACTTGATGTTTGCTCTTATAGCTCAAGTAGGTCCAAGCGAGGATCTCTTCCTTGCCACGGTGATCGTCGATAACTTTACCAGTGCTTTTGCCACCATAGCATTTGTGTCTTTCCTGACACATTTAACGGGTCGTGCATTCTCAGCAACTCAATATGCTTTGTTAGCTTCTCTTGGTAATTTAAGCAGGACTACATTGTCCTCGTTTAGTGGTGTGATGATAGAAAAGATAGAAAAATTCGAATGGTTGAATCATATCGACTGGCTGAATCCGTGGTCATTGTTCTTTATTCTCACAACCCTCATGGTTATACCAAGCCTCGCCATGATTGTAGGGCTACGCCATCACTTCAAAGCGCTTACTGACAAACAATAAACTGCTTAAACCTGTTTAACCCGCGACGCATGTCGCGGTTTTTTTCTTTATATCTGTTGAATACCTTTACGTCGTCATCTTTTGAAACACTTATCTCGAATGTAATCCGTTTCAACGAGATCCAGATCACAACTAGCAAACGTTTGCTATTTCATTGCATTTTCTTTTTTGAACTTTCCCCTAGAATGGCGCTCGCAACGGCAGAGGTCTAACCACAACGGTGTCTTTGCCACTCCTTTCTCATGATGTAAAGAGAACAAAAAATGCGCAAATCACTTTTAGCTCTTAGTCTAATCGCAGCCACTTCTGCACCTGCATTCGCGGCTGATTACTCAACTGGTGTTCGCAACAACGATTACTCGTGGATGCAATTCAACGCGATGCACACTATCGACGAGAAGCCTGGTGATGCAAACCACACTTACTTAGAAATGGAGTTTGGCGGTCGCTCAGGTATCTTCGATCTATACGGTTACGTTGATCTGTTCAACCCTAGTAACAGCTCAAGCAGCGAAAAAGATGGCGCCGATCGTCTGTTCATGAAATTCAACCCACGTATGTCTCTAGATGCCGCAACTGGCCTTGACCTATCTTTCGGCCCAGTGCAAGAACTGTACATTGCAAGCGAAAACATCATTGATGGTGGCGATGCTGGTTACAAAACTAAATGGGGTCTTGGCTCAGATGTAATGGTTCCTTGGTTCGGTAAAATGCAGTTCAATTTGTATGCGCGCCATGACCTTCAAAACCATGAGTGGAACGGTTACCAAATCTCCACTAACTGGTTTAAACCATTCATTAACTTTGAAAATGGTTCATTTATCTCTTACCAAGGTTACCTAGATTACGAGTTTGGCTTAGACGACAACAATGGTGCAAACTCTAGCCATGGTGGCGCAATGTTTAACGGCATCTACTGGCATGTTGATAACTTCGCTCTTGGCTACGGTTTGAAACTTTACCAAGATGTGTATGGCATCGAAGATAGTTCAGCATTCGCATCTTCTGGTGTTGGTCACTACTTCGCTGCTACCTATAAGTTCTAATATCTGAACTTATATTTAGAGATGGCATAAATTGCTCGTCTATTAAGCAAGTAATTTGAAATAAAGAAAAGCAGCCAATCGGCTGCTTTTCTTTATTCAAGATTCGGTGAGTTCAATTTCAATGGTATCCTTTGGATTACTTTATCGAAAAGGAAAAAGTATGCGTTTCACGCTTGTCGGCGCCGGAGCCGTTGGCACTCTTTGGGGGCTTAAGCTTCACGAAGCTGGGCACCAGCTTCACTTTTGGACGCGAGCTGAACAGTATTCGTTAGCGCGAGGTTTTGATTCTCAAACCGAACAGTATTTCCATGCCAATAATGCCAGAGCGCTCAAAGAGAGTGACTGCATTATGGTTTGCGTGAAAGCCTTCCAAGTCGATACCGCTCTGAACAGCGTGTTACCCCATATTCATCCCGACACACCCATTATTCTCATGCACAACGGCATGGGAACCGCCAGCCAAGCGCTTACCAAACTCGGCGACACACCTTTATTGTTGGCGACAACGTCTCAGGCTAGCTTGCGAATCTCCGAAAAAACCATTCAGCACACTGGCGTTGGCGAAACACGGTTAGGTGGTGTTAACCAAAATGGGAAACAATGCGATTTCATGGCGGAGGTTCTCAACCATGCGCTTGCCCCTTGCTCGTGGGAAAGCAACATTGAAAGCGCTTTGTGGCAAAAGCTCGCGATAAACTGCATGATCAATCCATTGACAGCAATCCATCAAATTCCTAATGGCGATCTCACTCAGCCAGCGTTTAGGGATAAACTCAGTAAGATTGCCCGCGAAGTTGCCAACGTGATGCAAGCGGAGGGCATGGATACAAACAGCGATATCTTATTGAAAAGCGCCCTATCCGTTGCCGAGGCGACGGCATCAAATTATTCTTCAATGAACCGTGACATATACTTTAAACGCCCTTCTGAGATAGACGCGATTACGGGATATTTGATTCATTGTGCAACGCGTCATGGAATTGCAGCGCCGCAAAATCAGGCGCTATACAACGCAATAAGAAATTTGGAGTCATCCTATGACAACCCCTAGTGTATTAGTGTGCCTTGCCCACGGCACAGAAGAAATTGAAGCGGTGGCAGTCATTGACGTCATGGTGCGAGCTGGCTTTAACGTAACCACAGCCAGCGCAGCAGAAAATGGAGAGTTGACCCTGACCTGCTCTCGCGGTGTCAAACTGGTTGCCGACGCGCCTCTGGTTAAAGTGGCTGACGAAGAATACGATTGCATAGTCATACCCGGTGGTGTTGATGGAGCAACAAGTTTAGGAGAGAGCGCTTTAGTATTGGAGATGCTTCGTCAGCAGCAATGTGATCAGAAATGGGTCGCCGCCATTTGCGCCGCCCCTGCGCTGGTACTGGAGAAAAATGGTCTATTCCCTGACGCACACAAAGCCTGCCATCCCGCATTTATCCATCAGATCAACGAGGAAAAGCGCAACGCCAAGCGCGTATTCACCGACCATGACCACCACTTGATCACCAGCCAAGGTCCAGGTACCGCGCTAGAATTTGCCGTTGAGATCGTGTTAGTACTGGCAGGAAAAGAAAAAGCGAAGGAAGTAACAGATCCTATGGTGATGATCCCGAGCCTTCACTACGACAAAAAGTTTGCGTAACGACGTTTCACCAAAGAGTGAGGCGCGTAAAAAAACCGACCTTGGGTCGGTTTTTTTGTTCTGTTGCTTACGTCGCGAAACCTTATAAGGTCGCAGAGAGCTATCGTCGTTTGAATTTACGGACGATATACCTTCACATTCGCGTAGCCATTTTCTTGCAGGTATAGCGCCTGTAAACGGCTCATTACGCCACGGTCGCAATACAGCAAATAAGTTTTGCTTTGGTCTAGATCGCCAAATTTCGTCGCTAATTTGAAGAATGGAACATGAATGACTTCCACGCCGTCGATTTCAAGCGGGCTGTTGTCTTCTTCTTCTGGGCTGCGAATATCCAGCACAACTGCGCCTTGGGCTATTTCATCCACCAACTCAACATCTGGTGCTTTTTCTTTGCTTTGCTTTTCGATCTCGCGAATATCAATGGTGCGAGCTTCACGGACCACTTGCTCAAGGATCTCAAAGTTAAACTTAGCTTCTTCAATCTCTAACTTTTCTTTCTCAGCCTTAATAGTTGGCTTGCGAGAAATTACGCCACAGTACTCGGGCATTGTTTTTGCGAAATCTTCAGTGCCAATTTGGCGCGCCAAGCCAATGATATCTTCTTTGTCCCAGTTAATAAGAGGACGAAGGATCAACGTATCTGTCGCGTTATCAATATGACGAAGGTTGGTTAACGTTTGGCTAGAGACTTGGCCTAACGCCTCGCCAGTTACCAACGCCTGAATACCATTTCGCTCAGCCATCATTGAAGCAGCACGCATGAACATACGCTTCAAGATAACGCCCATTTGGCCATCTTCAACCTTTTCCAAGATCTCAGCCACTACCGGTTCAAAGTCGATAGAAACAAATTTTACTTTCGCAGAAGAACCAAACTTCTCCCACAAGTAATAAGCCGTTTGCTGAACACCAATCTCGTGAGATGCGCCACCAAGATTAAAGAAACAGTAATGCACCTTACTACCACGTTTGATATGCAAGTAGCTTGAAACGCCTGAGTCAAAACCACCAGAAATCAAACTCAACACATCTTCCTGTGTGCCTAGAGGGAAGCCACCCAAGCCCTTAAAGCGCTCGCGCACCACGTTAACGTTTTCTTTGTCCACTTCAAGGTGAACCGTGATGTCAGGATTCTTCAGTTTAACGCTGGCTGATTCCACGTCTTGATTCAAGCCGCCACCAACATAACGCTCAACTTCGATCGACGTAAAAGGATGATTACCACGGCGCTTAGCTCGTACACAGAAAGACTTACCTTCCAGCTGATGGCTTACCGTTGCAGCAACGATCTCATAAATATTATGTAGATCAGTAAACTCTGTTTGTTCCACTTCAAGCACATGGTGAATACCTGGAGTGCTCGTCAGCATTGTCAGCGTCAGTTCACGTTGAGAAGCATCTTTTAGCGAAACCTCGATATGGTCACGACGATTAAACACCGCCATAGCGACTGACTTTCGCTTAAGAACATTTCGGATATTACCTTCCAGAATCTTCGTGAAGCGTTTCCGTACAGATTCACTTTTGACCATCACCTCAGGGTGAATTTTTACGATAAATTTCATAACAGGTTTCGCTACAGCTTCAGTAAAGGCGCGGATTATACATCAAGCACAACGTATGCGAAATAACCCACTCAAAACGACAAAGGCAGTGCTTTCACACTGCCCTTCTTTTATTAGTAGAACGCCAAGGTCTAATTTTCCTGTATTGGCTCAACCGGTGAGTCTGCTGAAATGGCGTCTGACTCACGAGGCTTACCCTGCATTACCGCAATTTCAACACGGCGGTTTTTCGAGCGATTCTCAGGCGTATCATTAGGTAAACGTGGTGTCGTGCCCGCCATGCCTTCAACCCGCATTCGCATGGGATCAAAGCCACTCACTTTTTCCATCTCTTGAGCAACAGAGACTGCTCGCTGTGCAGACAAGTCCCAATTTGAACGATAGAGCTCAGAATCTAGTGGTGTGTCATCAGTATGGCCTGATACGCGAATAATCCCTGGAACGTCTTTAACCAACTCTGCAATTTGACGAACAAGTGGCCGAAACTTAGGTTGTAAGAACGCTGAACCTGCTGGAAACGCGCCATTTTCTCGGATACGAATAATCAGTTGCTGTCCGAGGTTTTCAACTTCGACCGCACCTTCTTCAACTTCACGTTCCAGTGCTTGAACCATCATTTGAGCGGTACTCGACATTTGCTCAACGTCTTGCTCTTGTTCCTGCATAGAAGCTTCAGACGCCGTCGACCCGCCTTCAAGTTGTGCTGACTCACGTTGTGAACCACCAGCACGGTCAGACTCACCATCTTGAAAATCCAACGTACGCTGGGTCATATCAATGGTTTGCTGCATGATAACTTCAATCGGGGTGGGTTCTGGGCGACCTGGGCGAAACTCCTGAGCAATCACACTCGTGCCTTTAGGAATATCTTTCACCTCAAGTAGGTTCTGCACACCAAATGCAAACTTCATTGAGCCCGCAATCTGCTTGAACTTAAGTACGTCCATTTCCGAAAACGAAAGTAGAAGTACGAAAAAGCACATCAAAAGAGACATCAAGTCGGCGAACGTACCCATCCAAACCGGCAGGCCTGGGGGGGGACATTTGCATTCTTCTTCCATACCAGACTCCTTATGCGTCTACATCAACGGCGCGTTTTTTCTCGTTGAGGTAGTTTTTCAGGTAGCCATCGATAACACGTGGGTTTTGCCCATCTTGTATCGCCAAGAGACCGTCCATTATCAGACGTCGGTTCATCTTTTCTTGGTCTTTACGAAGGCGAAGTTTCGCGGCAATGGGTATCGCAATCATGTTTGCGAGCATCGCACCGTATAGCGTCGTCAAAAGTGCTACCGCCATCGCGGGACCGATCGCCTTTGGATCATCCATGTTTGAAAGCATGGCAACCAAGCCGATCAGCGTACCGATCATGCCCATCGCTGGGGCAACATCGGCGAGTGCACTATAAAACTGCGCACCATTGTCATGGCGCTCATCGGTCATCACAATGTCTTTTTGAAGCGTCATTTTCACCACTTCTGCATCATGACCATCCACCAGCATATCTACGCCTTTTTTCATAAAGGTGTTGGTCACTTCCATTTCTTCAAGTGCCAAGAATCCACCTTTACGTGCCGCGTCTGCCATCTCTACGATTTTAGCAATCAGATCTTCAGGGTCATCGGCTTTAAACATAAAAGCTTTGCCCGCGATCTTAAACGCGCCAAAGAATTGCCCCATGGTGTAGTTCATCAATACAACAAAAAGACTACCGCCAAATACGATGAGCGTAGAGGGAACATCTACGAACATACTGATGGTACCACCGAGCAACATCGCCATAACGATGAATGCAAAGGCGCCCAAAATTCCTATGAGTGTCGCCAGATCCACGGAACGCTCCCCTTAATTGTCGTAATCAGTAAATGTATATGTCGATGTATGAGTGACGCTATTCACTGACCAAGTTATCGGCAGCAACAGAAATTGATTTAGCGTGTATTTGTGATTTTATACCCAAGTGGTCTCAAGGTGCAGATTTCGTTCGCAACTTTAAGCTCATTGTTCAACATTGAGCAAAAACTGGCGAGAATTGAATGAAAATTGCCCTGCTTTGACCGCCTTAATTGCTGGCGGGGTAAAAACGACCTTGAAATCCTTCCCAAATACACAGAATTTCGCTCCAGCGTTTGACCCCTTTCTGGCACTGAGTTAACTTCTCCGCCATTCCCTTCTATCTAGGATTATCATGGCTGCTAAGAAACCCGAAAACATGACCTTTGAGGAAACCCTCAAAGAACTAGATACCATCGTGAACGGCCTTGAAAATGGTGAATTGCCATTGGATGTCGCACTCAAACAATTTGAACGTGGCATTTCACTCGCTCGCCAAGGGCAAAAAACACTGTCCGACGCGGAGCAACGTGTAGAAATTCTTTTGGCTCAGGACGATAACGCGCCCTTAGAGACTTTTGAAGACACTCGTGATGAATAACAGCAGTTTGAAAACCACGCTCGCCCATTACCAACAACGTAATAACGAGCAGTTAGGACAGTGGATTGATCGATTGGGTAACGCGGACCAATCACTTATCCAAGCAATGAAATACGGCACCTTGATGGGTGGAAAGCGTGTTCGTCCTTATTTGACCTATGTGACTGGCCAATTATTTGGCGTCCCCGATGATGCATTGGACACGCCTGCAGCGGCGGTTGAATGTATTCATGCATATTCTCTTATCCATGATGATCTCCCCGCCATGGATGACGATAGTCTGCGCCGTGGGCAACCCACTTGTCACATCGCATTTGATGAAGCAAACGCCATTCTTGCAGGAGATGCATTGCAAACTTTGGCATTTAGCATTTTGGCCGATGGTCAGCTCTCTCAAGAGGGCGATACCTATCGTATTCATATGGTGAGAGAGTTGGCGACAGCATCTGGCGCGATGGGGATGTGCCTTGGTCAAGCGCTAGATTTAGCTGCTGAGGGCAAACACGTAGATTTAGCCACATTAGAAACTATTCATCGCAACAAAACCGGTGCTCTGATACGCTGTGCGGTCAGATTAGGCGCTTACGCCGCTGGCGAGAAAGGCATTGCCTATCTTACACAACTCGACACATTTTCAAATGCCATTGGCCTTGCCTTTCAAGTGCAAGATGACATTCTAGACATCATCAGCGACACTGAAACACTCGGTAAACCACAAGGGTCCGATTTAGCTGCAGATAAAAGTACTTACCCTGCATTACTAGGGTTAGAAGGCGCACAAGAAAAAGCGTCACTTCTGTATCAAGAAGCACTACTCGCTTTGCAAGCTATCCCCTACAATACTGAGCAATTGGAGCTGTTCGCCCGATACATTGTCGAGCGAAATAACTAAAAGCAATGACGTTGCGCCAAAACGAATTTATGACTCTCGATATAGCAAAATACCCAACGCTCGCGCTGGCAGATACACCGGATGAACTGCGGTCACTACCGCGCGACATTCTGCCCACGTTATGTGACGAGCTACGAACTTATCTCTTGAATTCTGTTAGCCATTCGAGCGGACACTTTGCGTCTGGCTTAGGCACAGTAGAACTCACCGTGGCACTGCATTTTGTCTACAACACCCCCTTTGATCACTTGATTTGGGATGTGGGTCATCAGGCCTATCCGCATAAAATCCTTACTGGTCGCCGAGAAAAAATGCCAACCATTCGCCAAAAAGGCGGACTGCACCCGTTCCCTTGGCGAGAAGAGAGTGAATATGACGTTCTCTCTGTTGGGCACAGTTCAACATCCATTAGCGCTGCCTTAGGCCTCGCCATCGCAGCGGCGAAGGAAGGCCAAGAGCGTAAAGTGGTGAGCGTTATTGGAGATGGAGCTATCACTGCAGGCATGGCCTTTGAAGCCATGAACCATGCAGGCGATGTTCACCCTGACATGTTGGTTGTACTCAATGACAACGAAATGTCGATTTCCGAAAACGTCGGGGCGCTGAACAATCACTTGGCACAATTGCTGTCAGGTAACTTTTACACGTCAATTCGAGAAGGTGGCAAAAAAGTACTGTCTGGTGCGCCACCGATCAAAGAGTTAGTGCGTCGCGCTGAAGAGCACCTAAAAGGCATGGTTGTGCCGGGTACCCTGTTCGAAGAGCTTGGCTTTAACTACATCGGCCCGGTTGATGGTCATGATGTTGAAGAGCTCGTCAAAACATTGAAGAACATGCGTAACCTAAAAGGCCCGCAGTTCCTTCACGTGATGACGAAGAAAGGAAAAGGCTACGAGCCCGCAGAGAAGGATCCGATCGGCTACCACGCTGTGCCGAAATTCAACCCTGCTGACAACAAGCTGCCAAAAGCCGCTGCGTCTGGCCCTACATTTTCCAAAATCTTTGGCGATTGGCTCTGCGATATGGCAGCCGAAGATGAAAAGCTCCTCGCCATCACCCCAGCGATGCGCGAAGGGTCTGGTATGGTACGTTTCTCGAAAGAGTACCCCGATCGTTACTTCGACGTTGCAATCGCAGAACAACATGCAGTGACACTAGGCACAGGCATGGCCATCGGTGGTTATCACCCCGTTGTCGCGATTTACTCGACATTTTTGCAGCGCGGTTACGATCAGTTGATACACGATGTAGCCACTATGAACTTGCCGGTCATGTTTGCTATAGACCGAGGCGGATTGGTTGGCGCTGACGGTCAAACTCACCAAGGTGCGTTTGATCTGAGCTTTATGCGCTGTATCCCCAACATGGTGATCATGGCACCAAGCGACGAAAATGAATGTCGTCAGATGCTTTACACTGGCCATAAACATCAAGGTCCTTCTGCTGTGCGTTACCCTCGTGGTACGGGCACTGGAGCGGAAGTCGCGCAGGAAATGGCGGCATTGACAATCGGTAAAGGTATCGTGCGTCGTCAAGGCGAAAAAGTGGCAGTACTAAGCTTCGGTACCATGCTGTCTTATGCACTTGAGGCAGCAGAGAATCTCAATGCGACCGTCGCCGATATGCGCTTTGTGAAGCCCTTAGATGAAGCATTGATTGATGAGCTCGTTGCCACACACGATGTGATTGTCACGGTCGAAGAGAATGCGATTGCGGGTGGAGCAGGCTCAGGCGTGCTCGAGTACATGATGAAATCTCGACAAATTAAGCCTGTGCTTCAAATTGGTCTACCAGACGAATTTGTTCACCAAGGTACACAGCAAGAGTTGCACGAAGAACTCGAGATTGATGGCAAAGGTATTGAAGCTCAAATTCGACGCTACCTTAGCTAGAATTTTCAACGCCTCCTTCTCCTAACAACGTTTTTCACAAAAATGGCGCTCAAGCGCCATTTTCATTTCTGCTATATTTTTTGGCCGCGTTAAAGAAACAAGTAAACACCCAGTCAATTCTCACATTTGAAACTACACTTAGTGAAAGGAATTAAACGTTCCTCATCAATCATTTAAGACTAGGTGTAATAGTAAGCTATGAAGACGACGAAAAGGATTGGTCGACATTTGACCTTTATAGCTCTCGGTGTGTTGCCTATCCACGGCGTCTTTTCTGCTTTGTATGACCAAAGCAGAAATTCTAACCCACAAAACTCGATCGCTTTTATCAGCTTCCATAACAAAGCATTTTTCAGCTACGTTTCTTCCGATAATTTCATAGGTGCGTTTGACTTCGAACAAATGGAGGGGCTACTAAGGAAAACACTTTACTCCCTGACATCAAGCAAAAAGTGCTTTGTCTAAGCGATTAGATATGACACATAGTACAGTGCGAAAACCGACAATCTTCACGCACTTTGTGCTTGCAGTAACGCTTGTTGTAATCAGCGTATTTTCCCTTTCAGCCTATCTCACGTATTACAATCAACGCGAAGAACTCATTGCAGATATTGACGGGAGTGCTCAAGAAAGTCTGTTACGCCTAACCAGCACTGTAGCGCCCTATATATCTTCGTATTCCGTTAACGAATACGAGAAACTCATTTATGCCGAAGCCAAACTAAAACAGTTTCATGCCATTATCATTTTTGACCTCAAGATGGGTGATATAATTGGCAAACCTTCCTATATCACCGGCTATGTAAGGACAAAAAACGGTCAACTCCAACCTTATCGCCAAGGAAAAGACGTCGACGATAGCAGACTTGAATCGAGCTTTTTCAGTGTTTCTTCGCCCATCATCTCCAAAGGGGGTGAAACACTAGGACAGGTTACGCTTTATGTGAGTGATGACGTCATTAAAGATGAATTGAATCAGCAATTGATTCATACCATATTGACCAGTATTGCTGCCGCCATATTACTTCTTACCGTACTGTTCTATTTCGCAAAACGTTTATTTATCAAGCCCATTAGACAAATTACCGATGCGATTGCAACCCAAGATGCTAGTGGTATTCCACTCTCTCACATTCCTGAATTTAGTCACCAAGAACTATCAGCGCTAAGCCAAACGATGAACAATATGCTGAATGTTATTCGTTGTTCTCACGACTCATTGCAGCTAGAGCATTCTCGCTTACTGAACGTCCTTGATGGAACACGTACAGGTACATGGGAATGGAACGTCCAAACAGGACATATTGAATACAGCGGCGCATGGCACGACATATTGGGATGGGATATCGCTGAGCTCAATGGTCCTCCCAATAAAAATTGGAATATCTTTATCCACCCTGACGACAGAATCAACTCTGATACGCTGATAGACAGGTTGTTTGATAAAGAGATTGAATATTATGACTGTGAGGTCAGGCTACAAAATCGCTCGGGCGACTGGATTAATGCGTTAGGCCGCGCAAACGTTGTTGATTGGGATAAAAATGGACACCCACTAAAAGTACTTGGCACCCATCAGGACATTACCGCACACAAAAAAGCCGAGGAGAAATTACGGTTAGCCGCAACAGTGTTCTCCCACTCTCGGGAAGGGATCATCATTGCAGATAGTAAATCACGCATCATTGAAGTGAATGACGCCTTCACCCGTATCACAGGCTATTCCATTGATGACGTCAGAGGACAGAAGCCGAGCATTCTTCACTCCGGAAAGCAAAATGCTGATTTTTATAAAAAAATGTGGCAATCACTAACAGAGAAAGGCCATTGGAGCGGAGAGCTTTGGAATCGCCGAAAAAATGGTGAAATTTACCCTGAATTGCTGACCATCAGTTGCGTACTTGGCGAAGATAATAAACCTGTTAATTTCGTTGCAGTATTTTCAGATATCACTGCATACAAAGAGCACGAGCGAGAGCTTGAACTCATTGCCCACTTTGATGTGCTTACCGAACTCCCCAATCGATTTTTGCTAGGCGACCGCCTAAAAAGTGCCATGAAACATGCAAAACGAAGTGGGCAATATGTAGCGATCATCTTTTTCGATCTTGATGGTTTCAAATCAGTGAATGATGCCTACGGTCACGAAGTTGGGGACGTGCTGCTGCAAGAAATCGCCAAGAGAATGCAAAACTCAATGCGAGATAGCGACACAATTGCTCGTATTGGTGGCGATGAATTTGTGGCGATTTTAACGGGACTTCACTCGCCAGAGGGCTGCCCTCCTTTGCTTCCAAGGCTCATTGCCGCAACCTCTGATCCTGTCGATGCTAATGGGAATTTAGTTCAAGTATCCGCCAGCTTTGGCATCACCTTCTTTCCACAATCAGATGAGGTTGATGCGGACACACTTTTACGCCAAGCCGACTACGCCATGTATCAGGCCAAGTTAAATGGAAAGCACCGATACAACTTCTTCGATGCTGAGCTGGAACGTACCCTCAAAAGCCAAAACGAGTATTTGCGTTCGATTGGCTATGGGCTGACAAAAAAAGAATTTTTCTTATGCTACCAACCTAAAGTCAACTTTCGAACGGGTGAGATCATTGGGTTAGAAGCGCTGATTCGCTGGCAGCACCCCACTCAAGGCATACTCATGCCCAAAGATTTCATTCCATCCATCGAAAATCGTAGCCTAATTGTCGACGTGGGTGAATGGGTATTGGAAACCACACTTCATCAATTAACCGAGTGGCAAAGAAAAGGGTTTGTCACACAAGTTAGTGTCAACATTGCACCACACCAGCTGTCACAGACTGATTTTATGGATAAGTTAATCGTATTGATGGCGCGTTTTCCTCACATCAGTCCCAGTCAACTGCAATTAGAGATCCTAGAAACCAGCGCAGTGGAAGATATTGCCGCCGTATCGCAGATCATCACTCAGTGCCAGTCGATGGGGATTTCATTTGCGATTGATGATTTTGGTACAGGCTATGCTTCACTCACCTATCTCAAACAATTGCCGGCAGAAACACTCAAAATTGATCATAGCTTTGTGGGTGACATGCTGGATGACACTGACAATCTACTAATTTTAGAGGGAATAATCACACTGGCTAATACCTTTGGCAAAAAGGTACTGGCTGAAGGTGTAGAGAAAAAAGAGCAAATACAACTATTACTATGGCTAGGTTGTGAACTCGGACAAGGCTTTGGTATTTCTCGCCCTATGCGCGCAGATAAAGTGCTCTCTTGGGCCAAGGAATGGAGGCTCGACCCCACGTGGCATCAAAGTCCTGAGCTCAAAGATGAACTGCGCCCATTCATTGACTCTTCCGTCAATAATCGCGAACACATCGATCGCAAGCCATCATATTTGACAAAAACAGCCATCGGTAACAAGAAAGAACGAAAGATATAAAAAACGGCACTATCGTGCCGTTTTTTGAGTGAGGTATTGAAGTCAAGCCATCGCTTTATTCTTACCACCACCCCAAATAAGCATGCCCACACCAGACCACCAACATCGACATCAAACCAGCCACAATATCGTCGAGCATGATGCCCAGCCCACCATGTACTTGTTTGTCTAACCAGCTAATAGGCCAAGGCTTAACCATGTCAAAAAATCGGAAAATAACAAAGCCTGCTAACACTGTTTGCCAATCCGTCACGGGGACCAACAACATGGTGATCCAAAAACCGACAAACTCATCCCATACAATG
Organism: Enterovibrio makurazakiensis; assembly: GCF_050336585.1. Lineage (NCBI taxonomy): Bacteria > Pseudomonadati > Pseudomonadota > Gammaproteobacteria > Vibrionales > Vibrionaceae > Enterovibrio > Enterovibrio makurazakiensis. Next base: position 63,856 of record NZ_JAKJSE010000018.1, read on the forward strand.
CTGCCGTGATCGTGAACCCCCATGTCTTTTGACGTACGATCACAGAGATAGATACCTACCGCACTACCAACAACGATCGCTACTGGAAGTAGCGTTGTTGATAAGGAAACAATCAAAAGATAAAACGGGATAGCCGCTAACGTACCCATAGTGCCAGGGATAAGCGGAGAAAGCCCAGAGCCAAACCCTGTGGCTAAAAGATGTACTGGATTCGATAGACGAATTTTACTGATAGGATTATTCATTTACTTCAACAACCTTACGACGAAAAATGATCCCAACCTGAAAGTGACCAATCGACTTCTTTTTCTTCCCACATGACATTTATGCCTTCACCATGTCGTATTTGCCCAATACAAGTGACTGGCGTATTTGTGTGTGCTAACGCTGCATCTAATGCACCACGGTGGCTTTCAGGTACCGTAAAGCAAAGCTCGTACTCTTCACCACTGCGCAAGGCCAGTTTTGCCGCGGCTTCTCGACTACCCGCATACTGTAGCAGTTCATCAGACAGCGGTAACTCATTCGCATTCAAGACCGCAGAGACACCGCTAGCTTTGAGTATGTGGCCAAGATCAGCAATCAAACCATCGGAAATATCTAATGCAGCAGACGCGACGCTGCGCAAAGCTTGCCCTGCTAATACACGAGGTGTCGAGTAATAGTGACGGTTTAGTAACGTATTTTCGATGTCATTCGATGGGGAGTTGCCACGGAGAATCACATCCAGACCCGCAGCGCTGTCACCGAGGTTTCCCGTGACGTACAGCCAATCTCCTGCATTAGCGCCATGACGACAAATTGCCTTGCCTGCCGGAATAAAGCCTTGCAGCGTGATGGTAATGCTAAGAGGGCCTTTGGTTGTGTCACCACCAATCAACTGAACATGGTAGTACTCAGAAAGCTTGTAGAAGCCTTCACAAAAACCTTTCAACCACACCTCATCAACAGTCGGTATCGTCAAAGCCAAAGAACACCATGCTGGAATTGCCCCCATCGCAGCCAGATCACTGAGATTTGAAGCCAATGCTTTATGCGCGACTTTGACGGGATCCGCATCAGGAAGAAAATGATTGCCCGCGACCATGGTGTCTGTTGTCACCACCAACTGGCTATTTTCCGGTATGGTTATCACTGCGGCATCATCGCCAATACCTAGCACCACATCCTTTCTACCGACTGGTTGTGCTTTAAAGTAACGGTTAATTAAATCGAATTCGTTACCAGCCATCTTATCATTCCATGCAAATGAGAATAAGAAAAAGGCCAGCGAGGCTGGCCTTTGGAATTACTGTATTTTTATTTCTTTCGCAGGGTTGGTACTGCTTTATCCAGCACCCCGTTCACGAATTTGTGGCTGTCTTCAGCGCCAAAACGCTTCGCCAACTCGATAGCTTCGTTGATAACCACTTTGTAAGGAACATCTTGACGCTTGCACAGTTCATACATAGCAAGACGTAGCAATGCGTGTTCCATCTCATCCAAATCTTGGATTGGACGAGACAAGTATGGACGCATTTTGCTGTCCATTTCTTGATGATTCAACACCACACCTGAAAACAGATCACGGAAGTATTCAACATCCGTATCTGGTTGACGAAGACGTGGCTCTTCAGCTTGGTGTTCTTCTTCTTCGTAGTTATCTGCCGCTAGAAACTGTGCTTCGATATCAGCAACGTTGCCTTTGGTCAATTGCCATGAATAGATGGCTTGTAGTGCAAAATGACGCGCATTGCGTCGTGCGGCTGGTTTCACGATAACCCCCGTTAGGATTCGATTTGGGACAGGACATTTACCATTTCAAGCGCGCTTAGTGCAGCCTCTGCCCCTTTATTACCAGCCTTGGTACCCGCGCGTTCGATGGCTTGTTCAATGGTATCTACGGTCAGCACGCCGAAAGCAACTGGAGTATCAAACTCTAGCGCCACTTGTGCCAAACCTTTGTTACATTCTCCGGCCACATAGTCAAAATGTGGCGTACCGCCGCGGATCACTGATCCTAGAGCGATAATTGCGTCGTAACGACCGCTTTTTGCAACACGTTGAGCAACCAATGGCAGCTCATAAGCGCCTGGGCAACGTACTACAGTGATATTTTCTTCGCTAACTTGGCCCTGACGCTTCAGCGCATCAATAGCACCGTCCAGCAGACTTTCGTTAATGAAGCTGTTGAAACGAGATATAACGATAGCGACTTGAGCATTTGGTGCTGCGAATGCACCTTCGATTACCTTCATGGGCCTTCCTGTGACTTTTTATCCGGATTTAGAAACCGCGGGATTCTATCATACTTTTCTGCAAAGCATCCAGCGCTTATCCCTATTGCCTCTTGTGCTGCAACGGGAGGAAACCCTTTTCGTATAACGAAAAAACGCAGCCATTGCTGCGCCTCTCAAACACCTTTTTGACAAATTGCCCTTCAATTTAGTCGCAAACGTATTCCACAACCTTCAAGCCAAAGCCCGATAACGCATGATAACGCTTATTCGGCGATGACAATAAACGCATTTCTGTCACCCCTAAGTCAGCCAAAATCTGCGAGCCAACCCCTACGCGGCGGCTCGTACCTTGCCACTTAGCAGAGGCTGGCTGGTCGCCGTTATCTTGTGCTTCAAAGGTTTTGACGCGATGAACAATACTGTCTGATGATTCTTCTTTACCCAGAATGACCAACACGCCGCCATCAGCATTAATACGCTTCATAGCATCTGTCAGCGACCAACTGCGCTCTGCTGAGCGATCAGAATGGAGAAGATCCGTAAAGGTATCTTGAAGATGCACACGCACTAGCGTCGGCTGGTTAGACACTTCGCCTTTTTGTAGCGCGTAGTGAACTTGGTTATCAATCGTGTCACGGTAGGTGATTAAATCAAATTCACCGTGTTCAGTCGGCAACGTACACTTCGCCACACGCTCAATGGTGGTTTCATGATTGTTTCTGTACTCGATGAGATCAGCAATCGTACCCAACTTGATGCCATGCTTTTCACCAAACACTTCAAGATCAGGACGACGCGCCATGGTACCGTCTTCATTCAGTATTTCCACAATCACCGCAGACGGAGAACATCCACCTAAACGTGCCAAATCACACCCAGCTTCGGTGTGCCCAGCACGTGTCAATACGCCACCATCTTGCGCCATCAATGGGAAAATGTGTCCGGGTTGCACTAAGTCGGCAGCGACAGCATTTGACGCTACCGCCGCTTCTACCGTGCGAGCACGATCTGCGGCAGAAATACCTGTTGTTACGCCCGTTGCCGCTTCAATCGATACCGTAAATGCCGTCGAGAACTGTGCATTGTTATCGCTAACCATCAATGGCAAGCCAAGGCGTTGGCAATGGTCTTTGGTCATGGTTAAGCAAATCAAACCACGTCCATACATCGCCATGAAATTGATCGCTTCGGGAGAAATTTTTTCAGCGGCGATGATCAGATCGCCTTCATTCTCTCGGTCCTCATCATCCATCAAGATGACCATTTTTCCCTGACGAATATCGTCAATGATTTCTGCAGCGCTACTGATCGGCATTGTTCTATCCCTGTCACTGTCAGTGCTCATCGGCACGGTATATTTTATTTACTGATAGCGTCACGAGGCTTTGTCGTGATGGCTATCTAAGAAAACCTGATTCTGCTAATTTCGCCATGGTTAAACCACCGGCACCGGATTGCTGTGCGGCGCGATCGCCCATCATTAAACGCTCTAAATAGCGAGCAATCACGTCCACTTCCAGATTGACTTGTTGCCCGACATTTAAGGTTTCAATGGTTGTTTCCAGTGCAGTATGAGGCACGATGGTCAACTTAAAGCGGTTACCGTCAATGTCATTAATGGTCAAACTAATGCCATCAACGGTCACTGAGCCTTTTTCAGCCAAGTACTTTGCAAGACTGACTGGTGCTTCCAGCCAAAACTCAATCGCCCGCCCTGATTCATGACGTGACACGACGGTCGCCAAGCCATCGACATGACCAGATACCATGTGTCCACCGAAACGTGTGGTCGGTAACATGGCTTTTTCTAGATTGACGGCCTGCCCAGCTTGATAGTTCGTAAATGCCGTGCGCTGAAGCGTCTCTAGCGACAAGTCAGCGACATAACCGTGACCAGTCAACGACACCACGGTTAAGCACACACCATTCGTGGCGATACTGTCACCCAGCTTCACATCGGATAAATCAAGATTCCCACTTTCGATTGTCAGTGAGATATCTTTGCCTTTTGGCGTGATCTTCCCAATGCGACCAACCGCTTCAATAATTCCTGTAAACATATAATTCTTTACTGCTTTTTCATACGAAGACGTACGTCATTGCCAATTTGGCACACGTCCGTCAAATCAAAAGAAGGCACTTGTTCCATCGCGGTTAAACCGCCAAAATTAGCGAGTGCACGTGCGTCTTGTCCCATCAGTTTAGGGGCTTGATACACAATAAGCTCATCAACAAGATCAGCGTTCAGCAAACTGCCCGCTAGCGTCGCGCCTGCCTCAACCCAAATATGATTAATGCCTTTGGATGCCAGTGCTCGTAATGTCGCAGACAAGTTTAGTCCATTGCCTTGGCGGTTCACCTGAATCACTTCAACGTCATCACCCAAAGATACGGCTTGGGGGGTTGCTGTAACAAGGAGCACTTCACCGTCTAGCGAAAACAACTGCGCGTCTATTTTCACTTTGGCATCGGCATCTAAGATCACACGTATAGGTTGGCGAAGTGTTTTAATGTCGTAGTCAGCTTGAACATCAAGGGGGAGTTGCTCCCAGCGCACGTTGAGCGACGGGTTATCATCGAACACTGTCTGACTGGTCGAGAGAACAGCCCCAGCCTTTGCACGGAAAACTTGCACATCAGCACGCGCTTCAGGGCCAGTGATCCATTGGCTTTTTCCATTCGCTAATGCTGTACGTCCATCAAGACTGGCCGCAAGCTTGAGTTGCACGTAAGGCATACCCGTTTTCATCAGCTTAATGAAACCCGGGTTTAAGGCCTCTGCTTGCGGTTGCAAAAGGCCAACATCCACCTGAATACCCGCATCACGTAAACGCTGAATTCCGCGACCCGCGACATTAGGGTTAGGGTCGACCATGGCACACACCACGCGGCTAACATTAGCTGCAATCAACGCGTCAGCACACGGCGGCGTTCGGCCAAAATGGGAGCAAGGTTCAAGCGTTACATAAGCTGTCGCACCATTGGCTTTTTCGCCTGCGGCACGTAACGCAAAGACTTCGGCGTGAGGTTCACCCGCGCGAAAATGAAAGCCCTCACCCACAATGTCATCACCTTGAGTGATAACACAGCCAACATTGGGGTTAGGTGCTGTGGTATAGATGCCGCGCTTTGCCAAATCAATGGCACGCGACATCATGTCTGTATCGAATTGAGAAAACATGTCACCGCTTACTTTTCTAAACGCGCAATTTCTTCGCCAAAATCTCTGATGTCTTCAAAGCTGTGATACACAGATGCAAAGCGAATGTACGCCACTTTATCGAGTTCTTTCAGCGCGTCCATGACCAAGTTACCCACCATGGTAGACGAGACTTCTCGCTCACCGGTGGCTCGTATGGTGGATTTGATGGTATTAATGGATTTTTCGATATCGTCCGTGCTTACAGGACGCTTCTCCAGAGCACGCTGTATACCACCGCGCAGTTTATCTTCGTCAAATGGTTCTCTGTTCCCATTTGTTTTGATGATGCGTGGCATCACCAACTCTGCAGTTTCAAACGTGGTATATCGCTCGCTACACGCCAAACACTGGCGACGACGACGCACTTGATGGCCGTCTGCAACCAAACGTGAATCAATGACTTTGGTGTCATTCGCACCACAAAATGGACAGTGCATGTCGCCTCCTTAAACAATTGGAAGACAGTGTAACCGATTTAGGCGCAAGGGTAAGAGGTGTTGCGAGTATTTCGAATACAAAAAAAGCACCCAAAGGTGCTTTTTTTCATCAATCCATCTAGAAATGGATGAATACTGCGTTACGCGTAAACAGGAAGACGCTTACAGATATCAAGCACTTTCGCTTTGGTTGCATTGATAACATCTTGGTTTTCAATGTTGTCTAACACGTCACACATCCAGTTTGCGAGTTCTTTTGCATCGTCTTGAGTAAAGCCACGACGAGTGATTGCAGGAGAACCAACGCGAATGCCAGACGTCACAAACGGGCTACGAGGGTCGTTTGGCACACTGTTTTTGTTCACAGTGATGTTTGCCGCACCCAGTGCTGCATCTGCTTCTTTACCTGTGATGTCTTTGTCGATCAGATCAACCAAGAACAGGTGGTTTTCAGTACTGTTAGAGACGATTTTGTAACCGCGCTCTTGGAACTGAGCAACCATGGCTTTTGCGTTATCAACAACACGCTGCTGGTACGCTTTGAATTCCGGCTCCATCGCTTCTTTGAATGCGACCGCTTTTGCAGCGATAACGTGCATCAAAGGACCGCCTTGACCACCAGGGAATACTGCTGAATTCAGCTTCTTGTACATGTCTTCGCCAGCGTTCGAAAGGATCAAACCACCACGTGGACCTGCCAATGTTTTATGCGTCGTTGTGGTAACAATGTGCGCATGTGGGATTGGTGTTGGGTAAACACCAGCAGCAATTAGGCCTGCAACGTGCGCCATATCAACAAACAGGTAAGCGCCTGCTTTGTCAGCGATTTCACGCATACGAGCCCAATCAACGATTTGAGAGTAAGCAGAAAAACCACCGATAATCATCTTAGGTTTGTGCTCTAGCGCTAGCGCTTCCATTTCGTCATAGTTGATTTGGCCAGCTTCATCGATACCGTAAGGAATCACGTTGTAGTGCTTACCAGAGAAGTTAACTGGTGAGCCGTGAGTCAAGTGACCACCGTGCGCCAAGCTCATACCTAAAACAGTGTCGCCTGGGTTAAGCAACGCCATGTACACTGCACTGTTCGCCTGTGAACCTGAGTGTGGTTGCACGTTCGCGTACTCTGCGCCAAACAATTCACATGCACGGTCAATCGCCAGTGCTTCGGCTTTGTCTACAAACTCACAACCGCCATAATAACGCTTTCCCGGGTAACCTTCGGCGTATTTGTTGGTTAGCTGGGAACCTTGCGCTTCCATAACACGAGGACTGGTGTAGTTTTCTGACGCGATGAGCTCAATGTGCTCTTCCTGACGTGCTGTTTCTTCTTGAATCGCGGTAAATAGTTCCGGATCGTAATCAGCAATATTCATGTCACGCTTTAGCATCTGTATCTCCTGACTCAGACAATTCCCAATGTAACCAAGTTGACCAAATGACTCGTCAAATTCAAACCATTAGGACAACCTGGTTGTAACCCCAGAATGGGTTAATGTTGTCAATTCAATCATGTCTGTATCCATGCGGACGCAAACGTTTTCGTCATGACCATCCTATCGCTGCGATTCTACAAAATTTGTTGCGCAACAGGTAGTAGCAATCACATTTTTTTTATCCGCGTAAACATGGTCATTTTTCATTCTCGCCATGAATTGAATTCATTTTAACCAAAATGCTCTAGTGTAAACCCTTGATGTTTACACTGCGTAACCAAGCGCTGACACCCTCGTAAAGCTAAGTTTCCCCTCACTCTTTTCTACTTTTTGCATAATCATTAAGATGCCCTGAATTTTGATCTTCCTTGCATGCCGCTGCGCCACTTTTGCCTTGATTCACGACATGCAGTTTTTCGTTTTCTTGGGAGTAGACACCTTGATCCATGCACCAAAACATAACACTACTGAAGATTTGATTGCCATTCTGTCCGGCACATTTCTTGTTGCTCAGGGGGTGTATTTCCTTCAACAAGCAGGGCTACTTACTGGAGGGACGACGGGTCTCGCTTTGCTCGTCACGCAATTTGTCGACCTGTCATTTGGTACGCTCTACTTTCTGTTCAATATCCCTTTTTACCTGATGGGTTGGAAGCGCTTCGGAAAAGAGTTCGCGCTGCGCAGCGTCTTTGCAGGAGGCATGGTGTCACTTATCGTTGACCATATCGCTCGCGTATTCACTATTGAGTGGCTGTCGCCGATGTATTGCGGGCTCATTGGTGGGTTACTAATGGGTGTGGGCATGCTGATGATTTTCCGCCACAATGCCAGCTTAGGTGGCTTCAATGTGCTTGCACTGATCTGTCAGGATAGATTTGGCGTGAGAGCCGGTAATGTTCAAATGGCGATTGATATTACGATTTTACTCGCGTCTTTCTTCTTCGTATCACCATGGTTGCTGGTATGTTCGGTGCTGGGAGCGTTTGTGTTGAATCTAGTGCTCACCATGAATCACAGACCTGATCGCTATGTGGTGTGTTACTGAGCATTCGTAGTAAAATTGATAGCAAAAATCTGATTGATAAAACAACAAAGCCTCCCAAAGGGAGGCATTTGTATACCAAGAAAGTCGATTAAATCGCTTCTTCGTCTTCTTCGCCTGTACGGATACGCACTACGCGTTCGATTTCCGTCACGAAGATTTTACCATCACCGATTTTGCCAGTTTGTGCTGTTTCAACAATGGTTTCTACACATCGGTCAGCGGCATCATCGGAAACGACAATTTCCAACTTCACTTTTGGTAAGAAGTCGACCATGTACTCAGCACCACGGTACAGCTCAGTGTGGCCTTTCTGACGACCAAAACCTTTCACTTCTGAGACCGTCATGCCTGTGATGCCAACTTCCGCTAGCGCTTCACGCACATCATCAAGTTTGAACGGCTTAATAATCGCTTCAATTTTTTTCATTTAGCATTCCCTTTAAATTCCCGCTTTAAGTTTTACCAAAGCGTTAGCGTCAATGTTTTCATTGTAACTCGACCCTACCTGCTTCGCGTAATTTTCGCGTCGCTTTTCGCTAAAAATGAGCAGGTTAAATCAGTGATTTTTTCCATTGCGTCGTTTTGGCACTCTCACACGCAAACGGCGATTGGTAACCAGAATGCGCTAATAGCGCTTGCATAGGTTTACGTCCGATCACCGCACCACAATCCACTTTCAGTTCATGGGTGACTGTCGCGGCATAGGCTTCTAGTGCGTTGAGCAGCGTCTTACCTATACCTTGAAGGCGAGAATCTTGGTCGACTTCGAGCAATGTAATGGTCGCATCATTGACCATAATGCCGTTGTGGCGCTTTTCATGCTTCAAAACAGCCACGGCAACAGGTTTACCGTCTTTCTCGGCCACCAGCACGGGTAATTCATGATCGCTTGAGGCATCTGCCAAAACAGATAAAGAAGGAAAACGGGCTTGAAGGGTTTCTGGAACCTGCCCTGTTGGAATAAGCGTTAAGCTAATTGCACTGTCCATTTGCATATCTCCATACGTTATATGCCCAAACCGGCGGCCTTAACCAGTCGATCGAGCACAACCGCGTTACTTTACCCTCTCGTCATTACCGCATGCAATGAGATAAAAAAACCGCTACCCGAAGGTAGCGGCTTGTGTCACAAGTTTGGCAATTAGCGCGATATGGTGACCATTAACCTAGCGTGACACGTGCATTGCGGAACATGCGCATCCATGGGCTATCTTCGCCCCAGCTCTCTGGGTGCCATGAGTTTGCCACGGTACGGAATACACGCTCAGGGTGAGGCATCATGATAGTCACACGACCGTCTGTGGTCGTTAGACCTGTGATGCCGTTTGGCGAACCGTTCGGGTTAGATGGGTAAGATTCCGTCACTTTGCCGAAGTTATCTAAGTAACGCAGTGCCACTGCGCCTGACTGTTCAATCGCAGCAAGGTGCTCAGCATTGCGCACTTCCACACGGCCTTCACCATGAGAAACCGCGATAGGCATACGAGAACCTGCCATGCCACCAAGGAACAATGATGGGTTTTCTTGCACTTCTACCAAGCTGAAACGCGCTTCAAAACGCTCAGATTCGTTGCGTACAAAGCGTGGCCACAAATCTGCACCCGGGATCAGGTCATGAAGGTTCGACAGCATCTGACAACCATTACATACACCTAAAGCAAAAGAATCGCCACGGTGGAAGAAACGCTCAAATTGGTCACGCGCCATGTCGTTAAACAGGATGGATTTCGCCCAACCTTCACCCGCGCCCAATACGTCACCGTAAGAGAAGCCGCCACATGCCACAAGGCCGTTGAAACCTTCCAACGTCACGTTGCCGCTCAGTACGTCGCTCATGTGAACGTCTTTCGCGTCAAAGCCAGCGCGGTCAAATGCCGCTGCCATTTCAACGTGTGAGTTAACGCCTTGCTCGCGCAAGATCGCCATTTGAGGACGTGCGCCCGTTGCGATGAACGGTGCAGCCACGTCTTCTTGCACATCAAACGACAATGCTGCGCTCAAGCCTGGGTCAGTGACATCTTTCTTCGCCGCAAACTCTTGGTCTGCACAGCTTGGGTTGTCACGCATTGCTTGCATTTTGTGGGTCGTTTCCGCCCAGATAGTGCGAAGCTCAGTGCGGTTTTGCTCCAGCACCAAATCATCACCATTCCAAATGCGAACCGTATCTTCATCGCTCAGCGTACCAATAACATGGGTACACGCTTCTAAGCCGTGCGCAGCCAAAGTCGATTGAACTGCATCCAAATCTTCAGTGCGAACTTGAACAACCGCGCCCAACTCTTCATTGAACAGAGCTGCAATCTCGTCATCACACTCGCCAGTGGCAGACAGGGTATTGATGTCCACCTCAAGGCCAACGTGACCCGCAAACGCCATTTCTGCCAAAGTGACATAAAGGCCACCGTCGCCACGGTCGTGGTAAGCCAGAAGCTTTTCATCACGCACGAGTGTTTGCATCGCGTTGAAGAAGCCTTTCAGTAGTTCAGGGCTATCAACATCTGCAGGCTTGTCACCCAACTGTTTGTAAACCTGTGCCAGTGCGGTTGCGCCGAGACGGTTTTGGCCTTGACCAAGGTCGACCAACACCAATGCGCTCTCGCCTTTGTCGGTACGAAGTTGTGGCGTGACCGTTTTACGTACATCTTCAACACGGCCGAATGCCGTGATCACCAAAGAAAGTGGTGAGGTATTTTCTTTCTGCTCGCCATCTTGCTCCCAACGGGTTTTCATCGACATCGAGTCTTTACCCACTGGAATCGTCAAATCAAGCGCAGGACACAACTCTTCACCGATCGCTTTCACGGCTTCGTAAAGGCCGGCATCTTCGCCCGGGTGACCCGCCGCTGCCATCCAGTTAGCTGAAAGGTTAATACGTTTCAGGTCACCAATGTCAGAACATGCGATGTTAGTCAGTGACTCTGCCACTGCCAAACGTGCCGATGCAGCGAAATCAAGCAGAGCAACTGGCGTACGCTCACCCATAGACATCGCTTCGCCGTGGTACGTGTCATAACTCGCTGCCGTAACCGCACAGTTAGCGACAGGAACCTGCCAAGGGCCCACCATTTGGTCACGCGCAACTAAGCCCGTTACCGTGCGGTCACCGATAGTGATAAGGAAGGTTTTCTCTGCCACAGAAGGCAGACGCAATACGCGAAGTGACGCGTCTTCAACGGAAATAGCAGTGCGATCAAGCGGCTTGCCTTCAACTTTCTGCGTTTGTACGTCGCGGTGCATTTTCGGTGGTTTACCCAACAACACGTCTAGCGGCATGTCGATAGGCGTGTTCTCAAAATGCTCATCTTCAAGGGTTAAGTGACGCTCTTCTGTCGCTTCACCTACAACGGCATACGGCGCGCGCTCACGCTTACAAATCGCATCGAACACCGCCATGTTTTCTGGCGCAACCGCCATCACATAGCGTTCTTGGGATTCGTTACACCAAATTTCTAGCGGGCTCATGCCTGGCTCGTCATTCGGTACATCACGTAGCTGGAATTTACCGCCACGCTCGCCGTCATCAACCAATTCTGGCAATGCGTTAGAAATACCGCCCGCGCCCACATCGTGAATAAAGGCGATAGGGTTGTTTTCACCCAACTGCCAACAACGGTCGATCACTTCCTGACAACGGCGTTCCATTTCTGGGTTTTCACGCTGTACTGATGCAAAATCGAGATCTTCTGCTGACTGACCCGACGCCATTGACGAGGCTGCGCCGCCGCCAAGACCGATGTTCATTGCAGGGCCGCCAAGCACGATAAGCTTTGCGCCAACCGGAATTTCTTTCTTCTGTACGTGTTGCTCGCGAATGTTACCCATGCCGCCAGCAATCATAATTGGCTTATGGTAGCCACGTACTTCCTCACCGTTATGCGAAGTGACTTTTTCTTCGTAAGTACGGAAGTAGCCCAACAGGTTCGGACGACCAAATTCGTTGTTAAATGCCGCGCCACCCAGAGGGCCTTCAAGCATGATGTCCAACGCATTCACGATACGGTCAGGTTTGCCGAAATCTGTTTCCCAAGGCTGTTCAAAACCCGGAATGCGAAGGTTCGATACCGTAAAGCCAACCAAACCTGCTTTGGGTTTGCCACCAATACCGGTTGCGCCTTCATCGCGGATTTCACCGCCAGAGCCTGTAGAAGCGCCTGGCCACGGAGAAATCGCCGTTGGGTGGTTGTGTGTTTCGACTTTCATCAGGATGTGTGCCGCTTCCTGATGGTAGTTATATTGGCGAGATTCAGGGTTCGGGAAGAAACGACCTACCTCAGAGCCCTTCATAACAGCGGCGTTGTCTTTGTATGCCGACAACACGTTTTCACTGTTGTGCTCAAACGTATTTTTGATCATCTTGAACAGGCTCTTGTCCTGGTCAACACCATCGATCGTCCAATCCGCGTTGAAGATCTTATGACGGCAGTGCTCAGAGTTCGCTTGAGCAAACATCATCAATTCGATGTCATTCGGGTTACGACCCAGTTTGATGAAGCTTTCCACCAAGTAATCAATTTCATCGTCTGCAAGCGCAAGGCCCAGTTCCACGTTTGCGGTAACCAAAGCTTCGCGACCACCATCAAGTACATCAACGGCTTTCACGGGTGCAGGCGTCGCTTCAATGAACAGCGCAGAGGCGTCTGCCATATCAGCAAAAACCACTTCCATCATGCGGTCGTGAAGTAACCCAACCAGTGTATTTGTTTGCACGTCGGTCAGTGCAGCAGATAGCTCAACGTAGTATGCCGTGCCGCGCTCAAGACGCTTGATTTGGTTTAATCCGCAGTTATGCGCAATATCGGTCGCTTTAGAGGACCAAGGAGAAATGGTGCCGGGACGTGGCGTAACAAGAATCAATGTTCCTGTTGGTGCATGTTCAGCGATGGTTGGTCCATAAGTTAGAAGGCGAGCCAACTTTTGTTGCTCATCTTCACTCAATGGCGCGCTGATATCAGCGAAATGGGTATACTCTGCATAGAGGCCAGTAACAGGCAAATCATTCGCCTGACAGCTTTCTAAAAGTTTATTGACTCGAAAATCGGACAGAGCGGGGGAACCACGCAAAATTTCCATGTGCGTACGTCTCTCGGTTAGCGGTGGATTAAAGTGACATTGACCTAACCCCATGATTAGTCCTGCTAACATTCATGGAAAAGCTACGTCGATACCACTTTTGAGCCTCTAACAAGGTCTTCGGGGCGGTATTATAGGGTAAAAAGGTGAGCGACGTAACACCTGACGCAACCGTTTGCGTAACTTTTTTTCATCGGCGATGTCTGGCACTATTACCCGTCGAAATCTAGGTAACCCATCCAGCATAACTTTATGCGGGATGACTCCTTTGATATAACAGTTGGTAATCAACTAAGAATGAGCATAACTTTTTGAACGCAAACGCTGTAAAACGATCCTATCAACTCCTTATCAGCACCCTGCTCGTGCTCTTTCTGTCCGGTTGTGAATGGACATATGACGACAGGACGGAACTAGAGAAAATTCGTGATAGCGGCGTATTGCGAGTCGGCACTCTGAACAACCAACTTTCTTACTATATCGGCCCTGATGGCCCGACAGGTCTAGATTTCGAGCTTGCTTCACAATTTGCCCAAAGCCTCGGTGTAAAACTTGAAATGCAACCAGCCTATACACTGTCTGGGTTATTTCCAGCCTTGGAGCGCGGTGATGTTGATATCATTGCAGCAGGCCTTACTATCACCAAATCGCGCCTCGAACGCTTTCGCCCAGGTCCTTCTTATTACTATGTCAGTCAACAGTTGGTGTACAAAAAAGGCCATTGGCGTCCACGAAATTTATCTGAGCTCAACAAAGATGGCGCTCGCGTCGCGGTGGTGGAAGATTCAAGCCATTCTCTGACTCTTCAATCTATTCAACGTGAATACCCAGACATGATCTGGGAAAGCGAGAAAGATACAGATGACGACGAACTGCTAAAGCAAGTCGCGGATGGCCAACTTGATTTCACGATTGCAGATTCTGTCGATATTGCGTTGATCCAGCGTATTCATCCTGAAATCACCGTGGCCCTGGAGTTGACTGAAGACGAACCTGTCGCGTGGTTTATGAAGAAATCACAAGATGACAGCGTTTACGCACTGATGATTGAATTCTTTGGCAAAAAGACACAAAGCGGTGAATTGGCAGCATTAGAAGAAAAGTATTTCGGTCACATAGACAGCTTCGATTATGTCGATACCCGCGCATTTTTGCGTGCCATCGACAACAAACTGCCGCAGTGGGAGCCACTGTTCAAGAAATACGCTGATCAGTTTGATTGGCGCTTGTTGGCTGCACTCTCTTACCAAGAGTCGCATTGGAACCCGAAAGCGGTTTCACCGACAGGTGTTCGCGGCATGATGATGTTAACCCTACCGACAGCAAAGTCAGTCGGCGTTAAAAATCGTCTTGATCCCGAGCAGAGCATTCGCGGGGGCGCAGAGTATCTTCACAAAATGCTGCTTCGTGTGCCAGACAGTGTGAATGAGAACGAGAAAATTTGGTATGCGCTAGCATCATACAACATCGGTTTTGGCCATATGATGGACGCACGTCGATTAACCAAAGCACAAGGCGGTAACCCCGATTCTTGGGCTGATGTGAAACAGCGCTTACCGCTGCTTGCCAAGCGCCAATACCATACTCAAACACGCTATGGATATGCACGAGGCTATGAAGCCTTGAGCTATGTAGAAAATATCCGTCGCTACTATCAAAGCATCGTTGGCTACGAGCAAGATCAAGCCCAAGCCATTGCCGCTGAGCAAGCCGATGATCTCGAAGGCCTGCAAACCATTAATGTTGAAATGGTTGAAGAGGAAGAAGGCGAAGGTCAATCAGATGCTGAGGAGGCAGAAAACCAAACTGACGAATCTGTATCCGCAGATGAAGCATCAACGGCTAAGTCATAATATTACATTCAATTCACCTGACGATATATATACCCAATCAACCTGAAGATGCTCGATTTCAGTAAACCTCGCTGAATCCTGCATCTTCAGATTTTTGGGGTATAAAAAGCATGTTGGCAAAGGTTGTTTGGTATAAACCTTGATACAACGTCGACAACGAATTTGTCATAGATTGTTCATAATGGCAGGTTATAACATCAGTGTGAGAGACAAAAAACGCAGCAATGGCTGCGTTTTTCTTAACAAGGAATTGAATATATGTTTGCTAGTAAGCGTAAAACCCAGTCCAACTTTTCACGCAATTCCAGCTCAGCATCAAACCGTCGCAAGCGCATGCGTAACGTTAACCTGAAAAAAGTGCTTTGGCGTCAACGTACCTTTGCGATTCGTGAATTTGCAATGATGGACGAGAGTTTTTAATTTTTCGCTGATGATTCAGGCTTATTTGAATCAGTATTTAATAACCCTTTGCGCATATCTCGTTCCGTTTTTTTCTCGGCCCGACGTCGACGAAAGAAAGCCTGAAGTTGCGCTCGACATTCCTCCTCCATCACCCCACCTTGATACGCGACGTGATGGTTCACCCCTTCATAGCTCAACAGGTTCATCACACTGCCCGCCGCACCCGTTTTATAGTCAGGTGCGCCATAAATCACTTTACCAATACGACTATGCACCATCGCACTTGCGCACATTGGGCAAGGCTCCAAGGTGACATACAAAACCGCATCTAATAGTCGATAGTTTTGCAGCACTAGGCCAGCCTGACGCAAAGCCATCATTTCTGCATGCGCGGTGGCATCGTGTTGGCCAATAAGACGGTTCCAGCCTTCGCCAATCACTTCTCCATTGAGAACCACTACAGCCCCCACGGGTACTTCTCCATTGGCTTCAGCCCGAGCGGCTAATACCATTGCATGCTGCATAAATTGCTGATCGATTTCGTCTTGAGTCACTGTGTTATCTGCCTGAAGATGTTGCGACATGCAGTATATCACTCAGTACTGGTGTTGACGTCGCTCCATTTGATAATCCATCCGCCAAATAATCCACCAGCATTTTCACCCGCATGGGTTGCAAACGACGATGGGGAAACAACGCCCATATCCCCTCTTCCAATTCCTGATAGGCAGTTAATACGCGCACTAACTCACCCGAATCTAGCGCTTCATGAAGATAGTAATCTGGCAATTGCACCAGACCCAATCCACGCGTAGCAGCATCCACCAGCCCGACCCCGCTGTTACAACGCAAGTTTCCTTTTACGCGCACTGTGCGCTCTTTTCCGTTTTCGCGAAAACGCCAGTAATCATGCTGACCGCGTAAGCAATTAAACTGGGGAAGTTCTGACAACGTATGGGGCGTACCAAATTTAGACAAGTATTGTGGGGCGCCACATACAATCAACTTACGTGTCGCAAGGCGCTTACACACCATCGAAGAATCGGTCAATCGCCCTAATCGCAACGCAAAATCGCACCCTGAATCAATCAAATCCAATGGCGTGTTAGTCAAATCGACGTCCACTTGGATCTCAGGATGCAACGCCATAAAGTCGAGAATCAGTGGCATCACCACTTTCTCGCCGTACGTCACGGGTGCTGTAAGTTTAATATGTCCATTGGGTGTTTTTTGAAGCTGTGTAACCGCACTTTCAGCCTCTTTCAGCGCGTCAGCCAACATGCGACAGTGCTGATAATAAACATCCCCTTCCTCGGTGGTTGATACACGGCGTGTGGTTCTAAAAAACAACCGAGTATTAAGGCGATCTTCAAGCATGGCAACCTGTCGGCTAACATGCGCCGTTGATATCCCAAGCCGCTTTGCCGCTTTCGTGAAACTGGCTGTTTCCACCACAGCCACAAACTCAGAGACACCCTGCCAATCTGCCATTGTTACACACCAGTAAAAGTTAATTGCTAATATTATGGATTATCAACCCATAAGAAACAATTAAACTAGGTCATGAAAATCGGGTTGTCACAGAAGTGGACACATACTCGCATCAAAAATCATCTAGGGTTAGTCGATAGAAACTAATTCACATGTACAGAGGAAAGAGTCATGGCGGAACAATTTATTAAATCTCGCGCAGCAATTGCTTGGGAAGCTGGCAAACCACTGAGTATCGAAGAAGTGGATGTCATGTTACCAAAAGCCGGTGAGGTACTGGTACGCATTGTTGCGACAGGTGTTTGTCACACTGACGCATTTACTCTGTCGGGTGACGATCCAGAAGGCATTTTCCCAGCCATTCTTGGTCATGAGGGTGGCGGTATCGTTGAGCAAATCGGCGAAGGCGTCACCAGCGTCCAAGTTGGCGACCACGTCATTCCACTTTACACGCCAGAGTGTGGTGAGTGTAAATTCTGTAAATCAGGCAAAACTAACCTGTGTCAGAAAATTCGTGAAACCCAAGGTAAAGGCCTAATGCCGGACGGCACAACGCGCTTCTACAAAGATGGCCAGCCGATTTACCACTACATGGGCTGTTCAACGTTTTCTGAGTACACCGTATTGCCAGAAATTTCACTGGCAAAAGTCAACAAAGACGCACCGCTTGAAGAAGTGTGCTTGTTAGGCTGTGGTGTTACTACGGGTATGGGCGCAGTACTGAACACAGCAAAAGTGCAAAAAGGCGATACCGTTGCCGTCTTCGGTCTTGGTGGTATTGGCTTGTCAGCCATTATCGGTGCTGCAATGGCAGGTGCCAGCCGCATCATTGGTATCGACTTGAACGAAAGTAAATTCGAACTAGCCACCAAGTTGGGCGCGACTGATTGCATCAATCCAAGCAAGTTCGACAAGCCAATTCAAGACGTGATCGTCGAAATGACTGACGGCGGCGTGGATTACTCGTTTGAGTGTATTGGCAACGTTAACGTCATGCGTTCAGCGCTTGAGTGCTGCCACAAAGGTTGGGGCGAGTCAGTGATCATTGGTGTTGCAGGCGCAGGCCAAGAAATTTCAACCCGTCCATTCCAATTAGTAACAGGTCGCGTTTGGCGTGGTTCGGCGTTCGGTGGTGTAAAAGGCCGCTCAGAGCTACCAGAGATTGTTGAGCGCTACCTGGCGGGTGAGTTCAAACTCGATGATTTCATCACTCATACCATGGGCCTAGATGGCGTTAACGAAGCGTTTGACCTAATGCACGAAGGTAAGAGCATTCGTTCTGTCATTCACTTCGACAAGTAATTCAGTCAACAACCGCGTTTTACCCTTGGTGTAAAACGCGGTTTGAATGGAGCCAATCATGAGTCTTGAAAATACCAGCAGCAATCGCAGTTTTGGAGGGTGGCACAAGCAATACACTCACACTTCAAGAACTTTGCATTGCGACATGCGCTTCGCTATCTATCTGCCGCCACAAGCTTCCGAGTCCAACAAAGTTCCTGTTCTCTATTGGCTATCAGGTTTAACCTGTACGGACGAAAACTTCATGCAAAAAGCGGGGGCGCTGCAGTTAGCTGCAGAGCTTGGTATTGCGATTGTTGCGCCAGATACTAGCCCTCGCGGTGACAACATTCCTGATGACCCTGACGGTGCCTATGACTTTGGTGTTGGAGCAGGCTTTTACTTGAATGCCACCGAAGCGCCGTGGAACCGTTACTACTATATGTATGACTATGTCGTCAAAGAGTTGCCTGCGGTGATAGAGGGCCATTTCCCTGTCAGTGACGTGAAAGCTATTTCGGGCCACAGTATGGGTGGGCATGGCGCACTCACTATTGCGCTTAAAAACAGTGACGCTTACCGCTCTGTCTCGGCATTCAGCCCCATCGTTAACCCAACTGCCGTGCCTTGGGGGCAAAAAGCCTTCTCAAATTACTTGGGAGAGGATACCTCAACATGGCTGGAGTACGATGCGTGCGCATTGATCAAAAAGGCGGAAACACATCTTCCGATGCTTATTGATCAAGGAGATGGTGATCAGTTTTTACACGAGCAACTTAAACCCGAAAATTTACTGCTAGCCGCAGAAAAAGCCGGTTACCCACTCGAGTTGCGCATGCAAGAGGGCTATGACCATAGCTATTACTTCATCTCAAGTTTCATTGATGATCACCTTCGCTTTCACGCGCAGCATCTGAAGTAATATTTCAGCAAAAAAGACATATAAAAAACCGGCGCTTGCCGGTTTTTTATTAAATAGACCGCGCAACCTAAAGCTTCAGGTTGCTTGGGTATAGATCGTTTGGCGAAACCAACTTGTTCATCCGATTGATAGTAAAAAGCCCCGCACATTGGCGAGGCTTTTGATTGATTCAAGGCAACACGCCTAGGAATGACGCGTCCAATTGAATAGTGCTTACATTGAGTAAGTGTATGGTGCTTGGATACCTAGCGGGATGCCCAGCGCCCAGTAAGCAAGTAGGAATAGGCTCCAACCCACCAACATAGCGATTGAGTAAGGCATCATCATAGATGCCAAGGTACCAATACCTGTGGTCTTCACGTAGCGCTGACAGTAAACAACAACCAGTGGGAAGAAGACCATCAACGGCGAAATAATGTTAGAGACAGAGTCACCAACACGATAGCCCGCCTGAGACAACTCAGGGGAAATACCCAACGCCATCAACATAGGAACAAGAATTGGACCAATCAACGCCCACTTCGCTGAAGCCGAACCAATCAATAGGTTCACACACGCCGTCAGCAAAATCATACCCACGATGGTCAACTGACCAGGCATGTTCAAGGCTTTAAGAAGTTCAGCGCCTTCCAATGCCAGCAAAGTACCAATGTTTGATAGGCTAAATGCTGCAAGGAACTGTGCACAGAAGAAAGACATCACCAAGTAGCTACCCATGGTAGACATGGTCTGGCTCATTGCCACAATGATGTCACCCTGCTTCTTGAAGGTTCCCGCAACGCGTCCATATACCACGCCCGGAATCACGAACAGGATAAAGATCAGCGGCACGATAGATTTCATCAAAGGTGCAGAGAACGCCGTTAATTCACCTTCAGGAGAACGCAGCGCAGACGTTTCAGGAATCAACGCAAAGATAAGCAACGCGATACCAGCAAGCATTGAAAGGCTTGCACGGTTAAATGCCTTGCTTTCAATTGCAGAGAAACTACCAAGATCAGGTGCTTTTTCTGCATCTTCATCGATTGGTAATTTGCTTAGGCGTGGCTCAATGATTTTTTCAGTCACATACCAACCGATTGCCACGATAAGAATCGAAGACAAACCAGTGAAGTAGATGTTTGCCAGCGGGTTAACCACGTAGTCTTTGTCTAGCACTTGTGCCGCAGACTGTGTGAAACCAGCAAGCAATGGATCGATACCCGCCGGCACGAAGTTCGCCGAGAAGCCACCAGATACACCAGCAAACGCAGCCGCAATACCGACAAGAGGGTGACGACCTGCAGCGTGGAAGATGATGCCACCCAGAGGGATAACAAGCACGTAGCCTGCATCCGCCGCAGTGTGAGAAACGATTGCCACCAAAATAAGTGCTGGTGTCAGCAATTTCTTAGGCGTCACGTTTAGCATTTTCTTCAGGCCAGTGGTAATAAACCCTGACGCATCAGCCACGCCCACGCCTAGCATCGCTACAAGCACGATACCCATAGGAGCAAAGCTGGTAAAGGTGGTCACCATGTTGGCAAGGAAGTTTGCCAATGCAGTACCCGTTAGAAGGTTGTTAATTTCGACGGCCTGGCCAGAGATTGGGTGTATCAGGCCAAAATCAACCTGAGAAAGAACGGCAGACAGCCCCCATACGATTAACAATCCGTAGAAGAACAGTAATGCAGGATCAGGGATTTTGTTCCCTGCTTTCTCAATCCCATTGAGAAACTTGTCCATTGCGCTCTTTGGCGCGTCTGGAATTTTGTCCATAGCATGGTTACTCATGTAAAGCTCCATGGTTAATTGTGTGTGTTTGCTTCGCCTTTTCTGAATCCTTAGATCCGAAAGACGTCATAATTATTCAACAGCATAAAATACATACTTATTTATTATTTGGTAGCCATAAATATCAATTAAAATCACAAAAAAAGCATATTGATTCAATATACACACAACAAATAAACACAATGGAAACAGCGTTAATCCCGCGCGATAACAATTCCAAATAAAATGTTACTTCGGGAAGAAAGCATGAGTATTAGGCAAGGAAAAAAAAGCGAACGTCACGGTATTGAGAGGGATTGGAAACTAAGACAGGACTGCATAATAAAAAAGGCACGCTAAGCGTGCCTAATCTTGATTCGATTTAGGAGATTATTCCCACTCAATCGTCGCAGGTGGCTTACCTGAAATGTCGTAAACCACGCGGCTAATGCCATCAACTTCATTGATGATGCGGTTAGACACCTTACCCAAGAAATCATATGGCAGGTGTGCCCAATGTGCAGTCATGAAATCGATCGTTTCAACAGCACGCAGTGACACAACCCAATCGTATTTACGACCGTCACCCATCACGCCTACAGAGCGCACAGGAAGGAATACGGTGAACGCTTGAGATACTTTGTTGTATAGGTCAGCTTTATGCAGCTCTTCAATGAAGATAGCATCAGCACGACGTAGCAAATCACAGTATTCTTTCTTCACTTCGCCAAGCACACGAACACCTAGGCCTGGACCTGGGAACGGGTGGCGATAAAGCATGTTGTACGGTAGACCCAACTCTAGGCCAATCTTACGCACTTCGTCTTTGAACAGCTCTTTCAGCGGTTCAACCAATCCCATTTCCATATCATCAGGCAGGCCGCCAACGTTATGGTGAGATTTAATCACGTGCGCTTTACCCGTCTTAGACGCTGCAGATTCGATCACGTCAGGGTAGATAGTACCTTGTGCCAGCCATTTAGCATTTTTCAGCTTCTTCGATTCTTCATCGAACACATCAACGAACACGTGACCAATTTTCTTACGTTTCGCTTCTGGATCAGCAATGCCTTCCAGCGCAGACAGGAAGCGATCTTCCGCTTTAACGTGAACAATGTTCAGGCCGAAGTGATCACCAAACATGTCCATCACTTGCTGGCCTTCATTCAAGCGAAGCAGACCGTTATCAACGAATACACACGTTAGTTTGTTACCAATTGCACGGTGCGCAAGCATCGCAACAACAGAAGAGTCCACGCCACCCGACAGGCCAAGGATAACTTCATCATCACCGACTTGTTCTTTAATACGAGCAACCGCATCTTCGATAATTGACTCAGCAGTCCACAAACGCTCACAACCACATACGTTCAGTACGAAGTTTTCGAGCATCTTAAGGCCATTTTTGGTGTGCGTTACTTCTGGGTGGAACTGCACGCCATAGTATTTTTTCTCTTCGTTTGCCATCGCAGCATAAGGACAGGTGTCTGTTTGCGCGATTTTCACGAAGTCAGATGGGATTTCGACCACTTTGTCACCGTGGCTCATCCATACATCTTGAGTAGTTTCTAGGCCAGCAAACAGTGCTGAATCACCCGTCACCTGTACTGCTGCATAACCAAATTCGCGTTCGTCAGAGCCCGCGACTTTACCGCCAAGTTGCTCTGCCATGGTTTGCATGCCGTAACATACACCAAACACTGGCACGCCAGAATCGAATACATATTGAGGAGCACGCGGAGAGTTTTCTTCTGTCACGCTCTCAGGGCCACCAGACAGGATAATGCCATCTGGATTGAACTCACGAATATCCGCTTCATCTACATCCCAGCTCCACAGTTCACAGTACACACCGATTTCGCGTACACGGCGTGCTACTAGTTGAGTGTATTGAGAACCGAAATCCAAAATTAGAATGCGTTGGTCATGGATGTCTTTAGTCATTTTGAGCAGTCTTATCGTTACCGCCAGCTAAGCTTTATCGCTTGGGAAGACCCATACCATATGGGTTTTCTTTCCTACGCTGTGGTTGTGGGTTATGAAAACGAGGCGAGTTTACTCGCCTCCTATCAGTGCTTCAAGAAAAAAAGCAAACGTTTACGTCAGGGGTTCTTTATGAACATTTAGCCGCGACGGTAGTTCGGTGCTTCTTTGGTGATCTGTACGTCATGCACATGAGATTCCGCCATGCCCGCGCCGGAAATAACAACAAACTCAGCCTTGGTACGCATTGCTTCGATCGTCGCAGAACCCGTCAGACCCATGCTTGAACGCAGGCCACCCATTTGCTGGTGAACGATCTCTTTCAAGTGACCTTTGTATGCAATACGACCTTCGATACCTTCAGGAACAAGCTTGTCTGCCGCATTGTCAGATTGGAAGTAGCGATCAGAAGAACCTTGAGACATTGCGCCCAGTGAGCCCATGCCACGGTAAGACTTGTATGAACGACCGTTGTATAGGATCACTTCACCTGGTGCTTCTTCTGTACCCGCAAACATTGAGCCAACCATGACACACGATGCGCCAGCCGCGATGGCTTTACAGATGTCACCAGAGAAACGGATACCGCCATCAGCAATAACAGGAATACCGTAGCCATTTGCGACTTCAACAGCATCAGCAATCGCAGTGATTTGAGGAACACCGACACCAGTAACGATACGTGTAGTACAGATAGAGCCAGGGCCAATACCCACTTTAACAGCGCTCACACCAGCTTCAATAAGGGCTTTCGCTCCCGCACCCGTTGCGACGTTGCCGCCGATGATGTCGAGATCAGGGTATGCTTCGCGTGTTTCGCGAATGCGGTTTAGTACACCTTCAGAGTGGCCATGTGAAGAGTCAATAAGTAGAACGTCCACGCCTGCTTCAACCAGTGCTTTTACGCGCTCTTCGTTACCTGCGCCTGCACCCACCGCCGCGCCAACACGCAGACGACCTTGCTCATCTTTACAAGCGTGTGGTTTGGTTTCAGCTTTGTGGAAATCTTTTGCGGTAATCATACCTGTCAGTTGGAAATCATCATTCACAACCAGTACTTTCTCAACGCGAGCTTGGTGCATTTTTTCTTGCACTTCTTCGCGACATGCGCCTTCTTTTACACACGCCAGACGCTCTTTAGACGTCATAACAGCAGAGACTTTCTTGGATAGGTCAATCACAAAGCGAACATCACGACCAGTAATGATACCAACAAGCTCGTTACTCTCGGTGACGACAGGGAAACCTGCAAAACCATGCTTTTTGGTGAGTTCAACAACATCTGCGATTGTCGCGTCTGGGTGAACAGTGACTGGATGGGTGACAACGCCAGCTTCAAAGATCTTCACTTGGTGAACCATCTCAGCTTGCTGTTCAATTGACATATTTTTATGGATGAAGCCAATGCCGCCTTCCTGCGCCAGTGCGATAGCCAAACGCGCTTCAGTCACTGTGTCCATAGACGCAGAGATCATTGGGATGTTCAACGAAATGGTTTTCGTCAGTTGAGTGCGTAAGTCGGCAGTGTTTGGAAGAACTGTGGAATGTGCTGGAACCAGCAATACATCATCGAAAGTTAGGGCTTCTTTAGCTATTCGTAACATTGCAATATCTCACGCCAAAATTAAATACGGGGGGACTAAATATTGCCGCCGCATTATACTGATGACGCAAACGTTTGGCTATAGATTTTGACGAAAACGTTTGGCATTCATTTTTTGCCCCAGTAACATTGCGAAAACTCGCTGATATTTAAGGCTAAGTGGTCATGACAAGCCCCAACGAAAACATTTTCACTGTCTCTCGTTTAAATGCGGAAGTTCGCCTTCTGCTTGAGAACGAAATGGGTATCGTTTGGTTGGTTGGTGAGATTTCAAACCTCACTGTTCCTGTATCTGGCCACTGGTATTTCACGCTGAAAGACAGTCGCGCTCAAGTCAAATGCGCCATGTTCAAAGGCAACAACCGCCGTGTCACCTTTAAGCCTACCAATGGCAATCAAGTGTTAGTTCGGGCCCGATTGTCCTTGTATGAACCGCGTGGCGACTATCAGATTATTGTTGAAAGCATGCAGCCAGAGGGTGATGGCATGCTGCAACAACAATTTGAAAAACTGAAAATGCAATTAGCAGCAGAAGGCCTTTTTGCAACTCACGCCAAAAAGACACTCCCTGAACAACCAAGACGGGTTGGTATTATCACATCAAAAACGGGGGCGGCCCTTCATGATATTTTGCACGTATTAAAGCGCAGAGATCCCAGCCTACCCGTGGTTATCTACCCTACTCAAGTTCAGGGAAAAGACGCTGCTATTCAGATTGCACAGGCGATTGGTCGAGCTAACAGCCGTGATGAATGTGATGTGCTGATTGTAGGGCGTGGTGGCGGCTCATTAGAAGATCTGTGGTGTTTTAACGAAGAAATTGTCGCCCGCACCATTGCCGCCAGTTCGATTCCCATTGTGAGCGCCGTAGGTCATGAAGTGGATGTCACCATCGCCGATTTTGTGGCGGATGTTCGTGCCCCCACTCCTTCAGCAGCCGCTGAACTGGTTAGCAGAGATACGTCTGTTCGATCTCAGCAGTTTTCACAGCGTGTAGATAGGCTGTCTCATGTATTGAGTCGTCATCTCTCTCGCACTCAGGAGCGTCTCACGCGCTTACAGCACCGCTTGGCAATGCATCACCCTCAAGCGAGACTACAACAGCAAGCACAGCAGTTTGACGAGCTTGAGCGACGTCTTTACCAATCCATGCGAACGCAACTTCAAACGGATGCTCAGCGGCTAGACAGAGCGAGCCAGCGTTTAGATCGCTTTTCTCCTGCAAATCAATTGCCAGGGCTGAATGCGCAACTTGGTTACAGCGAGCAACGCTTGATTGAATCAATGCGTCAGCAATTGCGCCAACAGCAGCACAAATTAGCGCTACAAATGGAAACCTTGGATGCGGTGAGCCCACTGGCAACCCTCGCACGCGGCTATTCGATCACGCGCGCAAGCAACAATAAAGTTATCCGTTCTCAGGACGATGTAAAGTCAGGCGATCGGATCACGACGGTGTTATCGAGCGGTGAGATCCAATCAACCGTGATCTAAGATCACGCAACTATCTTTTAAAGCGGTGTCATGACGACACCGTTTTTTTTGCCTCAAATACGATGTTCGCACTTGAACGCGACTTCAGTTCATTACACTGGTTACAAAAATAATTGGTTGCGCCACATGCTTGGAGTTTTTCTAACTGCGCATCGCACACCTGACAATACCCCTGTTTTATAAAGATTTTATCGCAAGACTCACAATGATAACTCCCCTTATCCCATCCCATTAACTCATTACAATCAGGGCAGTTGTTTTCCATTTTGTTTCCTCTCAATGGTCCATGTCGCACTTTAACTGTCCAACATGTTGTCTATCATAGATAAGCGCTATTCTAACTAAAATCGAAGATCAAACAGAACAGCCTCGCGCTGGATCCTATCAAGATCGTCAGATCTAGGCATTTATGGGATCCGATCAGCGATCTACCCTCAAAAGAATATTTATCAATACAACTCCCGAAAGCATAAGTTACATGTTCTGCATTTGGATTTAGGGAAGAATAAAATACTGTAAATCAATATTAAACCATAACCAAACAGCATATAGTAAAAGCAAGGTGGTTTAGTAACCGAGCAAAAATACATCGAATACGGGTAGAACGATATTTCCCGCTTTTCACCACGTTATTATGTGACAAAGATCTATTTTTTAATGTAATTGTCGCAACAGATCTGTCACGAATACGATTGAAAAACGACCAATTGCGTTATTTTTAGCCAATGAATCCCGCCATATGAATGGCTTAGCTGCGGAAAAATGTTCTGGATGTATAAAATACATAGGCTGTCATTCAATCTTCATCTTTCCGCTAAATTACGGACATAAAAAAACCGACCACTAGGGTCGGTTCTTAGCTCTCACAGTAGAATTACTTCTTACCGCGGTGTTTTACCATATCCATCAATCGCTTACGTTGACGAGACTGAGAGATAGTTAGGTTTTCTTTCTTACCTTCAAATGGGTTTTCGCTGCTTTGGAACTGAATGCGAATAGGTGTACCCATGATTTTTAGCGATTTACGGTAGTAGTTCATCAAGTAGCGCTTATACGAATCAGGCAAATCTTTGACTTGGTTACCGTGAATAACGAATATCGGTGGATTATATCCCCCAGCATGCGCATATTTCAGCTTCACTCGGCGACCACGAATCATTGGTGGCTGATGATCGTCTTGTGCCATATTCATGATGCGTGTCAGCATAGCGGTACTGATACGCTTAGTCGCAGACTCGTAAGCTTCTTGAATAGACTCAAACAAGTGACCAACACCCGTACCATGCAATGCCGAGATAAAGTGAATACGCGCGAAGTCTACGAAACCTAAGCGACGGTCCAGTTCAGACTTAACGCGGTCTTTCACGTCCTTATCCAAACCATCCCACTTGTTTACTGCAATCACGATTGAACGACCCGCATTCAATGCAAAACCTAACAAGCTTAGATCTTGGTCTGAGATGTTTTCACGTGCATCAATCACTAGCAGAACAACGTTCGAATCTTCGATCGCTTTCAGTGTTTGGATAACAGAGAATTTTTCTACTTTCTCGTTAACACGCTTGCGGCGACGAACACCTGCAGTATCGATAATGACGTATTCGCGACCATCACGTTCCATAGGAATGTAGATAGAATCACGGGTTGTTCCCGGCATATCGTAAACCACCACGCGATCTTCACCGAGAATACGGTTAGTCAGTGTTGATTTACCCACATTTGGACGGCCAATAATACCGAATTTGATCGGAAGGTTTTGCAAACGCTCAAGTGCGCTTTCTGCATCTTCTTCTGTTAGATCTTTTTCTTCATCTTCGAAATCATGCTCGCCCGTCAGGTCAACTAAACCTTCTTGTGCTTCTTGTTCTGCCAAGGCCTCTGCGTATGGCTTCAACGCGCGATCCATCAACCCTAATACACCACGGCCATGTGCAGCGGCGATTTGGAACATGTGCTCCATACCCAGTTGCCAAAATTCAGCACTGGCAGCATCGGCATCAATGCCATCAACTTTGTTAACGACAAGGAAAGTCGTTTTTTCACGTGAACGAAGGTGTTGTGCGATGGCTTCGTCAGCTACCGTCAGGCCAGCACGACCATCCACCATGAACAGGACAACGTCAGCTTCTTCAATCGCCGCCAGTGATTGCTCAGCCATTTTGGTTTCTACACCTTCCTCGGTACCGTCGATACCACCAGTGTCTACCACAATGAACTCATGCTCACCCAGCACGGCTTTTCCGTATTTACGATCCCTGGTCAAACCCGGAAAATCGGCTACCAGCGCATCGCGCGTCCTTGTCAGCCGGTTAAAGAGTGTCGACTTCCCCACATTTGGACGCCCAACAAGGGCTACTACAGGAATCATACTGACCTCTTAAAATCTCTTACTTATTAATAACAGCGGCTCCTGAACCTTTGGGTTCAGGAGCCGAATAATTCATAAACGCTTGATATTATTGCGTTTGCTTTTTACTAATTTTTCCGTCGCGGGTCATCACGATATACGCATCATCCGCTTTCACTGGCGCAACGGCAAAACCGCTATCATCCAGTTGCTGCTGCGCGACAAATTCACCTGTTGTCGGATCAAGCCAATGCAAATAACCTTCTGCATCACCCATCACAACATAGCCAGAAATGGCTACAGGCGCTGTCAGCTGACGGTATTCAAGATCGCGATTCTGCCATAGCTCAGTGCCACTTCGGGCATCAACAGCGACCACATGATCTTTGTCGGTTACCAAGAACAAATAGCTACCTACAACCAAGAAGTCCGTCGTTGAACTATACGTGCGCTTCCAAGCAGGGCGTCCTGAACGCAAATCGATTGCGACAAGCTGACCATTGTAACCCACTGCGTAAAGCAAAGATCCAGAAATCACCGGTGTGGCATCAACATCCACTAAACGATCTATCTCTGTGGCTCCTTTAGGGCTTGCAACAGTTTGTTGCCAAATGATGTTGCCGTTCTCAATGAAAGCAGCACCAAGACGGCCATTTGCCATTCCCCAGAATACGCCGCCGGAAATCGCAACCGGTGAACTATCACCACGTAACGTCAGGTTTGGCACATCACTCGAAATACGCCAGCGCTCTTCACCACTTTCCGCATCGAAGGCCGCTAATTCACCACGACTGGTATTTACCACAATCAGGCTTACATCTGCCAGCGGTTTCGATAAGATTTCACCACCCGCATTAGTACGCCAAACCACTTCACCTGTCTCTTCATCTAATGCGATGAGATCGCCAGTTTCTGTGCCGATGTACAATTTGCTATATGACGCAGTAATACCGCCAGAGAGCAACGCAGGTTTTTCTTCGCCTAAGTTAACCGTCCAGAGTGTTTTGCCTGATTCGCTATCAATCGCTTTGACTTCACCAGAGCGATCTGCGGCAAACACTTTTCCATATTCATACGCAGGCGTAAGGTCGCTGTAATAGCGTCCTACACCATCACCGACTTGCGATGTCCAAAGTGATTGAGGAGTGAACTCACTGTTTACGACTGGCACAGGTGCCATGACGATGGAGTCTTCTTCACTCGCACAACCAATAAGCAGCGAGCCTAGCAAGGCCACTGCACTTACGCGTTTCCATCCAGTGCGCATCATACTCAACCCTTATTGCGGCAAGTTGTCCAATTTCATTTGAACAACAGGGTTAGACGCGGCTGCAATTGATGCTGCATAAGATAGACGTGCAGCGGCGGTATCGCCTTTGCGCAGTTGGATGTCACCGCGTAGCTCTTCAACCTGCGGCTTCCAGCTTTCTGCTGTCACGCTATCTAGCTCTTTTAGCGCAGCGTCAACGTTGCCTTGTTGCGCTTCAACACGTGCAAGACGCAGTGTTGCCGTCGCTTTCAACGAATCGTCTTTAGACGCTTGTACTGAGCGCAAATGCTCAGCGGCTTTAACAAGATCACCCGCTTCTACAAACGTCTTCGCCAGCTGCAACTCGACCAATGCCGAATAAGAGCTGTCATTAGACTGAATAAATGCAGCAGCTTTTTCTTGTGCGTCAGCATCGCCAGCAGCCAAGGCGCCCACGACTTGCATGTACGCTTCAGATGCCTGCTCGCGGCTAGTTTCTTGCTCTGACTGGTAGTAGCGCCATCCATATAGGCCGCCCAAACCAATCACTGCGCCGAGGATGATGGCTTTGCCATTATCCCGCCACCACGTTTTAATCGCTTCGACTTGTTGTTCTTCTGTGGTGTAGACGTCCACGTTTAGTCCTCTCTTAAACTCGTTGAGCCAATTTTTCGGCTACATCATCCTGAGAAATGGTCAGTTGCTCGCCACCTTTAAGATCTTTATAGGTCACAACCTTGTTCGCCACTTCGTCTTCACCCAATACCAATGCAACGGATGCGCCTACTTTATCAGCACGTTTAAATTGCTTCTTAAAGTTGCCACCACCGAAGTGAGTCATCACACGAAGACCCGGTACACGTTCACGCAAGGTTTCTGCCAATTGCATGCCTGCTGCCAATGTTCCTTCACCAGCGGTGACCATGTAAACATCAACAACAGGGCGAGTTTCATTTAATTCCAGCGTTTCCATCAGAAGCACAAGACGTTCAACACCCATGGCAAAACCCACTGCAGGCGTCGCTTTTCCGCCCAGTTGTTCAACCAGACCATCATAACGACCGCCGCCGCAGACGGTGCCTTGCGATCCCAAACTCTCAGTGATCCATTCGAAAACGGTACGGTTGTAGTAGTCAAGACCACGAACCAATTTCTCGTTTACTGAGTATTGGATACCTGCAGCGTCCAACAGTTCACACAAACCTGCAAAATGTTGTTTTGATTCGTCATCTAAATACTCAGATAGCTTAGGTGCATCCACCAGCACGGCTTGAATGTCTGGGTTTTTCGAGTCCAGAACACGCAGCGGATTGGTATGCATGCGTCGCTTGCTGTCTTCGTCCAAAATAGCTTCGTGTTGCATCAAAAACGCAACCAGCGCTTCACGATAACCCGCGCGTGCTTCCAATGAACCAATTGAGTTCAACTCTAGGCGAACGTGCTCATGAATACCCAGCTCACGCCAAAGACGTGCTGTCATCATGATAAGTTCAGCATCTACGTCTGGACCATTCAGGCCGAATACTTCCACACCAAACTGGTGGAATTGACGGTAGCGACCTTTCTGAGGACGCTCATGACGGAACATAGGGCCCATGTACCATAGGCGTTGTTCTTGGTTGTACAGTAGACCGTTTTCAATACCCGCACGCACACAACTCGCCGTCCCTTCTGGACGCAGCGTTAGGCTATCGCCATTGCGATCTTCAAAGGTATACATCTCTTTCTCGACCACATCAGTCACTTCACCGATTGCACGACAAAACAGATTGGTCATTTCGACGATAGGCATACGAACTTCGCTGTAGCCATAACCGCTGATCACGTCTTTAACCGTACCCTCTACTTTTTGCCAAAGAGGAGTTTGTGTTGGAAGGCAGTCGTTCATGCCTCGAATTGCTTGAATTGTTTTTGCCACGTTTACTCTCGAAACCGATCTTTATCTATTCTGTTAGAAATAAGCCTCAAGGCTTACTTCTGCGTGTTTACGTCAATGCGGTTGTTCTCATCCAGCATTGAGGCTTTAGCCCGGATCTTCGCTTCCAGCTGGTCGATCAGGTTATCATTGTCAAAACGTTCTTTCTGGCGAATGCCATCATCATAATATGCGCTGCGCTTATTGCTGCCCGCAACACCAAGGTGCGATACCTCAGCTTCACCTGGGCCGTTAACTACGCAACCAATAATGGACACATCCATTGGTACGACAACGTCTTCCAGACGCTGTTCTAGCGCATTAACCGTGCCAATCACATCAAACTCCTGACGGGAGCAGGTTGGGCACGCAATAAAGTTAACACCACGTGAGCGAATACGCAGTGATTTCAATATATCAAAACCGACTTTAATTTCTTCAATCGGGTCAGCCGCCAGCGAGATACGCAGTGTATCGCCGATACCTTCACTCAGCAGCATACCCAAACCTACCGCAGATTTCACTGCGCCAGCACGAGCACCACCCGCTTCGGTGATCCCCAAGTGCAGAGGCTGGTCGATGCGTTTCGCTAATTGGCGGTAGGATTCAACCGCAAGAAACACATCAGACGCTTTTACACTCACTTTGAATTGGTCAAAATTCAAACGATCCAAAATATCAACATGGCGCATTGCCGATTCTACCAATGCTTCAGGAGTAGGCTCTCCATATTTTTCTTGAATTTCGCGCTCTAATGATCCGCCATTCACACCGATGCGGATAGGAATATTTTTGTCACGTGCAGCATCAACGACTGATCGAATACGCTGTTCGTTACCGATATTACCCGGGTTAATGCGTAAGCAATCCACACCGAATTCTGCAACACGCAACGCAATGCGATAGTCGAAATGAATATCAGCGACTAAAGGCAAGTTGGTTTGTTCACGGATCAGCTTAAAGGCATCCGCAGCTTCCATGGTTGGAACAGAAACACGCACAATGTCTGCACCGACTTTTTCTAGCGCATTGATCTGCGCCACGGTTGCAGCAACATCAGTTGTACGCGTGTTGGTCATAGACTGAACGGCAATAGGAGCGCCGTCACCAATTGGCACATTGCCCACGTAAATACGCGTTGATTGGCGACGCTTAATAGGAGATTCGGTATGCATTTGGTGTTCTCTGAATTACTTCGGTAGGCTCAAACGGGCAACGCGCCCAGAAGGGTAACCACTTAAATCGACATTGTCGCCATTGTAAACAAGACGTACAGCTGATGGTGCGCCAAGAACAATTTTAAATGGTGCTTCACCTGATAGGTCAACGGTTTCACCAGCAGACTTAATACCAGTTAGAAGGCGTTTACCACTCGCATCGCGTATGTCTACCCAACAGTCGCCATCAAACGACAACACCAACGAAGGTTGTTGGTCTAACGTTTCGCCACTGGTGGTTACATCACTCGTTGCCACAGTTGCTGGCTCTGAAACACTAGGGGTTGGTGATGTGTTGCTGCTTGGCTTTGGTTGCTCAGGGACAGACGTCTCAACGCTGCTTTCAACAAGCGCTGTATTTTCACTGATATTATCGCTGGTGCTTTTACTATCGCCTGTGCTTTCAACGACAGGCGTATCACCCGTCATGTCACTCGGCAAAGGATCATCAATTTGCACGACATCCGGTTGTACCAGCTCTTCAGCTTGCACGCCAGTAACCACATCATCGTTGCTGTCAGCAGCACCTATTTGAGCCAAAACAGCGGTGGTTTCCGATAGCGACATCAAAGGATCATTTTGTTGATTCTGCCACCACCAAAACGTGGTGATGCCAACGACCACAGCCAAGATCACCCACGTCAGGTTCATCACACGGCTATCATGTTTATCTATGCGTGTTTTACGCGAGAAACTCTGCATTTTCTGCGCCGACTCTTCAGTCTGAGGCGGTGCTTGATAGTCGCAGATAAGCGCGTCGGCGTTCAAACCAACTAGCTTAGCGTAAGAACGAATATAACCACGTGTAAACGTGGCTATTTGTTTGTTTTCACAACAGTTTTCTTCAAGATCTAAAATAACGGATACACGAAGCCTTAGACGGTCAGCCACGTCTTGAGCAGAAAGCCCGATCGCTTCACGGGCTTGCTTTAACACCTGTCCTGGGTGTGCGGACTCAACGTCTAACACTTGTTCTTCGTTTTGTTCAGTATTCATTCTCTAAGTACTGTCTATATTCGTTAGATTTGGGAAATTGTCTGGCCAATACATTGGCATAACGTGTCACTTCATTGGGACGTTCAGCTTTGCTTTCCAACTCAATGAGTGTCAGTAGCGAATTCGGGCGATAACCATATCGCTTATGAAATTTAAACAAGCGTATTCGTGCATCATTCAATTCGCTGTCTTCAACTTCTAAACGCGCAAGTTGCACAGAAGACAGTGGGCGGTTGGGTTCATGATCAATCGCCTTTTCAAACCATATTTTCGCTTGTTGCCTTTCACCCGCTTTCAATGCACAGAGTGCTGCATTCTCAAAGCTACCAGACATTTTGTAATAGTACGGCTGGTCTATTGCCTTCGCAAATGCCTTCTGCGCTTCACTATAACGTTCTTGGCGACACAAAAAGACACCATAATTATTCTGAACGTCCCCGTTCTTAGGGGAGTAACGCAGTGCAGTAATATATTGCTGCTCGGCTTGATCAAACTCTTCTACTTTTTCTAAGTAGTGAGCAAATGAAATCAAAGAACGGTAGTATTTGGGGGCAAATTGCACCGCCATCTCAAGGTTTTGTCTCGCCCGTTCCCACTGACCCGCGTTTAAATACGCAATACCGAGTGAAATTCTGGATTCAGCAGCCTGAATACTATCAAACTTCACGTTGCTTTGCTTATCCGTTACTGTGACACAGCCTGCTAATAATCCCATCAATAACAGTGTACTAAGCGTCCTTGCCATCATCCCATCCTATCAGTCAAAGCGATCAGACTGATTTTACAGGGATTTGCTCCTCTACATTCAGTCTGTTTTGCGTGCGCTTGGTACGATCAATGACATCGCCAACAAGCTGTCCGCATGCTGCATCAATGTCATCACCACGAGTTTTACGCACGGTTACCGTGTAGTCATACTGCATCAGCGTTTTCATGAAACGATCGATGCGCGAATTACTCGGCTTCTTGTATGGTGACCCAGGATAAGGGTTAAAAGGAATCAGGTTTATCTTCGCAGGGGTATCTTTTAACAGCTCTGCGAGTTGGCGCGCATGGTCCATCTCGTCATTGACATGATCCAATAGAACATACTCTACGGTCACACGCCCACGGTTAGCATTTGATGATGCAATGTAACGACGAACTGATGCCAAAAACGTATCAATGTTGTAGCGATCATTGATTGGCATGATTTGGCTGCGAAGCTCGTCATTGGGAGCATGAAGAGAAATCGCTAGCGCGACATCGATTTTGTCTGTCATCTGATCCAAGCCTGACACAACACCAGAAGTAGAAACAGTGACACGACGCTTAGACAGACCAAAACCCAAGTCATCGAGCATGATGTTCAGTGATGGGATCAGGTTTTTCATGTTAAGCAAAGGCTCACCCATTCCCATCATCACGATATTGGTGATAGGACGACGACCCGTTTCTTTCTCAATGCCGATTTCTTTCGCCGCACGCCAAACCTGTCCGATGATTTCAGACACTTTCAAGTTACGGTTAAAGCCTTGCTGCGCAGTTGAACAGAATTTGCAGTCCAGCGCACAGCCAACCTGTGAAGAAACACACAAGGTCGCACGATCTTCGTCAGGAATATAAACGGTCTCTACGTCTTGGTTACCCACACGCATAACCCATTTGATGGTGCCATCGCTTGAATGCTTAGCCAGAGTGACTTCTGGCGCACGAATTTCACATTTCGCGTTCAGTTTTTCACGAAGCTTTTTGTTGATGTTGTTCATCTGATCGAAGTCATCAACACCAAAGTGGTACATCCACTTCATGATCTGATCAGCACGAAACGCTTTCTCGCCTAACTCATCAGCGAAAAATGCTCGCAGTGCTTGCCGATCAAAATCCAGCAGGTTGATTTTTTCCGTTGTCATCAGATTGCCTCGTGAAACAGGTTAAATACAGGTTGATTGGGAGTTTCAGCCTTAAATCAAGGCGCGAAATTGTACAGCCTTTGTGATCCGGATTCCACCTGTTACTTATGTGGCTTTTATTAGTCCAGAATAGAACAAAATAAAAAAAGGGAGCATCCGCTCCCTTTTTATGTTCGATCACAATGCATTAGCCTTTGCGAGGGCAAATCTCATCACTGGCGAAAAAGTAAGCAATTTCGCGTTCAGCAGATGTCGGGCTATCAGAACCATGTACCGAGTTAAAACGCATACTAAGTGCATGATCTGCACGCAAAGTGCCACATGCGGCTTCTTCCGGGTTAGTTTTCCCCATCAGTTCGCGATAATTAGCAATCGCATTCTCGCCTTCCAGCACTTGCACCATGACAGGGCCAGACGTCATAAACTCAACCAAATCATCGAAAAAAGGCTTACCTTCATGCTCCGCATAAAAGCCTTGCGCTTTTTCTCTGTTCAGGTGAAGCATTTTTGCTGCGACAATTCGCAGCCCAGCAGCTTCAATACGCTGATAGATAGCGCCAATCAGATTGCGTTCAATGGCGTCGGGCTTCACGATTGAAAAGGTGCGCTCAATAGTCATTCTATCTTCCTTATTATATTTTCAGACAGCAGGTAGAAAACGAGTTATCTGCTTGTAATGTCAAAGGTAGCCTACCAGAGCGCAATGTTAGGCCCTACCCCAACATTGCGGAATCGTTAACTGTGTTGATAATTATCAGGCACTTTTGTTTGAATTATCGTGAAGATTCATCCATCAAAATGCGCGATAGGGTTTTCACACCCATGCCCGTCGCGCCCACAGCCCATTTATCACTGGCTCCTTTGCGATAAGTACCAGAGCAATCCAAGTGGATCCAACCGTTTTTGTAGTCATCAACAAAGTAAGAAAGGAAGGCTGCCGCCGTGCTCGCGCCTGGTGAATACTGGCCTGCACCCACGTTTGCCAGATCTGCAAAGCTAGATGGCAACATGTTGCGATGGAATTCCGCCAACGGCAACTGCCACATACCTTCGTTTTCCGCGTTCGCCGCCACAAGACAACGATCTGCCAGAGACTGATCAAAGCTAAACAGCGCGTGATAATCGTTACCTAACGCCATTTTTGCTGAGCCCGTCAAAGTGGCACAATCGACCGTCAATGTAGGGTTAAATTTATTGGCATACAAAAGGCCATCAGCCAAAACGAGACGCCCTTCTGCATCAGAGTTGAGCACTTCTACGGTCACGCCGTTCTTGTAGGTGATGATGTCGCCCAGCTTATAAGCGTTGCTGGAAATCATATTTTCAGCACAACACAGGATCAGTTTTACACGCTTATTCAAGCCTTGAGCAATGGCAAGACCAAGGCCACCAGTTGCCATAGCTGCACCGCCCATATCTGCCTTCATGGCATCCATGAAGCTTGATTGCTTGATGCTGTAACCACCCGAGTCGAACGTAATCCCTTTACCGATAATACACGCAAACACTTCTGCATCGGCATTGCCAGTTGGGTTGTAGTCCAATTGAAGCATGGCTGGTTTGCGCGCAGAGCCACGGCCAACGGTATGCACACCCACCCAACCATGTTCA
Source organism: Enterovibrio makurazakiensis (assembly GCF_050336585.1). Lineage (NCBI taxonomy): Bacteria > Pseudomonadati > Pseudomonadota > Gammaproteobacteria > Vibrionales > Vibrionaceae > Enterovibrio > Enterovibrio makurazakiensis. The sequence goes on from NZ_JAKJSE010000018.1 coordinate 101,273, forward strand.
AGCAAATCTGCACCAGAAACGATTTTATACTTCACGTGCTCAGGGCTAGGCGCTTGTGACTTAATGAACTCACCCGCACGAACGGCTAATTGCTGAGGGCCAACTTCTTCTGCGGTTTCATTGATGATCTGGCACACCCAATCAATCGCAGTGATACGATTATTGAGGTCTTTCAGCGAAGAAGACTCCAACGTCGGGGCTTCAAACTCGACTCCCGCTTTAGGCCCACGTAACCCTTGATAGAAAGCCCACGCGCTTTCAAGATCCCAGTTGTCGCCCACCAAACTGACTTTGCGGATACCCTGCGACTCAAGCTTACGCGCAGCTTGTTGGACAGGAGAAAGGATATCTTCCCCTACAGCGTGAACGATCGCACCATCTTGACCAAAAGAAACAACCGCATTGTTTCCCCACACCTCTGCCGCAGACTCGGTAGATAACGCGATACGCATTTTTTCTGTCATGCTGAACTCCTTTTTCAACTCGCCTTGCCAATCTCGGGCAACACGTATTTTTATTCTCGACTGATTTTAGTTATATACCCAAACGACCTGAGAATGCTCGCATTCAGAGGTCGTCAATGCGTTCAATTTGAGGCGAATTTTACGAGGAATAGTCGTTCTATTCCCGTGGAATTTAACGAAGAAGTGGGCGCATTGATGGCCTCCCTTCGGGCGAGTTGACTAACGCCGCGTTCACAACGCCAGTCAAATTCGCTGAATCCTGCATCTTCAGGTTGTTTGGGTATAGAGTACGCCATATTTATGACGTTTTATCAGTTAAAACAAAGCGGGCATACGCCCGCTTCAATATGATCAATGTGCCTTCAATAAACCACTAACACAAGCGGAATAACCAAAGATTAATCCATTTCATCCATCCAGCACAGAATGATCGCCTCTAGGATTTTCTCATTAGAGTGATTAGGGTCATCGGAGAAATCTTCCAGTTCCATTACCCAACGATGTAGATCCGTAAATCGTACCGTTTTAGGATCAGTTTCTGGGAATTTATCAACAAGCTCGATCGCGATGTCGCGAGTATCAATCCATTTTAAGCTCATAGTTCCAACTTCCTATTTTGAATTAATGATTCTCTGACGCGTGATTCAAGGTGTATCGTGGCACTTCCACAACCAAGTCTTGTTGCGCGACTTTGGCTTGGCAACCCAAACGAGACTCAGGTTCTAATCCCCACGCTTTATCCAACATGTCGTCTTCTAGCTCATCGCTTTCGTTCAATGAATCAAAGCCTTCACGAATAATCACGTGGCAAGTTGTGCACGCACAAGATTTTTCACACGCATGTTCAATTGCAATGCCGTTGCGAAGTGCAACGTCTAATACTGTTTCTCCGGCTTCTGCTTCCAGAACTGCACCTTCAGGGCAAAGGTCTTGGTGTGGCAGAACAACAATCTTTGGCATGTTTAAACCTCGTCAATGGAATGGCCAGCCAGCGCTTCGCGGATGGATTTATCCATTCGACGCGATGCAAACTCCTGACTCGCTTTATCTGTATCTTTAATGCCTTGTTCAATCGCTGCTGCGTTATCACCATTGCGCAGCGCAATTAACGCTTCAATGGCAACGACCAAGGCTTTTTGTTCTTCATCATTCAACAATGTATCGGCATCGGACTGCATAGCAACCAACAACCCTTCAATCACACGATCCGCTTCGACACGCTGCTCCGCCAGATAACGGGCATCTTTGTCTTCCTGCGCGTGAGTGAACGATGATTTGATCATGTCCATCACTTCATCATCGCTTAGGCCATAAGAAGGCTTCACTTGAATTGATGACTGCACCTCAGTGCTTTTCTCCATCGCCGTGACGGACAACAAACCATCAGCATCCACTTGGTACGTGACGCGTACATGCGCAGCACCAGCCGTCATCGGGGGAATACCTTTCAAGGTGAAGTTTGCTAGCGATCGGCAATCATCAACCATCTCACGCTCGCCTTGCACCACATGAACCTTCATGCCGGTTTGGCCATCTTTGAACGTAGTAAACTCTTGAGCACGAGCCACAGGAATCGTGGTGTTACGTGGAATGATTTTTTCCACTAAACCACCCATGGTTTCAATGCCCAGCGACAATGGGATCACATCAAGCAGTAGCATTTCGCCATCTGGCTTGTTGCCGACCAGAATGTCAGCTTGCGTTGCTGCACCCATCGCAACCACTTTGTCTGGGTCTATGCTGGTTAACGGTGTGCGGTTGAAAAACTCACCCACTTTCTCGCGAACCAAAGGTACACGCGTTGAACCACCAACCATCACCACTTCCAACACTTCTTCAGTGGTAACACCAGCATCTTTCAGTGCGCGACGGCAAGACAGCAACGTTTTCTTTACCAGAGCACCGATCATATCGTCGAACTGTGCACGAGCGATCGAACCACTCCAACCCAGCACATCGATGTCAACACTCGCATTATCGCTTAAGGAAACTTTTGCAGCGGTTGCAGCATTTAGCAAACGACGACGATCATCACCAGAGAGAGCCTCGAAGCCAGCTTGTTCAGCAATCCAATCTGCCACTAAGTGGTCAAAATCATCACCACCAAGCGCAGAGTCACCGCCCGTCGCCAGCACTTCGAACACACCTTTTGACAGTCGAAGAATGGAGATATCAAACGTACCACCACCCAAGTCATAAACCGCAATGACGCCTTCTTGACCTGAGTCCAAACCATAAGCAATGGCTGCAGCAGTCGGCTCATTCAACAAACGAAGCACGTTAAGGCCAGCTAATTTGGCTGCGTCCTTGGTGCCAGCTCGTTGCGCATCATCAAAGTAGGCTGGCACGGTGATCACAACACCTTCTAGCTCACCACCTAATGCGGCTTCTGCTCGCACATTCACCGTACGCAAAATATCAGCAGACACTTCAATTGGGTTTTTCGTGCCTAGGCGCGTTGCAATCAAAGGCAAACCATTTTCAGACGCTGACAATTGGTAAGGAAGATGCGGATAACGTGATTGAACGTCAGACAATGAACGCCCCATCATACGCTTGATAGAAATAACGGTATTGGCACTGTCCGTTTCAGACATTGCCTGCGCTTCGTAGCCGACGCTAACTGCGTCGCCATAGTGAACGACAGAGGGGATCAGTGAGCGACCATCAAGGTCGTCTAGCGTCGCTGCTGTGCCACTGCGAACAGAGGCTACGAGCGTATTGGTTGTACCAAGATCAATGCCGACCGCAAGTTTATGCTCGTGCGGTGCAGCGCTTTGACCCGGTTCTGCAATTTGTAACAGTGCCATGTAGATTCCTGTAGCCTGATCGCCTGCTGCGTGTTGGATTAACCCAGCAAACGATCTTCGATTCGTTCGATTTCTAGCTTGAGTTTGACTAAGAATTTGAGCTTACGCACGGTAACAGCAGCATCGGCCCACTGTTGATCGTTCAGTTGCGCTATCAGTTCATTTAACAGGGATTGATGAAGTGTCGATACCTGCTGCTCAAAGTCAAACAACAATACATCCGGCTCATCGCTATCTGCAATATCTTCGAGCTCTTCACGCAGTTCCATTTGCTGCATGAGAAACTCAGGATCTTGCATTGTCTGCTGTTCATCGCGCAGCTCTAGCCCATTCAAAGAAAGAAGGTACTCGGCACGGCGAACGGGGTCGCTCAGCGTCTGATAGGCATCATTGATTTGCGCCGCTTTCTGAACAGCTAGCAGGCGTTCTTGTGAAGAAGCCGTAGCGAATTTGTCCGGGTGAAAACGTCGTTGAAGTTCGCGATACTGCGATGAAAGAGAGCTACCATCCAGCTCAAACTGAGATGATAGCCCGAATAGTTCGAAATGATTCATGTCATCTCACGTCGTGTTAAACGTTAAAGCTCTCGCCGCAACCACATTCACTGCTTACGTTGGGGTTGTTGAACTGGAAGCCTTCGTTCAAGCCTTCTTTGGTGAAGTCGAGCTCTGTTCCCTCAAGATACAGCATGCTCTTGCTATCAACGATCACTTTTACGCCTTTATGTTCGAACACTTGGTCTTCGTCATTGAGTTCGTCAACGAACTCCAGCACATAGGCCATGCCTGAACAACCGGAGGTTCTCACACCGAGACGTAACCCGATGCCTTTACCTCGGCTTTCAAGGAAAGTGCGAACACGTGATGCCGCAGCATCTGTCATAGTAACGGCCATAAATACAACAACCCTTCTTACGTATTAAGCTTCGTGCTTTTTCTTGTAATCGCTAACAGCTGCTTTGATTGCATCTTCCGCAAGGATTGAGCAGTGAACTTTAACCGGTGGTAGTTCTAACTCTTCTGCAATTTCAGCATTTCGAATCGCCGCAGCTTCGTCTAGTGATTTGCCTTTTACCCACTCAGTAACCAGTGAGCTTGACGCAATCGCTGAACCACAGCCGTAAGTTTTGAACTTCGCATCTTCGATGATGCCTTGCTCATTCACTTTAATTTGAAGTTTCATCACGTCGCCACACGCTGGTGCGCCAACCATGCCGCTACCAATGCTTGGGTCGTTTTTATCAAATGCACCCACGTTACGTGGATTTTCATAGTGATCGATTACTTTTTCGCTGTAAGCCATGATCTATTCCTCGACATCCTTTAACCGATTAGTGGTGTGCCCACTCAACGGTGTTTAAATCAATACCTTCTTTGTACATATCCCAAAGAGGTGACATTTCACGAAGCTTGGTAACTGCTTTAAGTACCTGCCCAATCGCGTGGTCCACTTCTTCTTCCGTGGTAAAACGGCCGAATGAGAAACGAATTGAGCTGTGCGCCAACTCATCGTTCAAGCCGAGTGCGCGAAGAACATATGATGGTTCAAGGCTGGCAGACGTACATGCAGAACCAGAAGAAACAGCCAGATCTTTCAGTGCCATCAGCAGTGACTCACCTTCAACGAAGGCAAAGCTCACATTCAAGTTACCTGCTACACGCTGATCCAAATCGCCATTCACATAAACGGCTTCTAGATCTTTCACACCATCGAGGAAACGGTTACGCAAAGCTAAAGAGTGCGCTTGGTCTTTCGCCAGCTCTTCTTTTGCAATACGGAAAGCTTCACCCATACCCACGATTTGGTGAGTTGGAAGCGTACCAGAACGCATACCACGCTCATGACCGCCACCGTGCATTTGTGCTTCAAGACGAATACGTGGTTTACGGCGAACATACAATGCACCGATACCTTTAGGGCCGTATGCTTTGTGTGCACTCATTGATACGAGGTCAACTTTAATTTCTTGTGTATCCAGTGGCATCTTGCCAATAGATTGCGCCGCATCAACGTGGAAAATCACTTTACGCTCACGGCAAAGCTCACCGATCGCTGCGATATCTTGAATAACGCCAATTTCGTTATTCACATGCATGATAGAAACCAAAATAGTGTCTTCACGCATTGCATCAGCGAGCTTGTTCAAGTCAACAATACCGTTTGACTCTGGCTCAAGGTAAGTTACCTCAAAGCCTTCACGCTCTAGCTGACGACAAGGGTCCAATACTGCTTTGTGTTCGGTTTTACAGGTAATGATGTGCTTACCTTTTTTACCGTAAAAATGAGCAATACCTTTAATCGCTAGGTTATCTGATTCCGTGGCTCCAGACGTGAAAACAATCTCACGAGAGTCCGCATTCAGATAATTAGCAATATGCTCACGAGCAGTATCAACAGCTTCTTCCGCTTGCCAACCAAAACGGTGTGAACGCGATGCTGGGTTACCAAACACGCCATCTAGCGTGAGGTGTTGCATCATTAATTCGGCAACACGTGGATCTACCGGGCATGTTGCTGAATAGTCAAAATAAATTGGCAATTTCATTTGTGTCTCCAAGTACTCCGGCACGACTCATTACGAGCGAAAGTTCACACCCATGGTCACTGAGTTTTCACTGCCATTGGAATTTAAACCGTGTCTAACAATAGTGGATGACTCATGAGTTGAGTCTTGACGCCCCGCGACTTGCTTAACTTCATTGTCTTGCATAAGTTCGCCGAGCGTAATGTCATTTAAAAAGCCGCTAATACGCGAGCTTAAGTCACGCCATAGCGTGTGTGTCAGGCAGCGTGTTCCGCCTTGGCAATCGCCTTTACCTTGACACTTAGTGGCATCTACTGATTCATCCACAGCAGCGATCACCATGCCGACTGCAATTTCGTTTGCATCAACACCAAGGCGATAACCACCACCAGGACCACGTACACTAGATACTAATCCAGCTTTGCGTAGACGTGAGAATAGCTGCTCAAGATACGACAAAGAGATCCCTTGACGTTCTGAAATATCAGCAAGAGGCACTGGCCCCATTTCGGAGTGCAGCGCGACGTCAAGCATCGCTGTTACGGCATATCTGCCTTTAGAAGTCAGTCTCATAACATCCTACCTGTGAGCGAGTAATGAAACGAGTCTGACATACCCGACTAAAACGGTCAAGTATTTAACCTAGTAAAACAGTCAGGCTTTTAGCCCTTTATATTGAATGGTTATTCTTGCGTCTTTTTGGTGCTTTTATCAACAGCAGAAAGCACACCGCGCAAAATATTGAGCTCCTGACTTTCAGGGCGAGCGCGGTTAAATAGGCGACGCAATTTGGTCATCACCATTCCAGGGTGTGATTTATTGATGAATCCAGTTTTATCCAGCACATTTTCCAGATGCACATAAAAACGCTCTAGATCCTCAGCCAATGGGTATGGCTGTTCTTTCACTTCCCCCTGATAGGCTTGGCTATCTAGCCACGCCATTCGCGCTTCATAACATAGCGTTTGCACAGCCATCGCCAAGTTTAACGAACTGTATTCAGGGTTAGCAGGGATAGCCACATGGAAATGACAAGCTTGGAGCTCTTCATTGGTAAGCCCTGTTCTTTCACGGCCAAAAACCAATGCGACAGGATGATGTTGAGCTTCCTCTATCGCCTTCTTACCACATTCTCTTGAATCCAGCATTGGCCACTCGAGAGTGCGACTTCTTGCACTTGTACCAACAACCAAACCACAATCTGCCACCGCTTCTTCCACCGTATTAACGATGCGAGCATTGTTGGCAATATCGCTTGCACCTGCAGCGAGTGCGATAGCTTGACCATCTACTGTGCAATCAGGAGAAACCAGCACCAAGTTTTTTAGGCCCATCACTTTCATTGCTCGGGCAGCCGAGCCGATGTTGCCAGAATGGGTGGTACCAACTAGTACAATTCGAATATTATCTAACATTTAGCGATCACTGAATTACGTCGAGGAAATCGGCTCAGCCCCCGCCGTACGGGGTTTGAGCATTAAGCCGCGAGATTCTACCACAGTGGTATTTGATTTACCCTTTTTACGCCCACCAACGAAAGCAGATGAGCAAAAAATAACCACTTCCCTTTTGCCGCAGCTCTGATATACTCGCCGCCGCTTTCCGTTCTTTAACATCCGTTGGGAAAATTGTATGCATCCTATGCTAAACATTGCCATTCGCGCTGCGCGAAAGGCTGGCGACTTTATCGCTAAATCTGCTGAAAACCCTGATAACGTAGAGGCCACTCAAAAAGGCACTAACGACTTCGTTACCAATATCGATACTTCTGCTGAGCACATTATTATCGATGTAATCAAGAAATCTTACCCTGACCACAGCATCGTTTCTGAAGAAGCGGGCGCTATCAAAGGTAAAGATGCTGATTACCAATGGATCATCGACCCACTGGATGGCACCACCAACTTCGTAAAAGGCATTCCACACTTCTCTGTGTCTATCGCTTTGCGCATCAAAGGCCGCACTGAAGTTGCGTGTGTTTACGATCCAATTCGCAACGAACTTTTCTCTGCACAACGCGGTTCTGGCGCACAGCTTAACAGCAAGCGTATCCGTGTAAGCAGCCCGAAAGACCTAACTGGCACCGTGCTAGCGACTGGTTTCCCGTACAAAGCAAAACAACACTCTGAAGGCTTTATCAAAGTTATCAGCGCACTGTTTATTGATTGTGCAGATTTCCGTCGTACTGGCTCTGCAGCACTAGATCTTTGTTACGTTGCAGCTGGCCGTGTAGATGGTTTCTTCGAGCTAGGCTTGAAACCTTGGGACATGGCTGCAGGCGAATTGATCGCTCGTGAAGCTGGCGCACTTTGCACCGACTTCTCTGGCGCGACTGATTACATGCAAACAGGCAACATTGTTTCTGCTAGCCCGAAAGTACTGAAAGGTATTTTGGCGAAAATTCGCGACAACGCGAATGAAGCAATGAAGAAATAAGATTCGTTAAGAATCAAAAAAACGGCGTCCTTCGGGGCGCCGTTTTTGTTTGTAGGGTAGGAAGAGCAAAATCAAAATACTGAATACTGAATACTGAGTCCTAGGTCCTAGAATCGTTAAGCCAAAATACTCGGCGCTCCAGTGACTTGAAGATACAAGATTAGGGTCTCTGGGAGCTTTCATTCATGACTCAACGTGCTTCGTTCTTTTCCTCTTCCATAAAAAAATGGAGCCTTTCGGCTCCATTTTTTGTTACGACTGGCGGCTCTAAGGCATCGCGTCGAATTCTTCGCCTTCTTTTTCTACTGGCGGCGGCGGTAGCAAGTGTTCACGGGTTAGACCCAATGACAATGCCAATGCCGATGCCACGTAAATAGAAGAGTAAGTACCCACAGTGATACCAATCAGCAACGCGGCAGCAAATCCATGAATCATTGCCCCGCCTTGCAAGAACAGTGCAACAACCACAAACAAGGTCGTGCCCGACGTAATAATAGTACGGCTCAAGGTCTGCGAAATGGATTCGTTCATGATATCCGCAGCATCACCCTTACGCATCTTGCGGAAGTTTTCACGTACGCGGTCAAACACAACAATCGTATCGTTGAGTGAGTAACCGACAACGGTCAACAACGCAGCAACAATGGTCAAATCTAGCTCAATCTGTAAGAAAGAGAAGATACCCAATGTAATGATGACGTCGTGCGCCAACGAGGCGACAGCACCTGTTGCCAAGCGCCATTCAAAGCGAACAGAAACATAAAGCAAGATACAGATTAACGATGCAATGATCGCCAAACCGCCCGCTTCGGTCAGTTCCTCACCCACGTTTGGACCAACAAACTCAATACGGCGCATTTCCACCGCTTGGCCTGTACCGGTTTTGATTGCGTTCAGGATCTGGTTGCCCAGCATCTCGCCTTTCATGTCATCACGAGGGCGAAGACGAACCATCACGTCGCGTGACGTACCAAAGTTTTGCACGATGGCATCGCCAAAACCTTTTTCAGCCAAAGAAGCACGAATGAGTGGCAGATCAGCAGGTTGTTCAAAACCGACTTCAATCAGCGTACCGCCCGTGAAATCTAGACCCCAGTTCAACCATTTGGTCGACAAGGTAAAGATTGACGCAGCAATCATCAGCGCTGACAGAATGTACGCAGGCTTGGTTAGGCGCATAAAGTCGAAATAGAAGTTTGGCTTTATCAGTTGAAACATTTTAATGCCTCCCTAAATCGACAATTTATCAACGCGTTTACCACCGTATACCAGGTTAACCAAGCAACGGGTCCCGATAATGGCAGTGAACATTGACGTTAGAATACCGATAGACAGAGTCACAGCGAAACCTTTCACTGGGCCTGTACCTACCGCAAACAAAATAATCGCCGTGATCAACGTGGTAATGTTCGCATCGGCAATGGTACTGAATGCGTTAGCATAACCTTGGTGAATCGCTTGTTGTGGGTTTCGCCCATCCAAGATTTCATCACGTATACGCTCAAATATCAGTACGTTGGCATCAATCGCCATACCGACGGTCAATACAATACCGGCTATACCTGGAAGCGTCATGGTTGCACCAGGGATCAGCGACATCACACCAATAATCAACACAACGTTAGCCAACAGTGCAATGTTTGCAAATAAGCCAAAACGACGATAGTAAACGGCAGTAAATAGCATGACTGCAATCAAACCATACAGACAGGCTTTCACACCCATATCGATGTTTTGCTGACCCATTGATGGACCAATAGTACGCTCTTCAACGATAGAGATAGGTGCAATCAACGCACCTGCACGCAATAGCAAAGCAAGGTTATGCGCTTCAGGCTGAGAGTCGATGCCCGTGATACGGAAGTTACGTCCCAACGCCGTTTGAATGGTCGCTTGGTTGATCACTTCTTCATGCTTGGTGAGGATAATCTTACCATTTGCATCACGTTTACCACTGTCTTTGTACTCAGCAAATACCGTTGCCATTAGCTTGCCAACGTTATTTTTACTGAACGCAGACATTTTGCTGCCGCCTTCGCTATCAAGCGAAATGTTTACCTGCGGACGGCTGTATTCATCAAAGCTTGAGCTAGCATCAGTGATGTGCGAACCACCGAGAATCACACGCTTCTTAACCACCACAGGGCGACCATCACGTGTTTGCTTAATTTCGCTGCCTGGAGGAACACGGCCTGCTGCCGCTGCTGCCAAATCTGCGCTGTCATCCACTTCACGGAATTCTAGCGTTGCAGTCGCACCCAAAATTTCCTTGGCACGCGCAGTGTCTTGTACACCTGGAAGCTCAACCACAATGCGGCTAGCGCCTTGGCGTTGAACAATCGGCTCGGCAACGCCTAGCTCGTTAACACGGTTACGCAAAATAGTGATGTTTTGCTCAACGGCGTAGTTGCGGATCTCTTGAAGACGCTGCTCAGTGAACTTAGCAGAAACAGCAAAACGAGCACTATCGGTGGTAAACACCATATCTGGGTGCAGTTTCGCTAGCTCAGATTCAGCTTGATCCATATCGGCTTCGTTGCGGAAGCTAACATCGATGTTGTCATCACTACCAACACGGAGCCCGCGATAGCGAATCTTCGCTTCACGTAATTCAGTGCGGAAAGTATCTTCTTGCTGGCTAAGTAGCTTTTCCATTGCTGCGTCCATGTCCACTTCCATCAAGAAGTGCACACCACCGCGCAAGTCTAGGCCAAGTTTCATCGGGTTCGCACCGATAACTTCTAGCCAAGTTGGCGTTGCAGGGGCAAGGTTAAGCGCAACAACAAGTCCTTCATCCTTATAAGCGCCGTTTAATACGTCACGGGCTTCAATCTGCTGATCAGTGTTTTTGAAACGAACCAGAACGGTACCGTTTTCTAGAGCAAGAGATTGGTAAGAAATGTCGTCTTTTTCGAGGGTATTTTTGACGGAGTCCAGAGTCGAAAGATCAACCGAGGCGCCACGCGCCCCGGAGATTTGAACCGCTGGATCTTCACCGTAGATATTGGGAAGTGCATAGACAGCGCCGATGAGTAACACCAACACCACCATAATGTACTTCCACAAAGGATAACGGTTTAGCACTGCTATGATCCTTTATGGTTAACAGATTACAGCGACTGAATGGTGCCTTTTGGCATAACTGCAGTCACAAAATCCTTTTTGATGGTCACTTCGTTGTTGTCGCTAAGTGCGATAACGATGAAGTCATTGTCTTCAGAAATCTTAGTGATTTTGCCAACAAGGCCACCACCAGTTAGCACTTCATCCCCTTTACCCATAGATGCCATCAGGTTCTTGTGCTCTTTAACACGTTTTGCCTGCGGACGGTAAATCATGAAGTAGAAAATAACGGCAAACAGGCCAAGCATAATAAATAGCTGCATACCGCCACCCTGTGGTGCGCCTTCTGCTGCTGCATGAGCTTGTGAAATAAACATTCAGTCACGTCCTCGTATTAAATTGAACATTTTTAGCGATTTTGCCTCTCCGGCAACAAGTCATCGAAGAGGCAGAACTTCTTAGTCTTCTTTCAGCGGTGGCACTTCACGGCCACGGCGTTCGTAGAATTCTTTCACGAAGGTTTCTAATCTACCTTCGTCGATAGCGTTACGCAAACTCTCCATCAGACGCTGGTAGTAGCGTAGGTTGTGGATGGTGTTAAGACGAGCGCCAAGAATTTCATTACAACGATCAAGGTGATACAAATACGCCTTGCTGTAGTTGCGGCAAGTGTAACAGTCACACTCTGGATCCAGTGCAGTTGTGTCACTTTTATGCTTCGCATTACGGATCTTGATCACACCACCAGTCACAAACAAGTGGCCATTACGTGCATTTCGGGTTGGCATCACGCAGTCAAACATATCAATACCGCGGCGCACGCCTTCTACCAAGTCTTCCGGTTTGCCCACGCCCATCAAGTAACGTGGCTTGTCTTCCGGTAGTTTTGGACAGGTATGTTCCAACACGCGATGCATGTCTTCTTTTGGCTCACCAACAGCCAAACCACCCACGGCGTAACCATCAAAGCCGATATTCGTTAGGCCTTCAACCGATACATCACGCAAGTCCTCATAAACAGAACCTTGAATAATGCCGAATAACGCGTTCTTGTTGCCCATTTTGTCAAAATGATTACGGCTACGTTGTGCCCAACGTAAGCTCATTTCCATCGACTTTTTCGCTTCGTCGTGTGTCGCTGGGTATGGCGTACACTCGTCGAAAATCATCACGATATCTGAACCCAGATCGTACTGGATTTCCATCGACTTCTCGGCATCCATGAACACGCGATCGCCGTTTACTGGGTTACGGAAGTGAACACCTTCTTCCGTAATTTTACGGGTTTTACCCAAGCTAAATACTTGGAAGCCGCCTGAGTCTGTCAAGATAGGACCTTGCCAGTTCATGAAATCGTGCAAGTCGCCATGGGCGCGCATCACTTCTTGGCCCGGACGTAGCCACAAATGGAAGGTGTTACCCAGCAGAATTTGAGCACCAGTATCAGCCACTTCTTCTGGCGTCATACCTTTTACTGTGCCGTAAGTACCCACTGGCATGAATGCAGGGGTTTCTACCGTACCACGTTCGAAAACCAAACGACCACGACGTGCGCGGCCTTCTTTTTTAATCAGTTCGTATTTCACGATACCTCCGAAATGCCAGATAAACAGTCTGGCGAATATGTGTCTAATACCAATCGGATTAAGTAGGTGGTCATAAATTTGCGAAGGAACAATCGTCAAGAGCCAAGAGCCAAGAGCCAAGAGCCAAGAGCCAAGAGCCAAGAGCCAAGAGCCAAGAGCCAAGAAGAGATTGCAGTAAGTAGTTACTCTACTTGCAAAATATCTGACGCAGCTATTGTCGATTTTAACCAGCAAGAATGACTGAATATTTAATCTGATTGGTATAATGACACAGAGACAAAACTGGCTGCCAACTTAAAGAGCTGACAGCCAGTCAAAAAATTCTGTTCAATGACGTGGCACTCAAAAGACCATTGTCATTGCTCTTCAGCGTCAGCCTGAGATTATACCTCAGTCTGACGTGTCACAAACATCGCATCACCGTAACTAAAGAAGCGATAATCGTTATTAACGGCTTCATGGTATGCATTCATGACATGATCGTAACCCGCAAAAGACGATACCAGCATGATCAAGGTTGATTCTGGCAAGTGGAAATTCGTCACCAATGCATCAACAAGCTGCCACTCATAACCCGGGTAAATGAAGATTTTCGTATCATTAAAGAACGGCTTCAGTTCTGAGCCTTCTTGTTTCGCACTTTGCGCCGCGCTTTCCAGCGAACGTACAGAAGTTGTGCCCACTGCAATCACGCGATTCCCGCGCGCTTTAGCCGCCAACACAGCATCAACCACGTCTTGCGGTACTTCGGCATATTCTGCATGCATGATGTGATCGTTAATATCATCCACACGCACAGGTTGAAAGGTGCCAGCGCCAACGTGCAGAGTCACAAACGCCGTTTCAACGCCTTTTGCTTTTAACGCTGCCAGCATGTCTTCATCAAAATGCAGACCCGCAGTTGGCGCCGCGACGGCACCCGGCTTGGCGTTGTATACCGTCTGATAACGCTCTTTATCAGAATCTTCATCTGGACGGTCGATATATGGCGGCAATGGCATATGCCCGACTTGCTCAAGAATATCCAACACGGCTTGCTCGCCGCTGAACCGAATCTCAAACAGGGCATCATGGCGTGCAACCATTTCCGCTTCAAACTCATCATTTTCGCCTAGCAGTAATAGGTTGCCAGGTTTTGGGGACTTCGATGAACGTACGTGAGCCAAAATGGACTTATCATCCAGCACACGTTCCACCAGTATTTCAATCTTGCCACCCGACGCTTTTCGACCATACACACGCGCAGGGATAACGCGGGTGTTGTTAAACACCATCAGGTCACCCGGCTCAACGAGGTCTAATACATCGGTGAATTGTTTGTGGCTCAACTCGCCCGTGTTGCCATTGAGTTGCAACAAACGGCTCGCCGTACGATCCGGTTGCGGATAACGTGCGATCAGCGAATCTGGTAAGTCAAAATGAAAATCGGATACTTGCATTGAAAAAGCCCCATTCTGCAGCAGCCCGCTAGTATAGGGACACACGCTGCAATATCAAGCAAGATGGGGCTCGCTCACCAAAATTATGTCGAGCAAATTTGTCAGAAATTATGAAAAAGAGAAACGTCGACGCGCAGCAATAGCACTCACGACAATGAGAGAAAACCACGCGATGCTTCCACCTCCGCTAGTCGAAGATATATTAGAAGAGGGAGGGACAATCGGTGCATCTGGGTTTGAGTCATTCGGCGGTGCAGGCGTGGTTCTGTTAGCACGGGAAAAAATATCGCTTTCAAAGGTTTCATGAGGGCGCTGATACCCCCCTTTTATTAATGCATTTATCCAACCAAAATAATGACTGACTTGCGTAAATCCATCTTCCGTATTTGGGTCGCCGCAGCCATTGTATTTATGTCGAAAACTCACAACGCCAAGAAGGCGATAGCCTCTGTCGCTATCTCCGGCGTAACTTTGATCTTGCCAAACGAGTGGCCCGCCTGAGTCTCCATTGCATATGCCCGCACCTTCACTCTGATTGGCACACACGTAGGCATGGGCCTTAGCGGAGTGATAAATCCCGCCAGTCATTACCCATCGACACTGCCTGTCTTCGACACCATCTAAATAGGTGAATTGCAAATATCGGCTTTGATAGCCATTGGTTGAAACTCGTCCCCAACCGGAAACCAATAAGTTATGTTGAACACCCGCAGAAAATTCAAGTTCAGCGCTCGCATTCATACCAGCATCCGCTAAGGCAATGGGTTTTGCATGCTCAGGCAATGTGTCATTGAGGCGCAGCAATGCAATATCCCCGGTGAAGTTTGATGCATTGTAGTCAGGATGGATCCATAAACCAGAGGCAACTATCGCTCCACTTCGGTTGACTGAATCGTCAACTCCCAATGTCACATAGACATCCGAAGCCTTTAAGCCATCCTCCACGCAATGCGCTGCAGTCAGAACATAGCTTGTCTCATCCTCTGACGAAACAGACACCAAGGTGCCTCCGCAAAGTGTCCCTTTACTCGTTGTAACAAGCACCTGCCAAGGCACATCTTCAATTGAAATCGTTGACCCTTTTACGATGGTTGGCATTTTGTCACTTGCAAAAGCTAATTGATTGCCCGTCACCATCCCAACTAGAGACATGAATACACTCAAAAATATTCGCTTCATCATTTTCACCCAATAAGTAGACAAGCAACTAACTATTGAGAAAACGTAACAATCAAGACAGCAGTGATCACTTACTAATTGGTCAAAAACCAACCAAGTGACTCCATATTGAGTCATGCGTGTTAATAATTAAGACAAAGAAGCGCAAAACGCACCAATATGGTGCAACAAATGAGTAGATAGGCAAAATGAAATGATGAGACGATGTGTTGAATGGTTTGTTGAGCGCAGGTCCGTTTACGAAGCAGGGTTGCTCGCCAACACGTTTGGCGAGCAAGTTTGTCAGGCGTTATGAATAGGAGACACGTCTACGCGCGGCAACCATGCCCACAAAGACGAATGATAACCAGCCAATAGAACCTCCACCGCCGCTACTCGGTGTTGGCAATATTGAATCAGCGTCAGAAGGATACACCGGCTTTATGGGGTTATCGGCATCAGGATTATAGTTGTATGCCGGATCAAAAATATCTACCGAAAACGTCGGCGATGGCTCGCTATATCCGCCGTCCATATTCAGATTAATCCAGTCATGGTAAGAGCTGATCTGCGTAAAAGCATCTTCAGAGTTGACACTTCCACAACCAAATTTGCTGCTTGAAAAGCTCACTATACCCACAGCGCGATAACCCAAATCTGCATCACCCGCATGGTTTTTATCTTGCCAAACTAAAGGTCCGCCTGAATCACCAGAGCATACCCCTGCGGTATAGGATTTATCTGCACAAATATAAGCATTAGAAAGTTCAGAATTGACCGGGCCAACCCCATTATTGTCATTCGTCCAATAGCATTGGTTATCGCTCACGCCATTCATTGTCGTTTTTAATAGCGCTGCGTTGATTTTGCCACCCGTAAATGTGGCTCCCCAGCCAGACACATATAAATTGTCTAAGGCCGCATTCTCAAACTCTTGATCCAGCTCAGATTGCCTTGCCGGTAACAGTAATTTTATAGGCTGAGTATTGGTAGGAAGCTTCCCGCTCAACTTCACCAGTGCAATATCTCCGGTAAATCGCTCGTTGTCGTAGTCGGGATAGGCAATAACTTTGGATACAGAAATGCCACTTCCTGCATAAGACAGCTGTTCAAAGCCCGCAAACACTCTCACATCGGCAGCGGAGAAACCTTCAATACAGTGCGCTGCCGTTAGCACATATTGATCAGAAATGATGATACCGCCACAAGCAAAATACCCCGTCTGGCTATTACCTATGTCGAGAAATACTTGCCATGGTGTCGATTCGATTGAAGCAAAACTACCCGAAACAATACGCGGTTCTTTAACGCCCTCTGCGGACACGGTACCAACCGATGCAAATATCGAAAGTGCCAGCGTTGCATTCCTTTGCCAACTTCTCATTCCTTGTCCCTCGCCAACTTATTTTTATAGTCAGCGGAGACCGTATCTCAACATTGTTTGAAGAAAAAGCGGGCAAACAAGAACATGCGGCATTTTCTCGACTTTACACAGATAAACCAGAAATGAGTCAACCTATACTTCGAGTCATTCGACGTATTGTTTCATTCGTAGCGTTCCGGGCACCTTGAAAATATTTCGGGCGAGAATGTGACGACTCGCAGCCATTATCGACAGCCATATCAGAATACCTAAACCCAGCGTACCGCCACCACCGCCACCCGATGACGAGGCGGTGACAACTTGAGAGCTATTACTCGCACAGCTACCCGCTTGGCAGCTGCTAATCCAACTACGGTAATTCGACACTTGTGTGTAAACATCAGGAAAGGAGGGAGACGCACATTGAAAATTAACGCCAAAACTGACTAAGCCCACCAGCGTAGCACCGGCATCTGAGTCTGCCGCGCGAGAAGGATCAAACCAAACCAACGGGCCACCTGAGTCGCCGTTACATGCACCTCGGCCTGATTCTTGGGCGCAAAAATACTTACTTTCATAACCGGCTACATCCGTTAATGTTGCCCCCCAACTAGACGCACAAGCGCTGTCAGAGACCGTAGAAAGCGTGGCTTTTTGTAGATCATTGGTCGACGTGTTGCGATTCACATCTATAAACCCCCACCCGGTCAACAGTAAGTCTTGCTGCGACAAATCGGCAGTGGCTTCCACCGCCGTTTGAACAGCGGTATCCGCCAACACAACACTTGATGCATTGCTATGAATAGACGAAGACAGTTTGATTAATGCGATGTCATTAGCCAACGTGGTTTTGTCGTAGCCGTTATGGGCGTGAATAGTATCAACGCTAGATTGGAAAGAGGCGAAACCCGCACCATTAATGGTTGCCGTACCCGTATAGACCGAGACCGAATTTGCTGACGCCAATGAAAAATCGTCGTCATCGCCTCCAGTGTCTAGGCAGTGGGCAGCAGTTAGCACCCACTCATTGGCGATCACGACGCCACCACACATGAAACTCCCGATCCGCACAAATGCCTGCCAAGGGGCGTCTGAAATCACCGCATCACTTCCCCCTACCACATGAGGCTCGCGCTCTGCTCCCTGAGCAAAACTCGACAACAGCGTGAGTAGCAATAACGCAACGTATTTTCGCATTCCAAAAGTCCTTATCAGTATTAAACGTTCATCACGCACAGACATCCGTGTTGCTGCTGTTGATAGTGAGACAGTGAGCCTCCAAAAACATGGTCACGCAAATCTTTGATTCCGGTCACCTTTCATGTGCCTCAATTTGGCTACATTCGACATATACCCTTTGTATTTGTAAGCCTTTAGGAGGTTATATGCTAACCGTCAAAGAAATGATGACCCCAGAACCCATTACCTTGTCTTCTAAGCATACGATATATGACGCGAAATGCCTGATGGATTCCAAACGAATTCGCCATATTCCTATTGTATCTTCAAGCTATGAATTAGAAGGCATAATCACTCAAAGAGACATTCTCGCAGCCCAAAGCTCTAGCCTTGAAAACCTCGTCGGTAGCGACGACCCAATGCTGGCGACGTTAGTCCGTTTTACAAAGCCATCCTTGTTTACTGTCTCTCCGTCAGCATCATTAAAATCAGCCGCATTGTTTATGCAGCAACATAAAATTGGTTGCTTACCTGTTATTCAACATGATCATTTGGTCGGTATTATCACCGACTCTGATTTTGTTGCTATTGCCATTAACCTGCTCGAAATACAAGAAGACGCTGAGCCCATGGAGATAGAGGAAGCCGAGGAAGAAATGGCCTAGCCGCACGATTGAGTCGCGACAATACGAGGATTCTTCGTCATACTCGTTCGCTGATGAATCACGGTGCCATATGGACGGGCACTGACCAAGCGAGGCCGATTGAATTATCTTGCACACCTTCATGTTGCATCGCGTTGCGACAGTCAGTTGATGGGAAATTTGCTGGCAGATTTTGTGAAAGGGAAGCCTGATGGCATTTATTTGCCTGACACCGTCGATGGAATTTATCTGCATCGATTCGTTGATGGTTACATTGATGCCTTGCCGCAAATTAAAACCTGTCGAGCGCTATTTCCAAAAGCGCTCTATCGTTATAGTGCCATCGCGCTTGATATCTTTTGGGATCACGCTCTGGTCAAACACTGGTCAGCCTTTCATGACGTTCCACTGCATCGCTTTGTACATGATGCCCAAGCCTCTTGTCAGTTATCCGCAAAGAAAGAACCCAACGCGCTGCCCGAACGCTTCCTATTCATGTCTGAGAAAATGTGGCGTGAGCAATGGATCCAATCCTATGCGGATATCAACACCCTGCCATTTGTTCTAGAGCGCATGTCGACACGTAGCCCTCGCATGGCACCACTTGCTGATACCGCCTCAGTGCTTATCGCACATCAAGACCAACTGCTCGACGCCTTTCCCACCATCTACCAACACGTTCTAAAAGCTGCTTCAACGTTTTCGCGCTCAACGCCTAGGCACATACCAAATTAAAAAGTGGCCGGGAAAAGCATAAAAAAAGCGACCCGAAGGTCGCTCAAAGCGTGGATTCTAGGGCTCGATTAATATGGCCCCTTTAGACTCGTTTTAGTCACGTGTATTGGCTGTCTACACGTCAATTAAAACTGATCTTCTTCAGTCGAACCTGTCAGTGCAGTCACTGACGAGTTACCACCTTGAATGGTGTTCGTCATGGTATCAAAGTAACCCGTGCCCACTTCTTGCTGGTGCGCAACGAAGGTGTAACCACGCTCAGCAGCAGCAAACTCAGGACGTTGTACTTTCTCAACATAGTGGCGCATGCCTTCACCCTGTGCGTAAGCGTGAGCCAATTCGAACATGTTGTACCACATGTTATGAATACCCGCGAGAGTGATGAACTGGTACTTGTAACCCATGTCTGACAGCTCTTGCTGGAAGCGCGCAATCGTCTCTGAATCTAGGTTTTTCTCCCAGTTGAACGAAGGCGAGCAGTTGTATGCCAGCAGTTGGTCAGGGTATTTAGCATGAATCGCTTCCGCGAATTGACGTGCTTCTTCCAAATCAGGTTTTGCTGTTTCACACCAAATCAGGTCAGCATACGGTGCATAGGCTAGGCCGCGAGAAATCGCTTGTTCAATACCTGCACGTACTTTGTAGAAACCTTCAGCTGTACGCTCACCCACGATGAAGTCTTTATCGTACTCATCGCAATCAGAGGTAAGCAGGTCAGCCGCATTCGCATCGGTACGAGCGATCACAAGGGTGGTAGTGCCTGCAACATCAGCAGCAAGACGCGCTGCTACCAGTTTTTGAACGGCTTCTTGGGTAGGAACCAGCACCTTACCACCCATGTGACCACATTTTTTCACTGATGCTAACTGGTCTTCAAAGTGAACACCTGCCGCACCCGCTTCAATCATCGAACGCATCAGCTCGTAGGCATTCAAAACGCCACCAAAGCCCGCTTCAGCATCCGCAACGATAGGTAGGAAGTAATCTGTCCCTTCTTCTGGCGTACCACCTTTCGACCATTGGATTTGGTCAGCACGACGGAAAGAGTTATTGATACGTTTAACCACAGCGGGAACCGAATCTACAGGGTAGAGAGATTGGTCAGGGTACATGCTTGATGCCGTGTTGTTATCTGCAGCCACCTGCCAACCTGACAGATAAATCGCTTCAATACCGGCTTTCGCTTGTTGTACCGCTTGACCGCCAGTCAGTGCGCCCAAACAGTTCACATACCCTTTTTTCGCAGAACCGTTTACCAGCTCCCACAACTTGTCCGCACCACGTTGAGCAATTGTCTGCTCAGGGACGAAGGAACCACGCAGCGCAACAACTTCCTCTGCTGTATACGTTCGTTTTACATTTTTCCAGCGTGGGTTTTCTGCCCAGTCTGCGTTCAGTGCGTCGATTTGCTGCTGTCTTGTCTTCGTCATTGTGATTCCCTCTCTCAATGTGTTCCTAAACTTGGGTTAACTCGTCTTGGGTTTAAACTAAATCTCGGTTAAAAGCCTACGGCTTCTTAGTCCAGTAATTCATATCCGGATAAGGTTAAGAAATCAGCCAAATCATCACTGGTGGTCAGTTGTTCCATCATGCTGGCCGCCTGTTGATATTTCCCTTGGTTGAATACCTCTTCACCTAACTCATTTCTAAGCACTGACATTTCTTCCGTCAGACAGTTTCTAAAGAAATCCGCTGTCACAATCTTGCCGTTACTCAGTGTCTTTTGATGCTTTATCCACTGCCAGATTGAGGCGCGTGAAATCTCCGCTGTTGCGGCATCTTCCATCAAGCCGTATATCGGCACACAGCCATTGCCTGAAATCCATGCCTCGATATATTGCACCGCCACACGAATGTTATGGCGCATACCGTCTTCAGTGCGCTCACCTTCACAAGGGGCAACCAGCTCTGCGGCTGTAATTAGCGCATCTTGCTCACGCGTCACATCCAGTTGGTTTTTGCGATCACCGAGCGCAGCATCAAACACGGCTTTTGCGGTGTCAGCCAACCCTGGATGTGCCACCCAGGTACCGTCATGACCATTGTTGGCTTCTAGTGACTTGTCGGTTTGAATTTTGTCTAGCACCCATGCATTTTTCTCAGGGTCTTTCGACGGAATAAATGCAGCCATTCCTCCCATCGCCATTGCACCGCGACGGTGACACGTTCTCACTAACAGTCGTGAATACGCGTTCAAGAACGGTTTTTCCATGGTCACTGCCTGACGATCAGGCAACACGCGGTCAGGGTGGTTTTTGAAGGTTTTGATATAACTAAAGATGTAATCCCAGCGCCCACAGTTCAACGCCACAATGTGGTCTTTTAAGTTGAACAAGATTTCATCCATCTCGAACACGGCAGGCAAGGTTTCTATCAGCACTGTCGCTTTAATGGTGCCTCGCGGCTGATTGAAATGATCTTCCGTGAAACAAAACACATCGTTCCACCACGCAGCTTCTTGGTGTGCTTGCAGCTTAGGCAGGTAGAAATAAGGGCCAGAACCGCTCTCGAGCAGGGCTTTATGATTTCGGTAGAAATACAAACCAAAGTCAAACAGCGCACCAGGGATGGGTTTTCCGTTCAGCAAAACGTGCTTTTCTTTCAGATGTAACCCACGAACGCGACAAATAAGCACCGCGGGATCGTCGTTTAGCGCATATTGCTTGCCGTTAGCGGGGTTTTTATAAGAGATAGTGCGATTAATGGCATCCGTTAAATTACGCTGTCCATCTAGCACAGGCCCCCAAGCCGGTGAAAATGAATCTTCAAAGTCTGCCATGAAGACTTTCACATTGGCGTTGAGTGCGTTAATCACCATTTTGCGTTCAGGTGGCCCTGTGATCTCTAAACGGCGATCTTGTAAATCACTTGGAATGCCGCGGATCTTCCATGAATCTTCACGGATATTGGCGGTATCACTCAGGAAGTCGGGTAACTCCCCTGCATCAAATTTTTCTTGGCGCGCCACTCGTGCTGACAGTAATGCAGGCACGCGGTCTGCAAAGCGTATGGCCAACATATGGATAAATGACAGCGCGTCATCTGTTAGGACATCTGATTCTTTGTCCGTGATCGGCGGAACGAATGAAAGTTCCTGAGAAGCCTGTTGTGCGTGTGAATCCATAAATCGCCCTCCAATTCCATTTGTAACTAAATCACAACAACGTCAATTAACGCCTTACTGCTTCAATTGCTGTCATGTCGCCGAAACACGTCTTTAAGCTGACGTATTTCACGCGACACGTCAACACCACCAGTTGCATTAGACTTAAGTATAAAATGATTTTAATTCATAAATAACAATGAGTTAATAACAATTAGAGTTTTAACTCAAAACACTGAATTAAAACAATTCTCAGATTCTTCTTCCGTTTGTGATCATTTCATCCTTTAGTGCCATTTTTGTAACCACTTACGAAATTAAATTACCAAATGGCAACTATAGCGACTCAACAAAAATCTCTGTTTTAAACGTAGCAGCAGATCTGAGACTTTGCATAAATTCTTTTTATAACAAAAAGTTAACAATACATTGCAAGGTTATACGCTAACAATGGTTGGCACTAACCGCTTAATAATCTTAAAAAAATATGTCTCGATATCGACAGAATTTAATTTCAGAAATGCCAC
Organism: Enterovibrio makurazakiensis; assembly: GCF_050336585.1. NCBI lineage: Bacteria > Pseudomonadati > Pseudomonadota > Gammaproteobacteria > Vibrionales > Vibrionaceae > Enterovibrio > Enterovibrio makurazakiensis. The sequence goes on from NZ_JAKJSE010000018.1 coordinate 124,304, forward strand.
GGACTTACCGCCCCTAAAACAGATTAATCATCCAATTAATGAAGGCAAAGCCGAGCAATCAACCAAAGTTGAGAAGAAAAGCAATGAGAGGTAAAGATTCTAGAAAAAGGAGAGGTAATTTTATCGTTTTAGGCCAGATAACGTATGGCTAACATAACGATGATCTTTGTAGCCAACCAACAAATCATCGTCAATTGGCAAACAAAGAAGGGGGGTATGACGCGTCAAAGTAAGGTTTTAACCAAATCAGCCAATGCTTCGAAGGTGGGTTTTCGGCTCGATGTAGGGCGCCAAACCAAACCAATGTCTCGATACGCTTTGCGACCAGGCGGTTCAACGACCACAAGACCAAGGTTATCTAACAAACCGTGTTTAATGGCCATTTGCGGAATAAATGTCGACCCCAAGCCATTGGCGACCATTTGTACCAGAGTATGCAAACTGGTTGCAGAGAAGGGGTTAATCTTGGCTGTCGATGTTAACTGACAGGCTGACACAGCGTGATCCGTCAAGCAGTGCTCGCGCTCAAGCAAGAAAACAGATTCATCGGGCAAATCAGCATAACGTATGGGAACATTCACCTTGTCTGCCTGCGATTTGCTTAAAACCATTTTGAATGCATCCGCCCCCACAACACGGCTTTCCATGCCGCCAATGTCTACGGGCAGTGCCAATATCAACACGTCCATTTCTCCGCTTTTCAGGGCAGCCATCAAGTTCACAGTGGTGTCTTCACGCAACAGCAAATCAAGCTCAGGAAAATGCTGGTTCACCGCGCACACCAAATCACACAATAAAAACGGTGCAATGGTAGGAATACATCCCACGCGAAGCTTCCCCTGCATAGGGCGTTCTTTGACTTGCGTGAGCTCCATCAGATCTTGGCTACGCGCCAAAATCTCTCGGCTTCGCACAACCACGTCTTCACCGATACTCGAAAAAACCAGCGTTTTGTTATCGCGCTCAATAAGCTGAGTACCAATCAGATCTTCTAAGTTCTGAATACCGGAACTTAGTGTAGACTGGCTAACGAAACATTGTTTGGCCGCCTCACCAAAGTGACGCGTCTCATGCAGTGTCACGAGATAATGGAGCTGTTTGAGAGAAGGGAATTTTGTCATCGATTTTTCCGATTGCAATAATCTATTAAATTCGCTTTTTCCAATCTAACAGTTCCACTATAGTTTGTCCCGTTCATAGATGAATTAAGGCGTTAACGCCTGACAACACACAATTTAGGAGCTGAGAAATGGTACTAGTTGGCCGTCAAGCCCCAGATTTTACTGCAGCAGCAGTACTGGGCAATGGTGAAATCGTAGATAACTTCAATCTGAAAGAGTTCACCAAAGGTAAGAAAACGGTTCTTTTCTTCTACCCATTGGATTTCACTTTCGTATGTCCTTCTGAGCTGATCGCTTTTGACAAGCGCCACGCTGATTTCCAAGCGAAAGGCGTTGAAGTTATCGGTGTTTCAATCGATTCTCAATTCTCTCACAACGCATGGCGTAACACTGCTGTTGAAGACGGCGGTATCGGTCAAGTTAAATACCCACTGGTTGCTGATGTTAAGCACGAAATCTGCAAAGCTTACGATGTTGAGCACCCAGAAGCTGGCGTTGCATTCCGTGGTTCATTCCTGATCGACGAAGACGGCCTAGTACGTCACCAAGTCGTTAACGACCTTCCACTAGGCCGTAACATCGACGAGATGCTACGCATGGTTGACGCATTGAACTTCCACCAGAAAAACGGTGAAGTTTGCCCAGCACAATGGGAAGAAGGCAAAGCAGGTATGGACGCATCACCTAAAGGTGTAGCAGCGTTCCTATCTGAGCACTCTGACGACCTGTAATATTTTTGGCTAACTGTTTCACGCAGTTTCCCCCTAACGCGTAAGCGTAAAGCCAAAGTCAGCATATAAAAACGAGGCCCGGACCACCGGGCCCTTTTTTTACCTAAATTTTACACCCTACCCGCTTCTCTTTTTTCGCTAACTCCCTGATGATGTTCGCAGTCTTTTATTGAGGAATGCGTAATGTCTGTATTGATCGAAGTCTGTATCGATAGCCTTGAATCTCTTCCTATTGCACAAACTGCTGGCGCAGGACGTATTGAGCTTTGCAGCTCATTAGCCACTGGTGGATTAACCGCCAGCGCTGGCTATATGAAGCAAGCGGCGCGTGTTGCCACCATTCCGGTTTATGCCATTATTCGTCCACGCGAAGGCGATTTTCTATATTCAAGCCATGATGTCGACATCATGCTCGAAGACATACACACCGCGAAGCGCGCCGGATTGAACGGTGTCGTTATTGGCGCACTGGCCGCTAACGGAAAAATCGATGAGGCGGCGGTAAAAGCGATGATCCATGCTGCTTCAGGTATGGGCATTACCTTCCATCGTGCCATCGACCATTGCGCAGCCCCTTTTGATGCGCTTGAGTTTCTCATGTCTCATGGCGTAGAGCGTGTGCTGACCTCAGGCCTAGCCAAACGCGCAGACGAAGGTATTTCAACATTGAAAGAGATGGTTCAACTGACCCAAGGCCGACTCAGCATCATGCCTGGTGCGGGGGTTTCTCCTGATAATGCAAAACGCATTATCACAGAAACGGGGGCAACTGAGATTCACCTTTCAGGCAAAACCACACGATCTTCATTCATGACTTACCGCAATGAGAAAGCTACCATGGGTAATGGTGAAAGCGACTTCGACATCACCGTGACTAACCCTGACATCATCCAACAAACGGTGTTAGCGCTGAAATAGCCCCACAATCTCGCTGAACACGATATTGACGTTGTTTGGTATATCGACGTAGCTGGGTATAAGACAAACTCGCACTTTTCCAGACGGGGGATTGCAATGATCCCCCATCCTTCTTAGGGTGAGAAACGCCTGTTCGTTGTGCACCTATTGCGAACAGGTATTCCCGACACAAGGAGCAGTGGCTAATGGCGAAAACACCCCCTCAAGAGCACCCTCAGAAAAAACGTAAACTCAGTAAAGACGCATACGAGCGAAAACTGGTGAACCTTCAAACTGAACTCGTAAAACTCCAAGAGTGGGTAAAGCATCAAGGGTTGAAAGTGGTGGTGGTGTTTGAAGGGCGCGATGCTGCAGGTAAAGGCGGCGTGATCAAGCGCATTACTGAAAAGCTGAACCCGCGTGTCTGCCGTATTGTCGCCTTGGATAAACCCAGTGAGCGAGAACGCAGCCAATGGTACTTCCAACGCTATATTTCCCACCTACCTGGTGCTGGCGAGATCGTGCTTTTCGACCGCAGCTGGTATAACCGCGCTGGCGTTGAAAAAGTGATGGGCTTTTGCAGTGATGATGAATATGAAGAATTCTTCCGCACCTGCCCTGAGTTTGAGCGCATGCTTCAACGCTCTGGCATCATTTTGCTGAAGTACTGGTTTTCGGTTTCTGATGAAGAGCAAGAAAAGCGCTTCCAAGAACGTATCGACACGCCTATCAAACGCTGGAAATTCAGCCCAATGGATTTAGAGTCTCGCAGCCGTTGGGTCGCCTACAGCGAAGCCAAAGATCGTATGTTTGCCCACACCGATACCAAAGAGTCGCCTTGGTGGGTAGTGAATGCGGACAACAAAAAGCGAGCCCGTCTCAACTGTATTTCTCACCTGCTCGCTAGCATTCCCTACGAGAGCATTCAGTATGATGACATTGAACTGCCGGAGATAAGCAAAGAAGGTTATGTACGCGTACCACTAGAGAGCCAAAGCTTCGTGCCCGACATCGCCAATGATATCGCTTCAAGCGACAAATAATTCGAACAGACAACCACTTGGGCTGCGCAAAGCCGCCCTTTTTCATGAAAGTCATTTTCTTGCACGCCCTTCCATCTTCGGTCAATTCTGTTCATTATTTTGTGCGCTTGCTTCAAACCCAAAAACGTGACGCACCTCTACTTATTGATTGCAATGTATATTCCGAAAAAATTTCAAATCAATAAGTAACATCATGAATAAAAAGCATATTGCTTGCCTGATCTCAGTCATTACTGCTGGGTTAAGCAGCCCTGTTGCGCTTGCCACTACGATGACACCCGCTACAGCCTCAGACACCGTCTATTTCAACCAAAAAACACTGCCTTCAGACACACAAGGAACGCTCGCGGGCAATGTTAGCCTAGCGCAAAGTGTCATCATGCCGACCGTCAATAAAATTGACGGTGATCGCCAGCCTCACTTGGTGTCATTACGCAAAGCACTGGTGATCTTTGAACCCAGCAGCACGAATGGCATCAGCGGCAATGATATTTCTGTTGTGGTTAAAGACAGCCAAGGTAACCGTGTTCATCATGCCATTTTACAAGCGCCTGCAGCGCAGCCAAAGCCAGCAGGGCAAATTGAAACTGACGTGACTATCGTCGTGCCTGACTCGTACGCGCACACATTGCGCTCCAACAACACCATCGGCAGTATCGCTGGCGAACAAGGACAAACCACCTTCAAATCTCTGCTCACCGAGCATGATACGATTCAAGTCGCCACCAGCGACGGTAACTTTGCTTACGAATTCATTCTGCCAGAAGTCCAAGAATTCACAGGTAAAATCGTCACCTTCTCCTCGCAGGCAGGCTACAACTCCACCATTCGATATACTCATGGCGCTGACACACTGAGCCATGGCAACAGCATCACTTATAACAATGTTGACGGGCTTTGGTACGCACAATCCGATGTGGATTATGGCAACCTCGCCTATAGCGACAAAGCCTATACAACGGTGCTGCCTGCCGAAGTGATTGAACCCGGTTTTAGCCTAACGTTTACCGCTGGTAGCAGCGAAGGCATCGTTGAAGGCATTCAAGTCGGGGCGAACACCACCCTGATTCTTAACACTGTCGACGTAGGCCTATTAACGCCACCTCGTGGTGAATTCCGATTCATGGAAGATAAGAAGCTTCACCGCGACTACTTCCAATCACTGCAAATCAGTAAGTTGATTGTTAACCCCTACGCACCGATCCACCTCGAAGAAATCATGTTGCCGGATGGTCGCTTGCTGATAGATGTCGACCCAAGTAAAGCCGATGCCTACGGCAGTGACTCTCACTACCGCATTGCGCGTGAACTGATTTCCGCAGGTATCAACAGCGCTAACTATGGGGTAAACAGTGCATACGTGCGCGACCACGCCGCATGGAACATCAGTGCGCCTTATCACGCCGCGCAAATCACAGTAAACAACTCCATCGGCAAATACAGCGATGGGCTGATTGCTCATGGCCTACTGGGATCGTACTCGGGCGTTGCGTCCGTTGTCAGCTCAACAGGTAATGAATTCAGCCACGAAGTCGGCCATGAATTGGGCGCAGGTATAGGCACTGTTCACCCTGAGGCGCACTACTTGGGCGGTTTTGCCGGCTCCGTACACAACAGCTCAACCAAGATCAACTCAACGTGGGGATGGGATCTGTTCGAAAACATTTTCCTACCAAACCTCAGTAAAGCACGCACCAACGGTGCAACCTGTTACGACGGCGAATGTGCACAACCGTTCGAAGGCCACAGCTTTGGCAAAGGCACCATGGCTGGCGGTTGGCCTCTGCACCCAGATGCCAACGCCTATACGCTGCACACACCGTATGAATTGAATGTGTTTCAGACCCTATTGGAAAGCAAAGCCAATTTCGACGCCGCGTCACCAACCGGTTTCAGCCAATGGGATAAACAAAGCCAAACCATGGTGCCGTGGGCAAATACCCTCATCGACGATTTGGCCTTTAACATCGTTGTCGTCAGCGGTAACAACGAACTCAATAACTTCGATGAAAACAGCCGTCAATTCCATGAACTGTTTGCCACCGCAGACGCCGTGCGACTCAATACTGGCAATGGTTATTGGGCGAGAGATTTCTACTTACCAGAAGATGTCAGCTTTGAAGGTAAAGTGGCTGTATTCCGCTCTAGCGCAGGCTACAACTCACACATCCACTTTGGTGGCAGCTCTGTGCTACTCATCAATGGTCAGCAACATGCATTCCGCTTTGAAGCAGGCCAGTGGAATCAAGTCGATAGCAACATCATTGACCGCACCGTTGATCGCGTTCCACACCAGCAAGGCGTTGCTGTGACCACCTTGGTTGGCTATTACGACCCACAGAACATCTTGCCAAGTTACTTCTACCCTGCACTTAACGGCGCATACGGCTCAGTGTATAAAGACAACTTCACGCCATCATCCTGCCAGATTGATGTGCTGACTCAACACGATGGCACACTCACCTTTAACTTGCACAACCGTCGCCTAAACGATGGCTTGATGAACCGATTCCACATTAACGTGGCAACCGACAGCCAGCCATATCGTGCCGAGCTTTACTGCAACAACAACTTGCTAGACAGCATGGACATTGTCGCGCCAACCGCAACGTTAAAAGCTGGTATTGTCACCACAGAGCTCGGTGAAGTACCCATGCTTTCAGGAACAGAACATCTTACTGTTCAGCAAGGTGATGCCTTTGACCCAATAGCGGGTGTTACCGCATTTGATGCAGAAGATGGCGACATAACTGCAAGCGTTAAGGTAACAGGCCATGTCGACACACTCACTCCAGGCAGCTATTCACTCATCTACTCAGTGACCGACAGCGAAGGCCAGACCGTGAGCGAAGAACGTACGATCACCGTAGAAGCGAGTGAAGTGTGCCTAAGCGCTTGGCAGCGCGGTGCCGTTTACATCGGTGACGACAAAGTCACGCACAACGGTCATGTTTGGAAAGCAGGTTGGTGGACACAAGGCGAAGAGCCGGGCACGACTGGAGAATGGGGCGTTTGGAAGCAAACCGACGACAATAGCTGCGGTTCGCCAGATCCCGACCCAGAAGTCACGCCACCAGAGCCAGGCGAATACCCAACCTATCAGGCTGGTTTCGCTTACCAAGCAGGTGACATTGTTACCGGCGCGGATAACACATTATACCAATGCAAACCGTGGCCAAACTCAGGTTGGTGCGCCAGCGCAAGTTACGCCCCTGCTACCTCAGCCTTCTGGCAAGACGCATGGACAAAACTATAAATAGTTAAAACGCACAGCAAATAAAACCAAAAAAGCGGTGAGTGATCACCGCTTTTTCATCTTTCACTGTCGCCCTATTTGCGGCGTTTATTAATCCGTTTTACGTTGCGGATTCACTTTACCACCCGTGACAGGGTCAGACTTTCCTTCCGCTTTCATGCGCTCTGCGCGGCGGCGGCGAATCTCTTTGGGATCAGCCACCAAAGGGCGATAAATCTCAATGCGATCGCCATCGTGTACTAACGCATCAAGCTTCACCAAGCGGCTAAACACGCCGACCTTGTTCTTCTTTAGGTCGATTTCAGGGTAAACATCTAATACCCCCGAATGACGGATAATGTCTTCCACATGCATATCAGGCGTTACGATGGCTTTAAACACACGCTGCTCATTGGGCAACGCATACATCACTTCAATATGAAGCAACTTATCACTCATAAACGACTCTCGCACGATCAGTAAACGCTTTCACCATGTTCAACGTTAACTCGTTAAACACCTTACCGAAGGCCATTTCCACCAAACCATTGGTGAACTCAAAATCCAGATTCAGCTCAATCTTGCAGGCATCAACATCTAGCGACGTAAAATGCCAACCGCCCACCAACTTACGGAACGGGCCGTCGACCAGCTCCATCTTAATGGCTTGCCCATTCACAAGCTCATTACGGGTAGTAAACGTTTTACGGATGCCCGCTTTCGCCACATCCACCGACGCTGTCATGGCAATGTCACTGGCTTCTAACACACGTGAACCGGAGCACCCAGGCAAAAACGCCGGGTAAGCTTCAACATCATTCACTAACTTAAACATCTGCTCTGCACTAAACGGCACGAGTGCTGAACGGGTAATACGCGGCATACCAACTCCTCTACGTCGATGCCAACATCATATCATTGGACCTTAATTTTACCCAAACGTCTTCAAAATGCAGGAGATAGCCCCTGAGAGACACCCAGAAACCGCTTAGAACGTGAGCACAACGGGCTTGATTCTAAAAATCCCATAAAAACTATATCGTCCTTCTCTACCACTACGTATAATGCGTCCATTATGGTAAAGAAAAATTCAAAGAATAAAGCGGGCAGCAATACAATTGCTCAGAACCGCCAAGCTCGCCACGAATACTTCATCGAAGACGATGTAGAAGTCGGGCTAGAGCTACAAGGATGGGAAGTGAAAGCCCTCCGTGCAGGCAAGGTCAATATCACTGAGAGCTACGTGTTTTTCCGCGATGGTGAAGCTTTCATGTCCGGTGCGACAATCACGCCACTTAACGTTGCTTCTACTCACGTAGTTGCCGACCCAACACGCGTGCGAAAACTGCTGCTTAAGCGTCGTGAACTCGACACATTAATTGGCAAAGTGAACCGAGAAGGTTACACGGTTATCGCGCTGTCTATGTACTGGAAACAGTCATGGGCTAAACTTAAGATTGGTCTGGCAAAAGGTAAAAAGCTTCATGACAAACGCGATGCATCGAAAGATCGCGATTGGCAGCGCGATAAAGCGCGAATCATGAAGGCTTCAGCCAGATAATCATTGACGCAGCAGAGCTTTATGCTAGTATCTGCGTCATAAAAATTCCGGGGCTGATTCAGGATTCGACAGGATCAAGAAGGCTCGTGGAGCATGCCGAGGGGCGGTTTGCCTCGTAAAAAGCCGCAAAAAAATAGTCGCAAACGACGAAAACTACGCACTAGCAGCTTAATAACCTGCTAGCGCACTTCTACCCTAGCTTCCGCTTGTAAGACGGGGAATCATAGAAGTTCAAACCCAAACGAGATAGCGAGGGATGCTTTGACTAGAGAGCTGAACCGCGAAATAGAATTCTGGTATGTCTTTTTGTAGCGTGTCTATTCGCAGCACACTGACGAGAACAAAGATAGACTAAGCATGTAGCGCCATTAGTTAGACTGATTTTGGACGCGGGTTCAACTCCCGCCAGCTCCACCAATCGATTGGTTCATGAATCTTCATGAAGCTTAAAAAGCCCGTAAGTTCTAGTAACTTACGGGCTTTTTTGTGCCTATACTTATCCATTAGCGTTCATAAAATAACACCTAACTTACACCAAAAATAACACCAAGATTTCTTGGTGCCATTTTCTTGGTGTTATTCCTAAAGTAGGTGTCATGATTTGAAAGGATACGTATGGCACGCATGGTAGTCCCGCTGACTGACACTGAGATCAGGCATGCCAAACCCAAAGATAAACCTTACATCCTCTATGATGGTGGGAATCTGGAGCTCTCGGTTCGCCCAAGCGGGAAAAAGGTATGGATATTCGTCTACAGCCGCCCATACACCAAAAAACGCACAAAACTCACTTTAGGGCCTTACCCAACACTTACCCTTTCCAACGCACGTAGAAAGCGCGAAGAATATACCACGCTGTTGCTCGATAATATCGACCCTCAAGAGTACCTCGATAGCGAGAAACGAAGAGTCTTAGAGAGCATAGAAAACACACTCAGCAAAGTGGCAGCGGCCTGGTTTCAAGTAAAGAAAAATGATATCAGCGAAGACTATGCTGAAGACGTTTGGCGATCACTCGAACGACACGTTTTCCCGAAGCTTGGGCACTGTCCGATAACCAAACTCTCAGCACAACAAACTATTGCTGTACTCAACCCCATAGCCAAGAAAGGTAATCTCGAAACCGTTCGTAGACTGTGCCAGCGGCTCAACGAAATTATGATATATGCCATTAACACAGGGATTCTTTTTGCGAATCCTCTTGGTGGGATCAAAGCGGCTTTTATCAAGCCACAAAAGCAAAACATGGCGACCATCAAGCCTGAAGAACTGCCCGCTTTTCTAAAGGCTCTTTCGAGAGCAAGCATTAACAACGTCACTCGATGTATGATTGAGTGGCAACTCCATACAATGACAAGGCCGAATGAAACTTCTGGCGCACAATGGGACGAAATCAACTTTGAAGAGAAAGTTTGGTCAATCCCTGCTTCCAGGATGAAAGCCAAAAGAGAGCATGTTGTGCCGCTGACGCCACAAACACTGGCGATACTGGAGGAGATGAAAGCAATTTCTGGCCACCGTGTTCACGTTTTCCCTGGAAACGGAAATCCTACAAAGCCAGCCAATTCCCAAACAGCAAACATGGCCATCAAACGCATGGGATACAAAGATTTACTTGTCGCTCACGGACTTCGCTCCATCGCAAGTACTGCGCTCAATGAGTCAAAAGCCTTCGATGCCGACCTTATTGAATCCGCTTTGGCACACAAAGACCACAATGAAGTACGCTCCGCATATAACAGAGCACACTATTTGGAACTTCGTAGAGAGCTTATGGCTTGGTGGAGTAACTACATCGATGATGCGTTCAGTAAGAGCTTGAGAAGACACTGAGTGATTTTGAGCGAACATGTGGAGGCACAATAAAGTTTGTACATAACTAGGACGGTAGATCAGCAAGTTAGGGCAATCGGTGCAATATAGTTTGTACACTAATGGGGCTTCTTCAGCTCCTGTGACATCCGATTGAGCTTCTACCTAATATCTTACCTGCTATCTATCATCCTGTTTTGGTAATGATTTGCGGTTAGTGTACAAACTCTATTGTTCCAAAACACTCGACCAGAAGGTATCACGCTTTTGCATGTAAAAAAGACGAATATTCCGAGGGAATATTTAGCATTTTCATCAGCGACGTAAGCTTCTGACACCAGCCCGGGACTGCCTATGCTACAAACCAAGCCAATTAAAAAGCCTACTCCAAGGTGATTGTTCCATCATTTCAGTAAGCCGTGAACTGGAACATCTGCATTTAACGAGGGACACTATTCTTGTTGATTAACAGGTTATAAAGTTCGAGGGAAGTTCTTAACCAACCAGTCAAATGAACAGGCAGCTGAGCACTTCTCGACAGGCTTATGACTCAGCTAAGTGTATAAAAAAGGCGAATATTCCGAGGGAATATTCAGGATTTTCATCAAGAGCGATTGATTATTTTCCAGATTTATTTACGTGTGTAAGATGCTTTTCCTACACTAACCCCTCATGGTAACAAACTTTATTGTTCCAAAATCGCCTTTATGTGCAAACTCTCTGGCTTGTGTACAAACTCTGTTCCAAAACAGAATTTTGGTTAGTGCGGATTGATAAGTGCTATGAACTGCATCGCTATTCCTGAGGAATAGGCAGCATACTTCCGCTCAGTACGCGCAATGCAATCAGTTAGTTTAGGTTTCACCCATTACAGACAGTATTGAAAAGACAGCCTATTCCTGAGGAATAGGCACCATTTTTTCGTTCATTGCGCGCAATGCAATCAGTTAGTTTGGGTTTCACCTATTACAGACAGTATTGAAAAGACAGCTTATTCCTGAGGAATAGGCAGCATATTTTCATTCCGAACGCGCTACGCAATCAGTTAGTTTGGGTTTCACCCATTACAGACAGTATTGAAAAGACAGCTTATTCCTGAGGAATAGGCAGCATATATTCGCTTGATGTGCCGGGGTACCAGATGAATTCTGTAAGTTTAGATTGATAAGTGCTATTAACTCCTTCGCCATTCCTTAGGAATCGAGGGCCTGTTTTGGTACATAACATAAAGAACTCTCTGAGATGAAGCATGTACATGACTTGCCACCTCCACTAAAACTGCTTATTCCTGAGGAATAGGCACCATTTTTTAGTTCAATACGCGCTAGGCAACCAGTTAGTTTGGTCGTCACTTATTACAGCCAGTGTAGAAAAGACAGCTTATTCCTGAGGAATAGGCAGCATGTTTCCGCTCAGTATGCGCAATGCAATCAGTTAATTTGGGCTACACGTATTACAGTTGGTATGGTAAAGACAGGCTATTACTGAGGAATAGAGTGCCTGTTTTAGTACATAACATAGAGATCTCTCGGTGATTAATGTGGCGGTGCAATATAGTTTGTACACTAATGGGGCTTCTTCTGCTCCTATGACATCCAATTGAGCTTCTACCTAATATCTTACCTGCTATCTATTCCTCCCTTTTTGCAAAGGGCGGGGCTTCTCGCTCATTTTGGTGAGCTAGGATGAAACTCAGTTGCCCCTAGGGGAAGAGAGCCAGCAGCGCCACCGCAAAAAAGTTATTTCCACTCATAAAAAGTTATATTTGATCACCAATGGTCATAAAAAGATAAATCACAACCATTAGATTTAATTTTTAGCACCAATATCGTGCTAAGATATAAGAAAATCCAAAGGAATATAAGATTTTTATGAAAGAGAACCCAGTTGGTTATGAGTGGCTCCGAGAACACTACGAGCTTAAAGTTGTAGAAAGAAGTGTCAAGTCATACACGGGCGGCTTGATCGGGGTGCAAGGTACGAATGTTCGCGTTACGCATGGCACTACGCTCCAGAACTTCGCCATAAATCTCCGCCCAGACAAGGACTGTCCAGTACAACACGCCGTGTTCGCAATAAAACGGGAAGGGGTCGAGATCTCTTATTTCCGTTGTTTGGCAGAAATTCCAGACTTCACCGACAGGCTGATAGCAGCTCTCAAGGAGAAGTCAACATCCAAGTTCCTTAGGATTATATGGTTTTTGTGTGAGTGGCTCTCAGGAAGGGTACTGCCTGTCGAAGATTGTATTCCGTCACCTTACATAACCATTCTGGATGAAGGAAAATACTACACATGTAAGCCAGTCAACAGCACTCGACACCGCCTAAAAAACAATATCATAGGCACACCTGCATACACAGCAATCGTCCGAAAGACTGGTGAGCTTGAAGCAACAAATATGAGCCACCTGAAAGAGCAAGCAAGCGCATTATTCAATACATGGAGTCCTAACTTAATTTCACGGGCATCTCGATTCTTAGTATCTAAAGAGACCCGTTCTTCTAGTGAGATTGAGCAGGAAAGGTTCTCTCAAGACAAAGCCATCCGGTTTAATGAAGCCCTGCTTCGCGCTGGCAAAACACCGTTATCTAAAGACCACTTCACCACTATTCACTCTATAATCAAAGGTAACCGTGCAGAGCTAGATTATCGAGCAGAGCAGAATTGGATTGGAGGAGCATCAGGCGTCGAACTACCAACAGCAAAACCAGAGTATGTTGAAGACCTAATGGATGGATGGTTTGAACTGTATGGCAAGCTATCGGAGTCTGATATCCCCAGCCCAGTTCAGGCTGGAATCCTCAGCTCAACATTCGTTTACATCCACCCGTACATGGATGGAAACGGAAGGATCTCCCGATACATCATACAAGAGTGCTTATGCCGCAGTAAAACCTTGCCGGAAGGACTAATACTGCCTGTATCAAATGGAATCTTAACCAACATACATAGCTACTATGACACCCTAAACGAGATTTCTTCGAAAATCGAAGCCATCACTGATTACGTAGAGGAAAATCATCAGCTATACATCGAAACCGATAACAAGAACTTTTTCAGAGATCTCGATATTACAAATTACACAATTTACCTATCGGGTGTCATGGTTGATGTAGCAACCAATATTCTCCCGAAAGAAATCGATACAATGATATTTGCCGACAAGCTCTATGAAGCTCTAGCATCCGAGGGTAGGCTTGACTTGAGTGCAAAGCAACTTCGCACGCTAGTAATGACCATCATCCAAAACGACAACACCCTAAGTAAACGTAAAGCTGCAAAGCTTGATCTGTCTATTGAGGAAAGAGACTTTATCAACGAAGTTGTTACAGATTTCTTAGCGGAATGACTACTTACACGCGAAACAACAGCTAGTGGGTGTGTTGGTTGTAGTGGTCAACTCATTCCGGACAGTAAATTAGGCCGACTTTCGTTGAATGTGTAACGTGCGCTGAGCGAAAATAAACTGCCTGCTCTCAACGCCAGCAGACTAACTTTCTTACTTGGCGATTTCAGTGCGAAATCGTGCAAGATTATTGTCGGCTTAACGTTCGGCAATTAAGCCATATCAATGGCTAGTAATCACCGTTGACCATCATTGACCATACGTGGTCAACGGTGGTCAATAGTACGTCATCTAGTTAATTTTATTGTTTTTCTGATTTCAGTTGTTTTGAATGTTTAATGACCGATTTTTGTTTTTAGCCGAACAGACATTCTCACTAAAAGGTCTAAATTATCAACTTCATCTCTTCGTGTCCCTGTTGTATCTGTCTAACACCAAGCTTCACAAGCATCTGTTTTATGCCCCTCAAAACAACAAACAAGAAAATACGACAAAATGGGTTTCTACACGCCTCCAGTTTTGCATTAGATAATCTATCGGAAACTATTGAAGTGAGGCTGGTGCAGTTTGCTTTCGCTAGCACGAAATAGGGCAGAAACAGCTTAGAGCGTGCGCACTAAACCGATAATTTAGGATAAGCTGCGCCTGTAAAGGGAAGGGCTCAAATGTGTCTACTGAGTCGATGGCTATTCAGACTATGTATTTTCAGTATATTAGCAAAATCAAGTACACGATTCATGTATCGAATTAAAATAAATCAAAAACAACAACTTAAGCAATATACATGTTTTATGTATCACGATTCATGTATCTTATTTTACTAAAGTAGGAAAATCAAATACAGCCCTCCATACATTCACTTAATTATCTAATAAAAACAGAACCTTAAATAAAAACAGCGCTCAACAATGCGATAGACATCGAAAGCACTCAACAATTGCGATGAAATGGAAGGTCTGACTGTCTACTACACCGGGGGCTAGCGAAGCCTCCAACATCAAAGTTCGCATCATGTTTAATAACACGCCTAAAGACCAGTCCTAACCCCACAGCTCTTAAACACTGCTCAGTAAAATGCTCCAAACTGTCATCTATGTTGATGATTTTAATGTTTTGTATTTATTGGAGTAATTCTGACGGTACCACATATTGTCAACGCCAGTTTAAATTTGACCCACTTTTCGAAGTTATCGCCGAAGTAAAACTGACCCCCATGTAGCCGACTGCAATATCAAAGATGCACGACATTGCTATCGGTATGATGCACAGGCTCAATCCCCGACGCTTTTTTCAATTTGCTCAAACAACCAAACAACGCATATTGCCTAGACTCGGACAGACCAAGATCAACCAGCTGGCTTACCGTCGCTTGAGGATGCAATTGAACATAGCAGCTCACCATATACAGCTGAAATATGTCTTTCATACTGAATCCAGCCGAAATCCATCGTGACATATCAAAATCATCACGCTCTTGCATCTCCAGCATCGACTTGACCAACTCTTCCAACATTAGCTTGGTTGAAACTCCCATGTCACTGTCTCCCATTTAGTGGCTTTGCACAGCATTCGTATCTACATAAGATACACAATAAACCCTAGACTCCAATGTGAATCCTGTAAAGATACGAATTGGATCCTTTAAAGATACCTCTCGTATCTTTCAGGGATACCAAATTGCCCACAATGTATCTTTATAAGATCCTTTATGTGATCGTCACGCGATTAAACGAGAGATAACCGAAGAGTTACGCTCTTTTCCAAGATGTTTTCTTAGTTACTTGATAGGATTGAAAAATCCATTCGATGAGATTCTGTCTGTATATGATTCAACCGATGTTCATATACATCCAAAAATAAAAATGATTAGATTCAAAGTCCAAGAACAAATTGAACGTAAGTCCCTAAAAGAGGGAAGGAAAATCACTGCCGCAGAGGTAGCGAGGGCTATTGGCGTGCAACGAGCTGCCATCAGTAAGATGGTCCGAAATGACGACTACTCAACGACAACGAAAACGCTTAACGCATTGTGTGAGTACTTTGAGTGTGAGTTGCATGATTTAGTGGCTTACGAAAAAGCCTAGATAATATCTGCCACAAATATCAGCCAGCGATGGCTGGGTAGCTGGCTGGTATTCACTTATCTTTGCCAGCCAGCGCGAGAACATACAAACCAACAAAAATACCAACCACCATACTCGCTACCGCAGCAAAACCATTCAAAGACAATGAAGGCATCGCTACCAATAGTTGAGAATCATTCCCGCCTTTCGCCATCACTGCGCCAACCCCCATCAAACATCCTGCAGCAAAATGCTTAGCTGCGCTTTGAAATGCCATGCCGCGCAAAAGAAACGACCCCGTTAGCTTTGCGGCAACAAACATACCCAAAATTAAAATAGCCACCAGCATAAATCTTGTAGATTCAGGCCATTTTTCAGTATCGCCATGCCAGATCGAAAGACTCATCGAGCGCAACAATCCACTTGGTGTCCAATGAGGTTCATACAGAAAAACCAAACCACCCAATAGCCCGATTCCAAGAATAGAAAGCCACAACTTCCGACGCTCTGGCCTAACAAAGAAAAGACAACACAGAACAACCAAAGATAATGCCATCAAAGTACCATAGCGTATCGGCCCACTTAGGTGGATTGACTCAGGAGCCGTCGCTTGAGGAATTAAAGGTTCAAGAGCTAACCAAGCAACTATCCATCCCAAAATAGTCATAAACATGGGTAATTCGCCACGCGCAAAACGGCTTACTGTCGACACACCGCATCCCCCGTTTGCCGAAGCCCCAAGACCAAACAACAATCCACCTGCGAATGAATAAATCGTAGCGTAGAAACCACTCCTTGGTGCCATATCGGCGAAGTAGTGGCCACTCGCGATGAGAATCCATGCGAAAGTGCCACTTGTCATAATAGCCAGTAAGAAAAAGGGATTACCCAATTTCGCTTGCTTAACCCCTCTCACCATGCAAAGCCCAGTGGTTTGGGATAAGTAACCTATAAAAAAAATGCATACTATCGCCAAAGCTAACAACATCTTCGCAAATACTCCCTGTAAATAAGCGACTGTCCCGATTACTATAGACAAACACATCCAAATCGGACCTTGGCATGCGGCGGCAACTTATCGATTGGTATCGGGTTAGACACCCAGAAATCCCAGCGACTTTAAGTAACACCCCGTTACGAGAAGAAAGCACTCAAGCACTTGCCGCACTCAACAGCGATATTCTAACCCCTATCGAAAATCAGTTTGGCTCAATAACGATTACTTTCGGCTTTACCTCTAACACACTCAAAAACTACCTTTTAAAGCATCATCCAGGCCAAATGGCTCCATCGCTTGATCAGCACGCAGCATCTGAGCGCAATGTAAAAGGAAACGTAATCTGCAAACGCCAGGGTGCCGCTTGTGATTTTCGGGTAGAGGGTTATGAAGATAAGATGGATGAAGTTGCCAAGCTCATCATTACTCAGCTCCCTTTTGACAGGCTCTATTTCTACGGCAAAGACAGGCCAATGCACGTAAGCATTGGCCCTGAAAATAGTCGATTTGTGCAAATCATGAAGCCAAGCGACTCAGGGCACGCAGTCCCAACAAAACGAGCGATAGGAACTGATAGCCTTAAACTTTTTGAATAACGAGGACGCAATATGGATAGTGCGCAGTTTCAAAAGCTGGTGGCAGAAGCGACAGCAGGCAAACATCTTCCTGATGCCCTTTACCTGCATAAAGACGCCTTCGATGCCCTTCCCTCCTCACTCTCCTCATTTGTTCATAACGTAGCAAAAGCATTAAAAATAAACGAAGACGACTGGCATATCGTCAAACTGGGTAAACACGATTTCCGTCTTTCGCTACTGAGCTACCCTACGTTTTATACCGATGCATATCCAAGCCTGAAGCAAAGCGTGACAGTGGATTTATCCAAATTAATGCATCGGGTAACCGACTACGACACGACCGAGAACCCGCCCATTCTCCATCGCAAAGAGTTGATGATTCTGCCAACGAATCCCGCCTACGCTGACTTCGAACAAATCACCCAAGAAGGTGAAAACGCAGGCTTGTATGAACACTCCAGGCTGATTGGTTTCAAGCAATCTTGGCTCAACCTGATTGCACAACATGGTTACACCTTGGTAGACGGCCGTTTGTTTCGAACGGCCATGGTGGAAGACGCAGATAAACACACCATTGATAGGCACAAAACCGCGATTGTCCGGCATGCACTTTCTTCCCCCATGAAAGCTCTCGCCAAAAGCGGCTACCTCAATGGTGACTATTCCGTTTTTGATTTCGGATGCGGCCGAGGTGACGACATGCGAGAGCTGCTTGCCCATGGCATTGATGTGCTCGGATGGGATCCAAACCACTACCCAGACGGAGAAAAAAGCCATTCAGACATCGTCAATCTTGGCTTCGTGCTTAATGTGATTGAAGACAGGGACGAAAGGCTCGATGCCCTCCTAAACGCTTGGGAGCTCACAGACAAACTACTAGTTATCAGCGTCATGTTAGGGACAGAGCAATTCATCGCCCAATTTACGCCCTACAAAGATGGCGTGATCACCTCACGCAACACCTTCCAAAAGTACTACCAGCAAAGCGAGATAAAAGCCCACATCGAACGAAGTCTGGATGAACAAGCCATTACTGTCGCGCCTGGCATCTTTTACGTGTTTAAAGACAAGCTAGAAGAGCAAGCATACCTGCAAAACCGCTATCGCCGACATCATGGCTGGAAGCAAATCACCGTCCCAAAAACACCCACACAAAAAGAAAAAGCCACTCTCGTTATCACTCAAAATGCCATGCTTTTTGATGCCTTTTGGGACACAAGCTTAGCGCTCGGACGCGTACCCGCAATTGATGAGTTCGAACACTCAGACGCCATTAGGGAGCTTCTCGGATCTCATAAGAAAATCCATAGGCTGCTATGTGAATACCATGGTGTAGAGGCGTTCGAGCTAGCGGAAGTGCAAAGAAAAGAAGACCTATTGCTTTACTTTGCAATGGGACTGTTCGAAAAGCGGCGTCCTTACACACAACAACCAGAGCGGTTGAAGCGAGATATCAAAGCCTTCTTTGGTGACTACAATACAGCCTTAACACTCGCGCAGGACTTACTGTATTCCATAGCAGATACCACAGCCATAGAACAAGCGTGTATTGACGCACACCGAACTCTTCCAGCGAGCATACTGAACGACGGCCATTCACTGCTGTTTCACCAACGTTATTTAGGCCAGTTACCGCAAATACTCCGCGTGTACGTGGACGCAGGCCTCCAAATGTATGGTGATATCGACAATGTCGATGTGATTAAAGTGCACATTCAATCTGGAAAACTCACCTTGGCTACCTATGACGACTTTGACAACAGCGCCGTTCCATTTCTCGTCGAGCGAGTAAAGATCAAGATGGCCGAGCAAGACATCGACTTTTTCGACTACGTGGTCGAAAGAAAACGCCCGCCTCTTCTCAACAAAGGGCTACTACTAGGCAAAGACGTTGAACAACAAAGCAAGCAACGCGCTTTTGATAAACGCTTGGCGACACTATTGGGGGTTTCTCATCAAAGTGAGGCATTGATGGGGCGGGTCACATTTGAGCGTGGGCTGTTTGAAGAAGGGAAAATGATAGCAGGGTATCGATTAACAAACACCAAAATGCCCAACTAAAGTCTTTCTATTGGCCTCTTGCTTTCAGGTTCAAGAAGTTAAGTAACAAGCCTCTGTGGCTGCTTGCTCTTTGTCATCATTTAACAAACCAACCATGGTTTTTTGCTTCCCCTCCCTGTAAAATCATCCATCCTGTTGAGGAATGACATTCTCACCAGCGTGGTATGTTAAAAAAATGACATACCAGTTTGCGTTTTTTGACATACCGGCTAATTATTTATGTCATGGCTTAACTGAATTCATTTGGTTCTTATGCAAGTTCAAGATTCTGGCTATTGCTACTCATTCCCTGCTGTAAGAGGCATACAGGCCGGTCGCCCGTTTTATATTGCGACATGCCCTCTAAGAATTATTCCAAAAATTTTCAGCTATAACGAAGATGACGTGCCGCCAGAGCTGAGAGCTCAACGCACACTCAATAAAACACGCATACCAGAGATGGTAAAGTATCTGTTAGACAACCCCAAAGACTATGTTTTTTCAGCACTTACAGTCTCTGTCGGTGTTGATATATCATTTGAAGATCACGAAGCTGCGCCAAATCTTGGAATATTAAAAGTCCCGATGGATGCTCAAATTCTGATCAATGATGGGCAACATCGTCGCAAGGCCATTGAAGAAGCGCTGAGAGAAAATCCAGATCTAGGGCAAGACAATATCCCTGTTTTGTTCTTTATTGATGAAGGTCTTGGAAGAAGCCAACAGATGTTTGCCGATCTCAACAAGTATGCTGTGAAGCCAAGCCCTTCTCTTGGCACCTTATATGACCACCGTGATGAAAGCTCTGAACTTGCGAGGATTTTAGCTTCAAACATCGTTCCATTCTCTGGTCTTACTGAGATGGAAAAATCGAACATCAGCCCAAAATCCAACAAGCTATTTACGCTAAGTAGCATCAAGCAATCAACACGAGCGCTTCTTAGCAAAGGTCCAAAGGATGGCTATAGCGAAGAAGATACAGCACTCGCGATTGAGTTTTGGCAAGAAGTCACCAAACACATCCGCGATTGGCAGATGGTAATAAATAAAGAAGTATCGCCTGCACAACTAAGGCAGGAATACATTCATAGTCATGGCGTTGGCCTTCATGCAATTGGCATACTAGGTAAACACCTACTTTGCCAAGAGCCAAACAATTGGAAACAGAAACTCACTCTGCTTTCTAACGTTAATTGGCTGAAAACAAATCCAGAGTGGATAAAGCGAAGCATGAACCACGGTAAGTTGAGTAAATCGACGACCAATATCCAGCTAACCGCCAACGCATTAAAAATTGAGTTAGGTCTCCCCCTGACTCCTGAAGAAAAAGCACTAGAGAAACAATTCTCATGATTGAAGACTTAACTCTGGCTGACGACTTAGCCGAATACGAAGATTTTATAAACAATGAAAGCTTCGCGAGCAATAAACTAAGCCACTATATCGCTGATGTACAAAGAGTATATTGTGCAGATAAGCGTCCGTGGGTTATCGGCTACAGCGGCGGCAAAGACTCGTCAGCAATAATGTCTCTAATTTACATGGCATTGCTTGGTTTGCCGGTAAAGGATCGCAACAAACCTATTTTTGTTGTGTCTTCTGACACCTTGGTTGAAACACCTGTAGTGGTTAACCACATCAAGGATTCACTGGCTGCGATCGAACGCGGCGCAAAGCGAGACAAATTACCGATCACTTGCCACAAAGTCATTCCAGAGAGCGATCAAACGTTCTGGTCCAGCCTTCTCGGTAAAGGTTATCCGGCACCTACGCGCTCATTCCGCTGGTGTACCGAGCGCATGAAAATTGACCCAGTGAGCGATTTCATCAAATCAAAAGTATCTCAGTTTGATGAAGTGATTGTGGTTTTAGGCTCACGCAGTCAAGAGAGTGCATCACGTGCACAAGTTATTGCCAAACATAAAATTGATGGCTCGCGTTTAGCAAGGCACACCACACTGTCTAATGCATTCATCTATACCCCTATCGACACTTGGGGCGTTGATGATGTGTGGAAAATTTTGCGACTTTGCCACCTAGAAACCAAAGAAACGCCATACGGCATCAAAAACGTATGGAGCAACGAGTATGATCTTGAATGGGAAAACCCTTGGGGTGGGAAGAACTTAGTCCTTTGGAATCTATATAAAGATTCTTCAGGCCAAGGCGAATGCCCTATGGTGATTGATGAAACCACCCCATCTTGTGGCAACTCTCGTTTTGGCTGCTGGACATGTACCGTTGTCACCAAAGACCGTGCCATGGAAAGCCTGATTCAAAATGGTGAAGAGTGGATGGCGCCATTGCTGACATTCAGAAACAAGCTGGCGATGACGACAGATCCTGCAAACAAAGATGAATACCGCAACTTCAAACGTCGTACGGGTCGAGTCAGCTACCAGTATGCCAAAGAGGGCGAAGACGTTGCCGCAGAGCGCCGTCATGTCCCTGGGCCATACTGGTTGAAATACCGAAAGCAGTGGATTCGTGAACTATTTGAACTAGATAAACAGTTCAAGGCTGAAGGCAGAGAAATTGAACTCATTACTACGCCAGAACTCCATGCCATTCGACAAGAATGGATTCACGATCCAAACGAGCCAGATTGGGATGACTCACTTCCACAGATATTCAGAGAAGTTTACGGTTATGACCTTGATTGGGTATATGACGATAATGCAAGCTTTGGAAAAGATGATGCACAACTCATCCAAGAACTTTGCGAAGACTTCGATGTAGAGCCAGAAATGATCATGAAACTGATCGAGCTCGAGATGTCGATGGAAGGATTGGGTCGAAGAAATGGTATCTCCAATAAAATTGCGTCACTGCTAAAGCGTGACTGGGGAAGCTTGGAAGAGATCAAACAGAAACATGCTTCACTGCAAAGCAAAGCGGCATACGACGTCCACCAACTGGAAATCGATCGCTATAACCAGCAATTGGTAGAGCTCGAAAAGCTGCTACAAAAAGAATTTTAAGTAGAACCATGCTAATTACCAAACTAACACTCAACAACTTTCGTGTATTCCGAGGCGTACACGAAATAGACCTGCGCCCAGCACCAGCAGTAGAAACTGCGAGTGGTCCAGTTGCAGGTACAGAGCGTCCGATTATCTTATTCGGA
Organism: Enterovibrio makurazakiensis; assembly: GCF_050336585.1. Taxonomy (NCBI): domain Bacteria; kingdom Pseudomonadati; phylum Pseudomonadota; class Gammaproteobacteria; order Vibrionales; family Vibrionaceae; genus Enterovibrio; species Enterovibrio makurazakiensis. The sequence continues at coordinate 146,856 of NZ_JAKJSE010000018.1, forward strand.
GGCTTAAACGGTGCTGGAAAAACATCAATTTTAACCGCAGTGCGTCTCGCGCTTTATGGCAGACAATCTTTCGGTACATTGCTTAACAATGGCCAATATGTTGAAGCGCTTTCTGAGCTAATTCATAAGGGTGTAGGCCATGGTGGCCTTCAAGATCACGCATCGATAGAGCTTGAATTTCTTTACAGCCAAAACGGCGAAGAAAGCACATATAAAGTTATTCGTGGCTGGAAGCGTGACAAAAAAGACCAGCTCAGTTTGGAGAAAGATGGCGTTCAAATCCCAGAGCTTGACTACGACCAATGCCAAGGGTTTCTCAATGAGTTAATTCCAAACGGCATTGCCGATCTCTTCTTCTTTGATGGAGAGAAGATCGCAGAGCTTGCTGAAGATGAATCTGGCACCGTTTTAAAAACAGCGGTTAGACGCCTGCTTGGTATTGATGTTATTGCGAAGTTGAAATCTGACCTGAACATCTTCCTCAAAAAGCATGGCTCAGGTGCCCTAACGCAATCTCTTCGTGAAGAAATGGAAGCGCTAGATGCTCTTCGCATGGATCATGAGTCGAAAGCAGAGCGATTGCGTGGCGATGCGGACATCGTTGATGCGTCAATCAGCCTTGTCGCAAAAGAAATTCAGAACTTAGAAAACAAGCTTTCCCAAAGTGGCGGGGCTTGGGCAAAAACACGTACGGATGAACAAAGCCGTATCGATGATCTGCTTAAAGAAAAAATCGAACTGGAAAAACTAATCCGTGTTGAGATGGAAGGCAGCCTTCCATTTGCATTCGCCCCAAATGCAATGAAAGCCCTGCTCTCAACGATTGAGAGCGAACAGCAGACAAAACAAAAGATTAACTTCGGCCATGAGCTAGATAGCTTCTTAGACACGCTACGCGCAAAGCTTTCATTCAATTTGAGTTCATCAGCACCTGCTGCAATGGATGCAATCAAAGACAGCCTTGAAGAGCATCTGGGTGATACTTCTAGCGCGAATCTACTGTTAGATATCTCCGATCGCCAAGCTAGCACCATTGAATATAAAGTCAGCAAGCTGGCGAAATCGTCTTTCAAACAATTTGATAAGGCAAGAAAGCGTCTGAAAGTTGTCGAGGAAGAAATCGACAACGCTTCAAACAATATTGCTAGAGCACCAGAACAAGAACAAGTACAAAACTTATTTTCAGATGTTCGAGATCTAGATAAGAAAAAAGAAAAGCTGATTGTTGAATATCATGATTTGCTAGAAGCAGCAAAAAGGGAAACACGCTCCGCGCTTGACGCTGCAAGACAAATTCAACGTCTACATGATAAGCATCGCGATCAGTCAAGCAAAGACCAAAGTGTCAGCAATGCCCAAAACGGCATTTTGTTACTGGATAAATTTGCAGAACAATTGACTAAAGCTCGCGTTAAGCAGCTAGAAAATGAGTTTGTTCAATCTTATAAGAAGCTCGCGCGTAAAGAAGACCTTCAGCTCACAGCAGCCATCAACCCGGCAACGTTTGACGTTGAATTGATGGATGAGCACGGAATTAAGATCAACCGTAAAGCGATGTCTGCGGGTGAAAAGCAAATCTACGCAATATCAATTCTTGAAGCACTTGGCCGTACTTCAGGCCGTAAGTTACCAATTATTATTGATACGCCATTGGGCCGTTTGGATTCACACCACAGAGACAAGCTGGTGGAAAATTACTTCCCAACCGCGAGTCACCAAGTTGTTATTCTGTCTACCGATACAGAGATCGATAAAAACTATATCAACTTGATTCAAGATGATATCGCTCGTACCTATGAGATCCGTTTTGATGGTCTGACTAAATCATCGAAAGTTGCCGAAGGCTATTTTTGGAAGCAAGCAGAAGAGGTACACGCGTAATGTTGCCTAATCGCATGAATTTGTCTCGCTCTACCGAAGAGCAACTGAAGAAACTTAAGGGCTACACAGGCATAACACCGAATGTCTCTGCACGTATCGCTTTTTTTCGTTCTATTGAAAGTGACTTTAGGTACCAAGGTCAGCCAGCAAAATTAGATGGGCCTCTGATACTTGATAAATATACCTGGCTTGGTGAGACGAGCGACATTACAGAGTTGATGTTAAAGATGTACTACCCTGAGCTTGATAACAAAGAGTACCAACAAGCTTGGGCTGCACATGTTGAGGATGGGATTGCATCAATAAGGAATCACAAAAATATCAGCGATTTTTCTATGAAAATCTGAGAAGAAATAAACCGTTTTTGAGAAAGTTATTCACACTCATTGTTGGTGCACATAATCATGCACCAACAACTCCCTACCTACATTATTTTTTAAGTTTAGTAAAATTCTTCTTCATTAATTGGATGCTTTTCCTTTGGATATAGCTCAACTCCATCAACAATATCTACCTGAGCATAATTGGATACATTAGGAATGATACTAAACTCCGCTGGAAAGTTAACATTCCCTGAGTCTTCGATGCAAGGAAGTGCCCAGCGCTTAACAATGAAGCCTATATAGTCCAACTCTCTTAATAGTATTTGCTGCTCTTTCCACACAGAGCCATCAGTATACTTATTAATGATTTTTTCACTATTAGTGGCAGAGTTCGAATTATAAGAATAATCCGATGTAGGGTCATCTAACTTTAGTCCAATTGATTTTCTTCCAAGATAACTGTTGCCATTAGTAATAACTAGATTACCCAATCTATGGCACCACTTGTCAGCCACTAGATTATCTGGCCAATGCATTTTCCACCAATCAGATGTCGAAATACACTGAGGAAGCACATGCTCTATACTTGACGACTTCTCATCATCTGAATCTTTCCACTCAACAACTGAGACAGAAGAATTGAACAGTTCATATTCGTAAAGAAAATAGTAAGTTTGAGACCAGTTGCGATAATTTAGCTCACCGGATAAAACCTTTTCGATCCCACTAACTAATGGTGAGCCATCAAAAAGCATCCTCCCTAAATCTTGCAACACTTCTTCTTTTGAAATGTTTGTTTTTAGGATTCGATGAGAAAGCTTTAATAGCTCTCTTGAGTTTTTGTCAGTACGATACCTTGAAATAGCATGCATCCTAAATGTATATATTTCACATGCCCTTGCAATTTCAGCGAAATCATCCCAATTACTTAGGGAGTAATGAGATGCTGCCAAAAGGCTACGAGTTATGCCAACCAGACCTAGTCGTTCTACTTTTACCAACCAATCCAAAGCCCTTTTATTACATAAATTATCATAGAATTTATCTTTTCTTCTGCAATTGATAAAACCGTAAGACTTAGAGTATGAATCCCATAATTCTATAAAGGCTTTTAAGTTATTTGTCTTACTGTCATTACTCCCTTCTAATAACACTCGGTATTCACCAACAAACTTCTCATGAACATCTGAATTTGAAGAAGTATATCCATGAAATGATGAAAACAATTCAGATATGAACGCATTTTCATTATTCCTACTGCCAACTCCAAAGCTTTCCAAATTAGAAATAGCCTTATACCATACGTCATCGACCTTGACATCAATTCCGCGTCTCTCACAAACCAAAATGCAGAAGTTTTTTATCTTATCAAACTCTGTCAATGGTAAGCCTCGAGAGTTGATTGCATCGAAAGTTAAATACCTATCAATCATATGGTCAGACAAGTCAACATCGATAAGCTGAACTTGATTGCAGATTTTATTTCTAAACCTCTTCAAGCTTTCACTTGTAGTTAATTCACAATCAATTCTACTTTTTATGTAACCATAGGCCTTTTCTAAACAACGAAGTGGTGGTGTTTTATTTGCTGGCGGTTCAGATGGACTATTAAGCAATAGATATGAAAGGTATTCATTTATCTTTACATTTTCGTTGGAAAGTCTTAATTTAACACCGTCAAATTTATAAGTATAAAGCCTCTCGAGCTGCTTCGAGTCAATAGTCTCCATGCCATCTATTTCAAGAAACTTATCTCTTAGTAACTTCAGAGTAATAATAAATGTAGTGAGACGCTGCTGTCCATCCTCCAAAAAATAGCTATAATTTGGACTTTGAGTTTCTTGCTCCATAAAGTGATCAATCTTAGAACATATTATAGTACCTAAATAGTGGCAGCGCTCACCCATCAATTCCATATCACTGAACAAATCATCAATCTCTTTATTTGTCCAGCTATATCCCCTCTGGTTTTTTGGAATAACAAATGCACGAGCGCTCAGTATTTTTTCGATTGATATCATAATTAAATAACCTGATTTTTATTTACACAAGTAAAGGCGCAGAGTGGTGCAGAAAAACCCAAAGTCCCTCTAGTATAGGTAGCCTCAACTAAAGTACGAATGCCATCACCAAATCTTTCGGTAACTCTAGGAACATTACGATTATGCAGCTCCTTACCTAATCTACCTAGTTGCTTATATTTTTCCATATACTCGATAACTTCTGGAGTGTGTAATGGTGTAGTGTCATACCACTCTCTCAAAGTAACAACCTCTGCATTCCGCTTTGCAGTGGCCACTTCTGCAAGCTTTTCTAAAACTTCAGGTGACTTTCTACTCAATTTTATCTTTTCCATTTGACCCCCATTAAATTAAACAAGCTAATGAACAGATAAACTAACACCCATTTTTATTACTTATCTGACCTAACACTACTTTCAACCTGGCATCATCAATCAAACACACTTGCGCGATATTTTGCGAGAGTTCATCAAAAGCTCCGCCATAGGCAAGCGCATTTCGACAAATATCACTCAGACTATCAAACGGAATATCACGCTTGCACACTAAGTTATGAGCGAAGTGCCATTGATAACCAAACTCTACGTGGAAGGTTTTCAGCAGCGACAAGTAGAAATACTTGTTGAGATCCAAGTCCAAAAGTTTATTGAACTTGCGTTGAATAACACCCACCTCAATGATTCGCTCTTCACCTTCGATGATCTTGGCTGCCTGCTCCATGATGGAAGGTACATCTACACTCGAAAACGCTTTTTCTGTCGACTGGTAAGCAGCTTCATCCACACGCACTATTGCGCCTTTCGTCAACAATTTGTCTAAATAGAAGCTGGCGTGACCGACAGACTGACTTCGAATCTTGCTTGCAATAAAGGCTTTATCTAATGGTTTATCGCTTGTCGCAAACAGCGCCTCAAGTACGCTCTCCTGCCCGGCAAGACTAAACTCTTGCTCCAAGCTAATGGTGTCTGCACCAGATTTCCCGTTGAAAAAGATACCCTCACGCTCACCGTGAGTGCGAACAATGTGCCTTACAGTGAAGTAGTCCAGTGCTTGTTCATTCAATGACTGGTAGTAGTCAACGGAAAGGTTAAGAGAGTTTCTTCCGTTTTCAGAAGCTTGCTGTAAAACACATTTCACTCTTTGGAGTGTGTTGGTGATGTCATTCTCTGTGATACTTAGGAAGCTAATGTGTCGATAAGAGCCACGGTCAATTTGATACACCCATCCACTGTCTACGGCGTGGCCAATAGCACCATCTATGCGCTCTTCCGGCAACTTTACGCGGGAAATGGCTTTTTCATTGGCCTTTTTATGCAATAACTTCCAAGTTAGCCCTTCTGGATGGTCCAGTAAGGTATTTGCAATCGCAAGCGGTTTGGAAAGGTTCATCGGCAAAACCAGCTCTCCAAGTAGCTCAACTTTGTTGCCACTCAAATGAGAAACCGCATTTTCAGCAACCGCTTTTTCAAGCCCCAATCGGTCTTGCAAGTAGGAGGTGACTGTATCCAAGTCCGTCGGCGAGGCGTATTCAGCCCAATAATCATCTAACACTGTTGTCGAAATATCTGGGTAAACAATTTTTGTTAACCCTCCAGACTCCAAGCCACAGCTCATCTCCAGAAATTCATAGAGCCCTTTCTTGCTGCTGAAATTCCTCTGAAGCAGGGGGAATATTTCTGCTCTCAACACGCTCAGGTTGGACTTCACGTTGACCCATAGCGTTGCAGGTGCAACACGCATGTGCGCATGCCAATTTTTCTCAAGGCGAACTTGAAGTTGTCGGACACGCTCTCTAGTAACTTTCCCGGTTGGTAAGCTGTCACCTACTTCCTGAAGGGTCATTGGCTCAGTTTGGTAGCCTAAACGTGCCACCATGATGAATTTGTCGCGCTCATCGAGCATCTCCAAAAATGACTCAAGGTCGCTGGTAAGTAGCTCTTCGAGAGTAGACAGATCGACATCTTCACGTTGGTTATAAAGCTGTCTTGAAGCATTTTGGTCTGATGTGCCGTCGTCACCAATATCAACAAAGTCCTTGCTCTCGATAAATATCAGCATTTCTTTTATTAGGACGACTTTCTTTCTGCCAAGGCTAGGGATTGCCCTTAGAGCGCTTTCATCAAGTCTACGCAACTCTCCAACGGTAAGCGATTCGCCGAGGTGTTGGCACAATAGGTTACAAGTAGCTTTGTAAACGTGTGGCAATGCTAGTTTCGAAAGAGTCAGACTATCTGAAGCCTTTTCTTCAATTGCTTCAGGACCTTCTGCCTCGGAAGGTTTCAGTTGCCCAGCACTCAATATTTCACGAAGAACTGCGATATGCGCAAGCTTGGTCCTACCTAAGCCTCTGACCTCGAGAAAGTCATCGTCCGTCATCGACAGAAACTCACGAGCGGTGAGCTCTCGCTCAAAATGCGCTTGAATAAGCCTTGCCGTAATCATCTCTTTTTCTGGTATTGCAAACTGACTAAGCATGATCTCAGCTTCGGCTTCGGCTTCGGCTTCGGCTTCGGCTTCGGCTTCGGCTTCGGCTTCGGCTTCGGCTTCGGCTTCGGCTTGAACATCAGATAACAGAGCAGCATTCACTGACTGATCGTCTTGCGCCTGCTTTTCATCAATATGACGTCGCTTTACATAAACAAAGTAAGCAATTGGCAATATCGCCAGTAAAAGAAGGTAGTAGTTATCCATTCGCTATTAACCAGAATGAAAAGATGGAAGAAAAAGGCAATTTTCACTGCCTTTCAATGTGTTATGCCAACAATTCCCAGAACGCTTTATCCCGCATTTTCTGAATTTGCTTCGCGCCATCGATATACAAGCTGTAGTGCTTATCGAGCTTGTTGATAGTTTCCATCAACCTCTCCTGCTCGTTCTTATCATTGACGCCAAACATAGCTTTTAGCTCTTGTGGGCGGATCTTCGCAACACGGTGAATCACCCAAGTCAGCACATAGCTGGAATAGTCGTTATCCCCAGTTTGGAAGTGCGTGATATCCTGTGTAGAAAGGATCATTCCCACACCATATTCACGGCCCTCTTTGAGGATTTTGCGCAGGCTCGGGAAGTTTTGAGACATAAAGTTATCGGCCTCATCCACCAGAATAATCTTGGTAATTTGACGGAAATCTCCGTTAACTTCTGGCTTTCCTCTTCTCTGCATTTGTGAATAGAAAAGGTCTAGAGTCAAAGCCACCACAAGGTTCTGGATCTGCGGCGGATAACCAGCCAACTCTATAACAGTAATGCCATCCACCAGCTCATAGAGACTGGTCATTTTCTCTGGCTCAGATTCGAAAATCTTGAAGCGAGCAAGCTTCGAAAGTGCTGCGTAGAGCAAATCCTCTTCAACCTTTTCTTGATCAAGGAATCGCGCCCACACATCGTCAATGGTAGGAGCTGGTCTGCTCCACGTTGAAGGGTCTTCCGGATGAATACCTGATGCGGCATAAGACTCCAGAATCAAGTTTTCCAATTGAAGCTGCTGCTTTTTTCCCAGTCCGTAAGCCTTTGTCATGGTTTCTGAAAACCCTGCCGCGGTATGAATTGGCAGCATTGGCGTGTCGCCATACAAGCTCAGAGGGTTGTAGGGCAGCTTAAACAGTTTGTACTTTTTGGCGTCTGTCGCTTCTAAAAACTTGTCATCCACGTAGTCTGACTTGTAATCGAAGATCAACATACCAATCGGTGCACCATTCACATTATCCGCTTGGTTACGGTGAAGCTGCGTGATCACCGATTTGGTGAACTGAGTTTTACCGGTACCCATAGTGCCTATGATACCGGTGTTGGTGTTCATAAACTTGGCGGTGTTAGTTGGCTCCCAATTTATCGGGGCATTTGTCGTCGCATTCTGTCCAAACAGCACATGAAGGTTATTGGTGCTGATTGGCGGCTGAGGTGCTGGTTCAGACTCAACCTCAGGTTCAATGGAAGGCACATCTCGGTCTTCGTCTTGATTCTCTGAACTATCATCTGCCTGTTGTACTGGCGCAGTTAGTGATATTTCAGGGTCAGATGCTTGAGTTTCACCCACCAACATATACTCCGCTGGCACGTGGCAGATTTGCGCGATGTCCTTCTCATTCATCAGCACTTGAAGTGGGTTCTGCACTAATGAAGGTAGCAAAGACATGGGAAGGTCAACCTTCAGCACGCCATCTTGCATGTTGTAGTCAGGCTCGAAGCAGGTTCCACTGTCTAGGTGACTAACCACTAAGCCTGATGGGTAGTTTTCAAGTTCCGCGATGGAGTAATTGCCACGCAGCCATTCTTCTTTCTCTGACAACAGCGCTTCAAAGTAGTCATTGCTGAATACGTTATAGAGACGATATTTGTCGATTTGCATCAACACCTGCCGAATAAACAAGCCTCGGTAAAGCTTCGATGCCAGTGTCTCGTCGCTCAACAGCTCGGTGAGGTATCGGCGCAGTTCATTGGCTTGCTGTACCGCTTTTTTGTAATCTGGTGTGGAGCCTGCTTTCACCTCGACAGGCAGCAGGTATAGATTGCCTTCTTTAAAGCCCACCAGCAGTACATCATCTGAAATCGCGCCTTTCTTATAGCCTTGTACGTTGCGTGAGAAATCGCTGTCCGTCATTTTCAGGCCAATGTTCCCTGATACACGGATCATCTCGCCCACAGAAAGTGGCACCCAGGTAATATCTGACTTGTGCACCAGGCAGGTCGCGAACTTGTAAGCACCAATAATGCCAGTGCGCTCTTTGCGGATGGTGTCATTGCAGGTCATCATCTTCAGCAGCCAATCACCGTTAAAGGCGTTGAACTCATTGATTTGCCCACCACCACTTTGCGCCACCACTCTTTCGAACAATCCGCGCTGTGCCGTTACCGTAATGGCATCGTAGCTCGCTGAACTGGTGTACTGATCGGAGTAATGTATAAGTACAACATCTTGATTGGTGTGGAAGAAATCCAGCGTCACTTTAGGGTCGATGATGGTGGTCCAAATCGAGCTGTCGTAAGAACGCTCTAGCAATGATTTGAAATCTTCACTCACTGCAAGTGCTGGAGCATTGGCACCAGTATATTGCGTACTTGGCTTCAGTGCGGGCTCCATCAGCGAGCCTACATATTTCGCCATCGCCAAGTGCGGCAAGTTATCGTATGGAACATTTTGCAAACCAAATGCAGTGAAGTATGAGCCTTCGTCACTCTTGGATGCATCACCCGTTAACAGGCCATCACACGCGATGCCGCTTGGCATGTCATCAACACTCAAGGACGTCAGCTTCACGTTGTCGTTGTTTCTGAAGAATGACAGGTGCGAGTAAGCTTGCCCTTCGCGTTCACTCTGGGCATTGGTGAATTTGCTGTAGGTCAGTCGAGTACGCAGAATATCGATGATGGTATCTGCATTTTCACGTACTTTTCCGCGGTCTAACTCCAGCCAAGACTTTAGCTCTTCGTAGTTAGACGTCTCTGCAAACTGATCAAATGCGTTGAAGACAAGCGCATCATCGTACAGGTTGACATGAATCGACGCGGCTTTGTCCAGGTTGTCTTTTACATAGTCAACCAAACCAAGGAACAACTCCTCTGCACGGTCCTGATTGACAGCATTCACCAGCACACTTTTTTCAGATCCCGTGAACAAATGGCTGAACGCTTTTTGGAATTCGTTGATCTTCTCTTTAACCAGCTTGCGAACAAACTTTAGGCAGCTTTTCTGATGGGGAACGCTTCTAACCCAAAATCCGTTTTCAGTCACTTGCTGGTTATAGGAAAACTCATGCTTTGGATGATAAGCGTAAGGAAGCAAACCGCTCGGCCCTATGCGGTTGAATGTAACAGCAGGCAGATCCGCAAAGCTGTCATCTTTTTGCATCTCATTGCACAAATTCAGGTAGTAGGCCATGACCAGCGGATGGAATGGCGAGTAATACTCTTCTCCATTTTCACGAACCAGACCAATCTGCATCACCAGTTTTTGCTCTTTGGTGAGCATGCCGCCGGTTTGAATCGCTTTGAAATAGTCAAGGAAGGCATCTACGGTAGCCTTAACCAGTACTGTAAATTTCTCGCCCCAAGACACCAACGACATTGTGGTTCTGCGCGAAGCAAGGTAATCAAACAGAGCCTGATAGGCAGTATGAAGGCCATCATCAATAGCCCTTAACTGCTCCAGCTGCATGCTGTTGGATTCAGCCAGGTAGACCAGCTTATCCTGAACGAAACGCTCTTCCCAACGAAGCAAATTGATTCGCGGCTCCATAACACGGAACTCACTATTATCGATAGCAACAACATCTTTACTTGGGTAAAGCTCGCCATAGACCTCATCATCAAATAGCTTGTGGAAGCGTGATTGGTTGAGCAGCAATGGAAAAGACATGCTACTTTCTACTTGCTCACCTTCAATGCGAAATACTAGTGAGTTCTCGCCAGACTTCACCACAAAGCCAATATCTTCTGATTCGTTTGCCAATGATTCAAAATCGACAACACCAAATTCAGCGCGATCGACCACTTCGCTGACATCATCTAAGCATCGAGTTGCCGTCAACGCAGCGTTGATAACCAAACGGTTGTCTTCGGTCTTCAAGGTGAGGCGCTTTTTCGCAGGCTCAACAACGAAGATGTTTTTGAATTCGTCGAGATCAAACTCGCCTTTCCTAACTACCAAGCAACGGAAGTTATGGTTTTCCGATGTGTTGTCGCGCTTCAATACGAGGTTAAAAAACAAAGGCTCATTGGCATAGCTAGCTGACAGTTTCGCTGTCGCACCTTTGACTGAGTTATACGCACTAATCACTTCCTGCTTATTCAGTGCGTTAGCTGGTGAGATTTTGAACTGTTCTTTGTTCAAATCACTGGTGCCAGAAAAACTCAGTTTGAGCTCAAATTCAGTTTGATCTTCATCCAGAGCGATGATCAGATGACGGTCACGCAATCCTGCTTTGGTTTCTTTCGGGTAGCGCCCGATCACTTGTGCATAATTCAGCGCTTCTTCACCTTCATGTTTAAGATGCTGAATTTTGTTCTTTTTGATTTCTTCTCTGTAAGTTTCAAATTCCACATCTTTCCAGCTTTCATCAGAAAAGTGTTCTTTGACAAACTTGCTACTAAAGCCTTTCAGTCTTTCTTCCAATTGCTGACCAAAATGATCGACTTCAAACGTCAACTCTTGGAAAAGCGCACGGTTTTCTTCCAACCGCTGCTTGATCTGTTTTCTGTTGCCAGATAGCTCTGCGACGAAAGGATCCTCGAACATACCCAGCTCGCTAAAACAAAGCTCACCATCTTCAACCGCTTTGTATAGAGATTCAAAGCCAAACATGGTCGCACCGTCTTCCAGAATCGCATCAAATTGATCATCTAAAAGGCAAAGGGAGACATCGCGAGATTTGTCGCTTTGTTCGATAAAACCGCTAAGTGCGACTTTAATTTGCTCTGGGCTCCATACCTGCCCTGGCTGTCCTAGATCTTCCGCGGAATTAATTAGAGTATCTAGACGGCTGTTATGAATGACCACCAACGCACAGCCCTTCAACTCTCCTTCCTGGCTTGCGATTTCATCACGCAGGTGGGAGATGTAGTTTTCGGTGAAACCCGTTTCCCCTTGTTCTTCGCAATGGAGAACGGGAACAACTTTGCAGTTTTTTACGCTCAAATAACTTAGCGCAACATTATTGTGAACGACTATCTCGCCTTCTTTACGGGCAAGCAGCGCATCAAACAAACGTTGGCTATTACCATGATCAGGAGAGTTGAACTGGTAGCGGTAGCCTGCGCGTATGTTTCCTTCTGCGTGCAGTAAGAACTGCTCAGCCAGAAACGATTCAAATTGTTTTGCGCACATACACTGCATCTCCACTATCACTCATGCGTTCAACGTTACCAATTCGCTCATAAAACTTTATAAGCTCTTGTTCTGTTTGTTTATCAACAAAAATTCCCCTCGCCTGAAAACCAAGTATCAGCTCATGGAAGCGAAGTTTTTCTTCTTTACCTACGACAAGGTTGGTAAGGAGAATGATGTGGTCCTGAGTCAGAACCAGTACTCGACCTGAACGACCGCGGACTTGCACAAAGTCAGCGGCCATATTCTTCTCAACCTCAGTCATGTACTTTTTGATAATGGCTGGTCGGTCTGTCTTCGGGTCACGGAACTGCTCTTCTGCTAGCTTTAACGCGTATTCCAGCCAATCAATCGCCGTTACTGCGTCGCCAGGAATCTCGGTGTCCAGTTTGCGGTTGGCTCGGAACATCAGCGCGTAGTTTTTAATGCGCTCAGCCAGATCACTCACTTGTGAATTTTCAATGTCCTTCGCCAGTTGCCACAACGGCTTTTTCGTTTCGTCTGGGTTTGGCTGCAGATTTTCCAGCATCGAGAGAACAGGAAACAGTTTGAAGGAAGATTCACTCAAGAGTTTGTGGCCATGCTTTTTCACGTGAATGCGCTCATTACTGGCGCGCTCATGATCCATGATGAAATACAGCGGTTTTGCGACAGGCGCTTCCCCTGTTTTCCAATCTGATAGTGAAAGGCTTAACTGAGCGGTGTAGGCAAACCCATAAAATGCCAAAAACTGCTCAAATTCATCTAGCAGGTATTTCGGATAGGAAGTAAGAAATTCGAGGTCACGCTTAAACGCCTCTGCCATGTACGGCAAGTATGGTGCTTCCGTAGCACGCAGTGACTTGTCCTTGTCTGGCTTGGTTTTTGACCGCAATGTTTCTAAGAATTCTTGTTCGATGAAGTTCAGGTTGGCATCAAATTGCTCAATCTGACGCCCATTTAACAAGTTGATGAACAACGATGCGACACGCAAATCGCCTGCTTTACACTCGCTTTTCTGACTCTTAAACAATAAGAATTCTGGACTTACAGAGAAAATATCTCCTGAGGTGAAGTACATATCTTCCAGTACATCCCAAAAGTCTTCTTCGCCGAGTTTATTTTGTAGGTTGGCTTTACAATCCGCGGTGAAAGCTTGGTAGTCATATTTTTCAATTTTTTTACGAAGCAAGCCACGTAGCACCAAGCCAACGACTGATGACCAATCAAAATCATTGCCTTTGGTACGTATTGGAATGTAGCTACTTAGGGAATTCTTATTCTGGAATTTATCCGCCGCAGTTTGTGGCAAATCGGCCTTTATCGGTAATGTATAATTATCGGTCGTCATCAGTGCATACCACTCACTTCAAAATAGTCACTTTCTTCTCTCACGACTTTGTAACGATTGTCCCCGTTGAGAATAAACAAGGTGTCTTTACGATTCGCGACGGTCAGCATCTGCTCCAACGCTTCATCAAGTAAGAGGACCGCATTTTTGTCATGCTTATTAGGGCGATACCCCTGGCCAATTTTGACTAATAGTTCAAGTAACTTGACGCTAATTGGCATTGGTTTGAGCGATTGCTCATCAACTTTCAAATACGCATTGAACGCACCTATATTTCCTAGAGCGCTATTTTGTATCGCCGAAAAATCAGGTTTGACCTCAAGTGATACCGCCGTTTTGTAACCATTAAGCTCAGACACCAAATACTCGTCTTTATCAAGTGTTGGAGCGTGACGATTGCAGTAACGATGGAGCGCTGCGATCAGGGTTTCTTTGTAAAAACTACTGAGATCCTTACGCATCCTCCCTGAACCATCAAAATTTCGGTGTAACAACCAAGACGATGCATACGACTCAACAAGATTGTTTGTAAACTCGCTTTGGATCAGTGCAACAAACTCATTGCTGAGCTCATCATCGCCATTTAGCACATAGAAAAGACGAAGGAAGGATGTTGCTTCTGATACTTCAAAAAGCCCCAATGAATTGATTTTGGCTTTGAACGCAGCAAACTGCTCGTCTTCGATACCGAGCCCGTGCTGAAGTACAAACTCATCAACAGTGCGAGTATGCAAATTGCTAGGATCAAAGCTCTGGATACGGGATAAAAGCTCGTTATCGCTACCCGCAAACAAGTTATCAAACAAGTAACCATCGGCTGCTAACAGTTGGAAGATGAAGTCCAACAAGGCTCGAGCTGTCAAAAACTGATCTTTTATCAGGCGAGCCTTGAGTAACAACCCAATGAGGGATTCTTGAACCGCAGGGCGACTCAACAGAGCAAAGTTAGCCGTGAGTCGACTAGGACCGCGTGACTTGAGTTCGTTGTCGTAAAGCACATAAAAGGGGTTATCCAATGTCTGCGCAGTCAGCCTTTTCAAAAACTGCTCAGCAAAGTCAGATGCACTCCCCTCAGCATCAAAGGTAAATTTCGGGTACTCTTCAAAATCCAAGAATACAAACTGCTCAGGGATCGCCGTACGGTTTCGGGAAAGGAAATTCCTAACGACTTTTTTGATGTCGTCATGTGATTCAGATGCCTCTTCCGCGTAGTTACCCAGCATGCCGACGTTAATACCAACAACAAGTGGCTTTTGACTTTGTTTGAAGTCGCTAAAGCGCTGATCAAGTGCTTGAATGGCTGTCTGGCTGGGGTTAAAGCTGTGCGTCGCATCAAGATGGAAATCATGCGTCGCTTTATGCTTTTTGCTGTACTGCGTCAAGATCTCAGATTTACCATCGCCACTACTTCCGCATAGGAAGATAATTTGATTGGGCTTGGCAGATAGAAGCGCTTTTTTAAAGTCGGTTTCTATATCTGTATTGATGTAGATGTAACGCTTGTATTCAGCGAGATGATCTTGATTCTGCTCTCTCTCTGTACTGACCGCGTACGGTGAAGACTTAGAGAGAATGCTGAGGGCCTGTTTGAAGTCCAAAATTCCATACCCGAGATTTATATGTATTCTCGCAAGAGTACCGTAATTCCCTTGATGAAATCAGTGATATTGGCCTTAGCAATAAGCAATTGGTGATATAACGCTCAAAAACAATGTCCAATTTCACAAGCTTCCGTATTAATTAACAAACACACTAAATGCAGCAAAACATTGAAAAGCTAAAAACGCTTTATCTTTCTGTGTGAGTTCACTGATCGGCAAAGCTTGCAAGGAAAACACGCTTAGATGGTTTGTGCACACCGTAAGCAGTATCCGTGGATTTTCGAAGATGAATGCTCTTGCTATTGTCGCGGGTATGGAGAGAAGAATGCAAGGTTGAAATCTCGAACAGCCAAACGGCTCAGTACCATTATTTGAAGTTTGTCACATTTTGTGTTATAAACATTATAATTCGTTATGAGCATTATAATCATTATATGTTGGATATAAGGCCTCACTCGTAAAGCCCCTCTTTGCGCCGCCCACAGACCTTTTGAATTACCTTTGCCTTTATTGTTGTAAATTCGATTTAACCACGATTAAAGAATGACACTATGTCGTTCGGTATTAACCGTTTGGGTCAAACCAATGTCATAGATAAATAACGTTAAGTTTCGCGATCTGGAAATTTCAGGAAAGGATCTGTACTACTACTGGGGATACTGAAAAATACAAACACAGATAACGGCTTCCATGCCGCAATTCTTAATCAACCTGTGTTCTTTTTTGATTGGTGTTGGTTCTGTTACTGCAATCTATCTCGCGACTTAATCCAATCAGTCACATCTGATTCACGCCAACCCACCGCACGAGGGCCGAGCCTCAAAGGTGCAGGAAACAAACCTTCACGCCGCATACGCCAAATCGTCGATTTGCTTAGACCTAAGAGTTCTGAGATTTCTTTTACTCTGAGGATTCTGTTCATTTCTTGTGTCCTCTCTATATAAGTGAAATTTCTCGGACTTCCCCCAACATCCAAGCAGTAATGCTCATTCTCAAAAGCCCCCACTTCAAAGTGAACAAAAAACATACTACGAGACTAAAAAAACAACATCAAGCATTTTTTGATTATTTTTTAACGGTAAGTCTATGATATGTATACTTTTAGTATACACTGCGACCTCATTTTTCTTGCGTGAGATGAAGTGAATATCATTGAAATCAAAAAGTTAAAGTTATCTGATTAATTCGGAGAATTTTGACTCGATAAGGACGCGGGTATGAACCAAGCAAAAGCGCTCCCACGAGCAAAACTAAAGAGGTGTCCATCTCAAACTCGACTGCGGTATGTCCAATTCCTAGTCGAAGAAAAGATGATAGAGCTATTGGGTAACAGCGGTTTATTTACATTTCAAAAGGTAATTAAATCAACGCCAACGAGGATTCGCTATGGCAAAGCAGGTTTATTAGATACCGAGGGAAAAGTGCTGCTAGAAAACGACTTTGACCACTTTGGGTTCAATTCGGAATTGAATATCATCGTCGCTCAGCAACAGACTGTATCAGACTCTCGCTCAACTTATCTCTACGGTATTTTCGATATGAAAGGTGAGCAACTAGTGCCTCTCGACTATGATCATGTCCTCAACGAACAGGGTGCCATTATCAACTTGCGTAAAGATGGACTTTGGTATGAGTACCCAGCGAAGTAGATCAGCGTAGCTAGGTCTTCCCCTCGATACTATCTGCTAGAAATCTTACCTATATTAGTGTTCATTCTAAATTTGCGCGCACAAACTTGAGTTAGATACTTGACTGATGATACCAACTGAGTATCTGAAGAAAAGAAAAATAGAGGTAGTGAATGGATTCATTCTCCAAACAAGCTGAAGAAGCAATTAAATACAGTGCCATTCAAGATCTGTATCTTCGCGCACGCCTGAAAAAACGCTGGTTTGAACTCACCGAATCAGCCAAAGAGTTGATTAAGAACCAAGATGCGAGTTCTCTTGCTAAAGCAGAACAGTTACTGTCAAAAGCATTGAAGTTAGGCTCAAAAGAACCGTTAGCGAAAGCGTCAGCTTGCCACGACTTAGGCGTTTTACACTTTTCATATCATTCAAAGCTAACAGGAGGCACATACCAAAACCTCAACAAAGCGGTTCAGTACCTTAGTCGCGCAATCAACACCCCACAAAGGCAACACTATCCTGACAAATATACATCAAGTCTTTCTCAGTTAGCGGCAACTTATCGAAGAGCAGCCCACGAAGACCTTTGGCCCGACGAATGTGTCAAATGTCTAGAGAAGGCAAAGTCCCTACACGAACAAGCCATTGAGCTAATTAATAAAAGCTCAATACCTCAAGCAATTAAAGACGGGCAACTTTCCGTTGTATATTTCAATCTGGCGAGTGTGCTTTTTGACCAAGGAATGAATCGTGAAGCTTGTGAATCACAAACAAAGTCTGTGGAACGTTACTTAGCTTTTCAAAATTACAATCTTCCACAATTTATGAACGTCATGCGACCAGATCAAGCTCTTGGATTAAGCTTTGCCAGATTAAATCACTTCTCAGATTCACAGAAAGAACAAGATATATGCAACCATATTCTTCAGGTAGCGCCGAGTTATGAACTTGACCCCATAACATTGTTTACCATCAATCCTTTGGTAGACATAACAAGGCCTGAAGAAGAAATATCGTATCTGGTCAGATCGGTAGAAAGTGAGCCTTCAGAGAAAAACATTAAGAAACTACTAAAAAAGCAGTTTGAACTCATGAAGGTTCGGCAGACTTGCGATACGGATGCAGAAGCAGACCAGATAGCTCACCGAGTACAAATTTTATGCTCAGGGCTCGCTCGAATCTTAGTTTCAAAAAATGACTCAATAAAGGCATTGCAGTTACTTGAAAACTGCAGTGCCCTTCGGTTTTGTGAAAGTGCTAACAAACACTGGCTAGTTCCATCAGATAAATACAGTCAATTATTAAGGGATGACTTACTTCAATTAGGAGCCACTTACTTTAACCTAAATGAATTGGCGTTGATGTTGGAGAACGTGGATAAGGCGAATATTAAGCCCGTACTACAAAGCGTCTACGAAACCTCTATAGAAAGGTCAGCATTAGATAAAGTGAGAGAGTCAACACTATATTACAACGCTGAGAGATACCCTGAAGTCATTAATGATGCGTTGAAATCCAACGATCCCATTAATTATTTTCGCCAACTATCTATCAAATGTTTAAATGACTTTCAAAAAATAGAATCCTTAATTGACCATTTGGACCCTGATTTTGCTCAACGGAGAATTAATGATAACTCAATTGATTCTCACGATTTTGAAAGAGCATTACGTGAGACGCCTGGACTGACCCTTATAAGAGTTGATATCGAATCAAATTATAATGACGCTCTGATTCTGGTTGCTGAACTAGTGAATGAACAGGTTGTTGTTACTGCTCATAGTGTTAATCTTCCTCAAGAGTTAGTAAACCATACTGGTGAGTTCACCAAAGGTGAAACCGACTACATTTCCACATGGTCTTTAGATTTTATTAACTGGAAAGACATCCTACCAATTGGTTGTAAGCGAATAGGTTTACTTACTTCCTTTTTTGCGTCTCAAATACCTTGGATCGCTACCGGGCTAAAAGGTAAAGAGCTATTTACATTTGTCGATGAGGTAAATTGGCTCCCGACAGTGCTATACCTTTGCAATCATGTCACATATTTTAATGAACGACGTGGTGCTAGCTGTATCAATGGTGGTGATACTCACTTCCATGATTTAGCTAACCGGCACATTTCAAATCAGTTGAGTAATGTATCAAAAATTGACTTTATTGATTCAGTGAGAAACAACGAGGCGGTAGCTTATTATGGGCACTGTGCTCATACTCCCCCTTGCAGACCAACTCTTAAAACGAAGCATTTCGACTTGAATGATTTAGAGTTAGTAAATTACATAAGTGGAATGAATCGGTTTGAATTTTGGGCTTGCCAGAGTGGTAGTAATATCCCTTTAAGTGTCTTCTCTATCCCCGTAAATGAAGCATTCGGTTTTGACATGCGGATGATAGAGTGGGGCGCAGTGACTTCAATCGGTTCTTTGTGGGCACTGCCTGATATTGTTACAGCACATATCAAATCTCACTATGATCAACTTGTTAAAAGTGGTACCTCGCCATCAAAAGCTCTACTTGCAGCTCAACGCTGGTGGGTTTCACAAGGAGCAAAGGCCGAACTTAACAAAATGAGAGAGATAGGGCTGACACCATATCTAAATACTCTAAGTTGTAATGAAACTGTGGATGGGCTTTTGGGGCCAATGAAGACAAAAGACTCACGGCATGAAGATGAGCTAAAACATGCCGAAAAACTATTCCTACATCCTTCCTCTTGGGCTGGTTTGAGGTTTTGTGGGGTTTCAGAAAAAATCAAAGAAGCAGTTTGCAAAGAGAAAATAGACCTTACGGCAGATGAAACCAGTCAACTAAAGAGTCTATTAGCCAAAAAACATTTGAAATCTGGGTTTATAAATTATGCATGATGGCCTTGAAGGATCATTGCCGATAACTGATTGGAGTGTAGAAGGCCGCAGAAAGTATCTCGAACAGAACAGAATTGTTGTTGAGTTGATACTGTATGAGAGTCTTGAGGTTTTCGATGAGCGAAGAGTATCTCTTGCCTTTAAAAGTCAGGATAACGCTAAAGATCAAATAATTAGTTTGTTTTCATCCGATAGATTTAAACTCGGGGAGTTACCAATAGGTATCCCCCATGATATCAATTTATTCAGCCAAATTAACTTCTGGTGCAAGCTTAAAACAGGAAAGCCATTTTCTGGGGTACAGCGACTCGTAGATGAAGAGATCGAACTAATTGATGCTCAGTCAGAGGTAGGCACTTTTGAAGCCGATCTGAATAAACTGTCACATTGCCTAGCTATTTATAGTGATTTGGTAGCCGCAAACATGATTTATTTTTGGCTACAGGCTAACAAGAAGCTATTGGACGAATTAGGCAATGTAGTTCATCCACTTAAGCACGACAAGTCAGTATGCGTTGCAAAGAGCCCTACTAGATATAAAGTTGACTCATCATTTAGGTATCTTTGCGTTTTTCTAAATATCGAGTCGCACATCCCTGATTTTCACTTGTATAAGAGTAAATACTTAACAAAAGGAGAAAACAAGCCGCAGTATACTGCGAAGAAAAACGAAAGGGAGTCTCACCATACAACCAGTGAAATTAGATCTGTTGTGACAAAGATTATTGATTACTTTTATAGAATTCATGGTGATGAACCAAGCCTTCTATGTATGGCACTATTTAAATCCATAGGAAGTAAGACTCTATTAGATCAATATAAAATCAAGAGTAACGATTGTACAGACATTGATGAACTAAGAGATAGGCTTACTGCATTAAAGTTCCCCTTCAGGGAGAAAATTTAATATGACTTTAGATAAACTTTCATTGGACGAGATGGTTCAAGGCCGAAACACTGATACAGAGGACTGGAAAGAGCTGATTAAAGATCCAGAGCGTGAGCGAGTTTGGCACGAGGCTGTTAAGCGTAGAGAGAGCCTTGATCGGTTTTGCTATTTTGCCGCCAAATGGCCGCAGTTTGTTAGTCATTACCAGCAAGCAAAGGGCTTTGTGAAACAGTCTATCAACTCTCCAAAAGTCTCTCTAATGAGTGAAAAGGAGCTACTAGGTGACTTAGCTTTGACACTAAATGAAAAAGATGGGGTAAAGGATCCGCTTCTTGTTACTGTCGAATGGGGAAGCCAACAGATAATTGAGGTTCATGGTGAGCAAGCCGTTCTCTTCAACAGTGAGTCGCGGGTTCAAATACACTATAGATACGAGGACTTAGAAGGCTGGATAACTTCTGAGGATAAATGGAAGTTCTCTCCTGATGAAGGAGCCGTAATGCTCACATTCATAGATGGAGATGTGATAGAGGGCGATCTGGCTGAAAAAATAAACCATTCAAAATCAGTAAGTTATATTGTTTTAGTACCTTCGGTGAAATAAAAAGCGAAAAAAAACGATTTTCTATGCGTATGGGAGTACCACACAAAATAGGTACTCCTAAATGCAAAATATTGTCTTCGAATTCAAACCACAGAACTCTGATCTCATCACTTCTAGATCTCGTGACTGCATCTTTTTCGTTCATAAAAAAATCTGGCAACAGTTGTCGAATTCCACTCAGAAAAAAACACTCCGTTTAGTAAGAGACATTACAAATGGCATTTCATTAACTTCGCTCGGCGGTCAAGTAGTCAAATCTAACCCATCACTGATTCGATTCAGAATCGGACGTAGTTTTCGTTTGGTCTTATCAAGAGGAAAAGGCCGCCTTACCTTTCGACTCTGTCGCAGGCAAGGTTATGAAGCGCAATTCAAACGTTTTTGATTTGGTCACTAAGCAAAACCATGAAGTGTGCAACAACGAACTTCACAGCGCTTTACAAACACTTTAAAGATCTAAAACTATGAGCCTTGTCATGAAAAAAATTAAGAAATGTCTATTGGTTACTTTTGACTTTACCCAAAGAGGAAGAAGCGCAACAAGTTTTGCCGCTGGGGTTCTTTTGTCTGCGTGTAAACAACATGATCTTTATGGTTTGCGATTTACTGTTGGTCATTTTCCTATACAAATGATTAAGAGTAATGAACGCAACTTTACACCAGCCGATCTAGCTAAAAATATTAACGACCACTACAAGTTGGAAGATCTGCACGGACTAGCAATCTCTTGCTATGTGTGGAACACCGATCTGATAGAACCATTGATTCAAAAATGTAGAGACATGGGATTTAGGGGCAATATCATTCTCGGGGGATACCAAATAAATGAAAAAACTTGCCAGTCACTTTATCCTAGCGGCGATGTATACCTTCCAAGCTATGCAGAGGTGTCGCTACCTGAAGCTTTTATACATGACAGGGTGCTTCACAAATTAGTTGTATCCAAGCCAGTTGTTTTTGGTGCATTCGGCTCCCCCTATCTAAATGGTTCAATAAATCTGGAAGATAACCAAGCGATGATACATTGGGAAACCCAACGCGGTTGTTTCTATGCTTGTTCGTTTTGCGCTCACCGTGATGTCGCTAATAATAGGGTTCATGAGTTTCAACTGGAAACCATCAAAAAGGAACTGTTACTTTTTAAGAAAAAAAGAGTTAAGCGAGTCAACATCCTGGACCCCATATTTCGTAAAGGGCGCCGGTCCTACGAAATTCTGGAGTACGCCATTGAGATCGGACTAGAAGCAGAACTTGTGTTTCAAGTGCGCTTTGAAGACATTAATGAGCGTTTGTTAGGCCTATTTTCTAAACTCAATACTTACCTTGAGTTCGGTTTACAAACAGCAAATCAGGCCGAATCTGTTGTAATTAACCGCCGTAACAACATTAAAAAAATCTCTTCTGCTATTTCAATGCTTCAGGAGAAAGATGTGTCATTTGAAGTCAGCCTAATCTATGGGTTACCAACACAAACCCTGAGTAGTTTTGAACAGAGCATCCAATTTCTTCTAGAAAGAGGAGTAACATGCATTAAGGCGTTTCCCCTGATGCTATTGGAGGGAACACAACTTTCATTTGATAAAAACTTGTATGGGATCAAAGAAGGTCACATTGATCAATCAGGTATCCCACATGTTATTGAGAGTGACAGCTTTACTCACGAGGAATGGATTTCGATGAGAGAGTTAGCAGAACGGTTAACATACAAGAAATCGTAGTATCGTCATCGTCAGTGCGTCAACGCCGACTTAAGACTGATCCACTTAGCGGCGTTGCCAAGCGTCCAGTTAGGTGAATCACATCAAAAATATGCTAATGATTTCATATTTTCAGCACGAAAAATCGCACTTTCTCAGCAATGCTACTCAACATGGTTGGCATCTCTACAAATATCGCGCTAAGCTTATGTATATAAAGAAGTTATGATGATGGGTGAAAATTAGCCACTAATTTTAGCACCAAGAATAACACCAAAGCCCTCTCACCCCATTAACTTTATCTATATGAATCATAATACTATTTTCTCGGTTCAACTCCCGCCAGCCCCCCACATCCAACACTTTGCAGGTGCGATCGTTGCCTTCAGGCCAATACGCGCGCCAACTGTCATGAACCTGTTCAAAGGTCACTTGTTGATATTGGGCATCAAGTGTTTGTGCATGGGTATGGTAGTGCTGAATCGTCCGGTTCATGGCTTGGGATAATATGAGTGGTGTATCAATTGTACTGTGTACGGACTTTTATGCACGGCGAATTGAATGAAAACGCGATGATGGTTAGACACGCCCATCACTCAGTGAACGAGTGCACAAATAAGACAGTTCAACGGCTTATAATATTGATAGGCTAAAACACCCAAAGCCCAAGATTAATGGATTATGACTATCAGGTTTTCTCTTAAACAAACACCTTACATAAGCGCTTGTTTCTTTTCGTTACTGCTGACAAATGGCACTTCAGCCGCAGATAACGTCACTCGCTATAACGCAGTGTTCAAATCCACAAGTGCCTACTGCTTTTCCTATGTCAACGGCTTGAGTGTGTTGGACAATCTAATGACATCTTCAGGTACTGCTTCTGCGGGTTACGATATAACTGCAATTCTCGAAAATGGGCTCAACACGCTTTCAATTAAAGTTGCCTCTGTTACCGCACCGCAGAACCTCGATTTTGTTAGTGATGCGAAGTGCGAGTTTTCTGTTGTCCCATATGGCACCAAAGATGAGCAGGATAGTATCCCCGTTTTAGCGACAGTGAATGACAACAATCGTGCGACTGGCTTGAATACACCACACTACAGCGGGACAAAATTACTGGGAACCGTAGAAGAAGGCACTGTCGAAGGCTCGGTGCTCTACGAGGTGAAACGTACGTTTGTCGCTGCTGGCCTACCCAACTGGTCATGGACAACCTCAGAGCCATACACACTCAGCCAGAACAATCTCCAGAAACTGAGAGATCGCTATCTGGCACTTTGGGCACTGTTATCCCAAAAAGACGCTGATGCTTTGGGTGCTGAAAGCGAAATTGCGATGCGTGAACATGGCTTATCGATAGGTTATTCTGCTGATGAGTACTGGCAGTCTTTCGGCTTCAAGCAAGACTTTGCAGACGGTTACGAAGCCTTACCCATTGATTGGAGCTTGTATGACTTTGTCAGCTACAAGAATGGACGCTTGTTTCGGCTGGAAGATCCCGACGGTCAGTCTCCACTTCGGATCGGTAAAAAAGAGGAAGAGAGCTACATCACCTATAACCCACTGTTTTCTTATATCGACGGCAAGCTTGTCATCACGAGATAACCCAAACCCAAAGCTTTCTTTATTACTCATCCCATATTTTTTGAGCAATTTTTCGCTCACTGGGCCATTTCTCGCCTAAAAAGCGGGTAACTTTTCGCCCCGTCGATAAATCAATCAACATAAGCCCCTGTATTTATTGAACAATGATAATGGCACGAATTGTGATTAGTTGTGTGTTCTTCTTATCGCAATCTAAAAGGACATTACGATGCCAACTCCTTGTTATATCGCCATCGAAGGCAAAACTCAGGGCAACATCACTGCTGGTGCATTTACTGCTGATTCTGTGGGTAACATTTATGTTGAAGGCCACGAAGACCAAATGCTGGTTCAAGCGTTTGACCACATTGTCACTGTACCCACTGATCCACAAAGCGGTCAGCCTTCAGGCCAACGTGTACATAAGCCGTTCAAGTTCACTGTAGCGCTGAACAAAGCCGTGCCGCTGATGTACAACTCACTGGCGTCAGGCGAAATGCTGCCGAAAATTGAACTGAAATGGTACCGCACCTCAGTAGAAGGTAAGCAAGAGCACTTCTTCTCGACCATTTTGACTGACGGCACCATCATCGATATCGATTGCCAAATGCCGCATTGTCAGGACGCGGGTAAGAAAGAGTTCACCCAACTGGTGACGGTGTCTGTGGCATACCGCAAGATTGATTGGGAACACACAGTCGCAGGTACTTCTGGTGCGGATGACTGGCGTGCGCCAATTGAAGCGTAAGGCTTTTTGGCAAAAGGTAGAGCGCGTTAACACACGTTTTTTGTCAACCGCTCACTGACACCTTTTGCAACCAACCCGCCCTCGGGCGGGTTTTGTCGTCAAGCAATGACGCCTGACGATACTTCGTTTTAAGCAGGGATGATTTAATGGCTACGGAAAGCGGTCTCCAATTCACTCTTACCGTCGAAGGCTTGCCTGACGACACCTTTGCTGTGCTTGAATTCTCGGGGGAGTCAGCACTCTCAGCCCCCTACTTGTATCAAGTCAAACTTGCTAGCCGGCAGGATACGGTGTCCAGAGACGCGGTCGTTGACTGCAATGTGACCCTCAAGCTGTGGCGTGATGGCGAGCTTGCGCAGCGCATTCATGGCATTGTCCGTCGCTTCACCCGTGGTGATACTGGTGCTAGCCATACGTTTTACACGTTAGAGATAGTGCCCGCTTTGTCTCGGCTTTCACTGCGCCAAAATAGCCGTATTTTTCAGCAGCAATCCACGCCTGAAATCATCAGTATTCTGCTTCAGGAAATGGGCATTGATGACTATGCCTTTTCGCTTTCAGCAACACCTCAAATACGAGAATACTGTGTTCAGTACCGGGAGACAGATTTAGCTTTTCTCCAACGTCTCGCCGCCGAAGAAGGCATTTTCTATTGTTTTTTGTCCGCCAAAGACAAGCACACGGTGTTGTTTTCCGATGACACCCAGACCTTGCCCTCGTCTGGGCAGGCTTTCCTCTACACCACCAACGTCGGGGGCATCAGTGACCAACCGTTCGTAAAAGGCTGGCAATTTACGGCGCAAACCCGACCGTCTTCCGTCACGCTCAAGGATTACAGTTTCAAAAAGCCCGCGTACAGCTTTCTGCAAAACAAGGCAGGGACCGAGATGGCCTTCCAGCGCGGCACGTATGAACATTATGACTACCCTGGCCGCTTCAAAAGCGATACCTCAGGAAAGCCGTTTACCCAATATCGTCTCGAGCATTTGCGCAGTAATGCGCTGACTGCCACGGCATCGAGTAACATCATGCAGGTGGATGCGGGTCAGGTCTTTGATCTGATTGAGCACCCTGATGATGCCAACAACCGTGACTGGGTGGTGGTGAGCATGAATTGCCAAGGCACCCAACCACAGGCACTCGAAGAACGTGGCAGCGAAGGCATGACCACCTTTCACAATACGTTTTCGGTCATCCCTGGTCATCGCCCTTGGCGGCCTGAGCCACAGGCGAGACCCTGCGTGCATGGCCCTCAAGTTGCCATTGTCACGGGCCCAGAGGGGGAAGAGATTTTCTGTGATGAATATGGGCGCGTGAAAGTGCAGTTCCCGTGGGACCGATACGGCAACAGCGATGAAAATTCCAGCTGTTGGGTGCGCGTTTCTCAAAGCTGGGCGGGCGCACAATACGGCATGATGGCGATACCGCGCATCGGCCATGAAGTGATTGTTTCCTTCTTAGAGGGCGACCCAGACCAACCGATCATTACTGGACGCACCTATCACGCGACCAATGTGCCGCCCTACCCGCTGCCGGCCAATAAAACCCGCACGGTGCTCAGAACCGAAACCCATCAGGGGGAAGGCTTTAACGAGTTGCGTTTTGAAGACCAAGCAGGACAAGAAGAAATCTACGTGCATGCCCAAAAGGACATGAACCTGCTGGTGGAGAACGACCGCAAAGACAACATCAAACATGACCTGCACTTGGATGTGGAGAACGAACGCTTTTCTCACATCAAAGTGGATGACCATCTGACCGTCGATGGACAAAGCAAAACACACGTCAAAGGCGACAAGACGGTGGTCACCGACCAGTCTTTCCATATCAAAGCGGGGAAAGCACTGCTCAACGAAGCAGGCTCTGAAATTCACCACAAAGCCGGTCAGAAAGTGGTGATTGAGGCGGGCACCGAGATCACCCTGAAAGTCGGGGGCAACTTCGTCAAAATCGACCCTGCAGGTGTGCATATTGTCGGCTCTGCGGTCAACCTCAACTCAGGCGGCGCGGCGGGATCAGGCTCGGGATTTGGTGGGGTCATGCCAATGATGCCGAATGGGGTGAGTAAGCCCGCACACCCCGATGAATTAGTAGCAATTAAGATGACTGCGACCGAAGGGTCGATGTCACCCTTACTTAAAGCCCGGCAGATTGCTGCTTTGAAAACGAACGCGCCCATTTGTGAAGTATGTGAAGACGCAACAAAGGAGTCACTGTAGCTAATGCAAGAAAAAATGATACCGGCGCCCCTGCCTGATATGTCTTGTGAGGCAGGAGAGCAACGCTACTTGTTACTCGACGGCTCTCAAATCCCTGATTTGGAAACCTTGCTGTTTAAAATAGAGGGAGCGCCCGTTTACGCCCCAGTCTTCCTTAACTCCCCGTGGCAGGAACTGAGAGAGGTGTCTCCTTGTGTGGTGAAAGCCACAGGAGCTTTGATGCAATGGTTCGAAACAGACGTTTACCTTAATCAAGGATATGTGTTTTCATCCCGTGCAGATTTAGAGACAGTAACTAATACGTTTCGTGCATTAATACAGGTTCAAAGCCCCTATGGCAGCCAAGTTTTTTTTAAGATGGCGCATGCTGAGGCCGCTCATATTCTCTTTAGCGACGAGAACCCGCAAATTTGGCAAGCCATAGAACAGGCTTGGCTGCCTACACGAAAAGGGTGGGTTCATCACACCAAGCCAACCCAGACAGGTCCTGTGACACCCACCAGCATATTACTGACCGATGAACAATGGGAAAAGCTGGGCCAAATTGGCTGGTATCACACCCTCGAAAAGATTGAACACCACCTTGTGCACTGGTTCAGCGATAAACTGCCGGCAGTTTCTTTGGAGTGGATTAAACAAGAAGCCAAGACGGCATATGATGCTGGCTTTGCCACTGAGCGTGATCTTCTGCTTTATTTCAGTGTTTTCGGCTTTCTGGGGGTGAATGTGTTAGACAGCCGACAATATCCTGATATTCAAGCATTAATCAATCACCCTTCGACACTCACTCCATCACAACGCATCGAGCAAGCCGCCACGCTCGCAGAACAATACGCCCATCACCCCATTCAGGAGCAAGAACTGTGAGTTCTCCTTTGCATGCCGCCATGTGCGGTGATACCAAAGATGCCCAAAGCCCTGTCGGCATCTGCCCGTTAACACTGGATAGAATACAACTTATCCCTGTCAGGTACGGACTGGTAGAGACGCTTTCCGCCAAAGACACAGCCTCTCCTACATATGAAACAAAATCCAAGCCCATTGGAGTACGTCTGCTGCGTGACGGCTGGCTGTATATGTTGGTGAAACAAGGTGACAAATGGCTGTTGCATGAATACCGCGCCGAAGGGGGACAAATTACCACCCTATTGTGGCAGGACGGGGAGGTGGATAAAGACGTAAGGAGCACAGCCGTTGGCGACGCCAATTTGGTTTTCAAAAAGACCGATACTATGTATGCCTGTTACGCCGAAATGCAATGGACAGCAAAAAAATGTTCGCAAGTGATAAAAAGTGATGTGGACAGGAAGCGTTTTATGCAGCGAGTGACGGTATCAAGCGCGAATCCACTTACCGGTGGCGATAACCTGCTCACTTCCGAACAAGCAGCTTCTGTCATTGCTGAATGTGCGGAAACAGCCCCCACAGCTCAGCCAACGGCATTGGATTATGAGCCCTATCAATGGGAGCATAAACCACTCTACCATCAGGCCGAATTTTCCGCGTTAAGTGCCAAAGTACTTCCCCAGTATAAAGACGACCACTTCTACCTCATCTTGAATGATGATATCGGTATCCTCAGGGATTTGGCCTCCTACCAGGCCCTCGTGGCAACCTCGCTAGAAGAGTGGACCTCAGATGAAGAGCGCTACCAACAATTTGTTGAAGGCTGCTACATCGAATCGCAAATAGCCCTGACGCCAGACAAAATTGACCAATTGGCTTTAGCCCTCGGAGATAAAACCTTTGCAGAGGCCCTTAGCCCAACACAAAAGCAGGCGGTGGTTGAATGGCTTGAGTTTCAGGAAACCTACGGTAGCCAGAACCCACAAGTAAAGTTTCATAAAACCCTCAAGCTGAAACAAGCATTGGGCGCCGACCTTTGGGATAAATACGAAGAGTTGATCGAAGACATCGATGATCAATACCAACGTGAAACGCGCGGTGTCAATTGGGCTAAGTTCTGGGATTCTAACGCAGGTACGCCAGGGCTTTTAGATCTCATCAAGGAAGATGAGATGAACGCTTTTTTAAAAGAAGAGCGCGAAAAGTTGGCTCATTGGCAGGCACTGCTGGAAACCATCACCGATGACAGGACGGCCCTTTTTACTCGGTTTTATCCAGCAGCTTGGTATTTTGATGCCACCAATGTCGAGAGCCTACAAAACTTGCTGGCTTCTGAATATTCATGCATTCAAGACATTTGCTGGAGTGAGACAGCCAGTGAGCTGGTTGCGGGCCAGTTAGATACAATGCCATGGATAAGCCTAAAAGGGATATTTACCTTACCAGCAAAAAGCTACGACAAAATCACCGAAGAAATACTAAAGAAGATAAGCCAACTTCGTACCCTTGCCACCGCTAAAGAAGGGTTGGCGGAAATTAACGCTATCAACGCTGAGTTGAATGGACTACTTGCAAGGGAGTTTCACGGGGGCGATTGGGGTGATAGGCTCGTCGCGATGGATGACGGCATGCGTGCCTTTGACTCCCTAATTGACGCCAGTTACGCTCAAGCCAATACATTGGCGCTCGCCAAGGTCACGTCAGACTTTTTAGACGACACCAATGCCAACAAACAGTTTGACCCCAGTAAGGTCTTCAGAGACCTTACTGGCAGTGCCTGGCTGAACATGCTAAAAGCGTATAAAATTGAAGGGTTATCCATTGGCCTTGCCAACAACGCAGAATTTAGCGCATTTGAGCGACTTCGCGGCCAAGCGGTAGCACTGCGGAAAGTCAACCTAGAACTCAAACACCAGATCCGACAAACACTCACCAAATTACGTCAGCAAGGGCGTTCAATAAACCAGTCCCAGTCGGTGGCTGACATGCGCAAGTCCTTCAAAGGTAACCAGTCAAACCTACTCGCCATGGAAACCAAGCTGGCGGATGCAATCTCGCCACTCGGTGATGGCCCGGAAAAAGTGGGTTATTCCATCAAGGGGCTTTCGCCCGAGATGCATGCCGATATAAAGATGATGGCGCAGGATCTGCAAACGTTAGAAGACTCTGGAAAAAAACTGGGCAAATACACCGTGCGTATCAAGGCCGGAAAATGGGACGTACTGTCATTGTTCTTGGTGGGCATTTCTGTTTGGAATGCTCACAAAGCAATGGGAAAAGGCTTGGTCAAAGAGTCCGCCGAAATTGCTAACGCACTCAGTGGCATCTTTGGCTTTGTGCAAGGTGTCAGGGCGGCGACCGACATGGCTGCCATCAAGCTGGTGAGCAGCAGTAGTAGTAAACTGATTTATGGGGTTAACCTTGGCAGGTATACGACAATTTTGGGTTTAACAGCATATGCCTTTGGCTGGGTAAGCTCAGTTATAAAAGTAACTGAAGCGATTGTTGCATGGCGAAAAGGCGATACTAAAGCGTTAATCGCCGGGATCGCGGAAAGCGGGCAGCTAGCTGTTAATAGTGTCGGGCTGGTTCGCAGTAGCCAGGTTGGATTCGCAGTGCTTAAAGCCGACAAAGCCGCGAGAGCCGCTATTTGGGTGGGGAGCGGCGCTAAACTGGCCTCGTTGACGGTTCGCTTAACCATTGCTGGCATTGCTATCTCTGCCCTCCAATTGGTAGGTACCGTATGGTATAACCGAACGAATCTATCGAGCTATTTGGCCTGGTTTGAAAACAGTCAATGGGGAAAAGAGAACTCGACGAGTACACTGGCAGACAGTCACCTGCAACTCGCTAGAATATCGGCAAAGCCGTCGGCAGTAATTCGTGAGCTCGGCAAAGGGAAAGCGCTAATATTAAGCCTGCCAGGGCTAACACTAGAGTCACTTGATGACGCTGGCGTGATGCTTGCCGCCTACTGGAAAACCAGCACCCGAGCTAATCGCTGGGCACCCTGGACACAAGCACTGGCCCAACAGTGGGTGTGTTTAAGCGATGCAGCTGAACCGTTATTGATAGCACTGCCTCTTTATGGCCCAGAAATTAACGCCGAGCATGGAATCGGCTTAGAATTGCACTACTTCCCCATGCCGGATGCACCAGAGAGAGACGTACTGCGTTTTCAGGCAGAAAGCTTCACCCGCGTCGGCCCACTCAGTGAAGTGGCACTGTTAAAAGCGCAAAACGTATCGGCCAGTGAACTTGCCCCGCTGACCACCCAACACATCACTTGGAAGACCCCATAACTATGTTCTGGAAAAAAAAGAAACATCAGGATATCGACCTGACAAAGCTCACGCCCAAGGCGGGAGATACCCGCAAATTTTTTGCAGGCGAAGCGGTGTTTTTTTCGCCCAAGCCCCTTCCTTCAGCAAAAATTGCCAAAGAAACCGTGGTGACCTCGCCCGAAATACTCGCTATTAACGACACTTACATGAATATCGGCCAGCGGTGTCAGGGCAAAGCCTGGCAGGTGCAGTTGGTGAATACAGTGATAGGCTTTGTTGCCATTGTGATGTCGCTATTAGTCATCATGTTTGGATTTAGAGATGCTTCTATTCATGGCTCTATTGGCGCATCATTTTTAGTAGCCTTTAATGAACTTGCTGTGTCCCTCGCTTTTGCCTTTGGCTCACTAATAAGCATTTGCTGGTATGTCATTATCAGCAGCTCTTTGGACTTTGCTCGCCAGCGCCCTATTCGCTTAAACCGTGAGCGCCGGGAAATTTGCTATTACTCCGACAAAGAAAAAAAGCCCACCATTGCCCCGTGGGAAGAAGTGGTGTGTTGGGTAGCCACGAACCGCGGCACCACAGGCAACAGCATGGTGACACATTTTACCTTTGGATTGGCCATTCCCACGCCTGATGGCAAGGATTACTGGATACTGCGCCGCCCGATTGCCACAGTGACCGACGGACAGCGCATGTGGGAAACCATGCGCATGTACATGGATGARCCGCCAGCACGTCGYCCSACCCCAAGYCCCTTTGAAAAAGAAGACCGTGCCTTGTTTGATAAGAACCGTCGTGAAATGCGGGAGAAGTTCAAAAAAGGCCCTAAACGTTGGYTTAYCCTCAATTCCAATGCACCTTGGGTGTCTTATGCTTCGATGTTTTTCTATTACACGTACCATATCCTAAGCGGTTGGAAGCTGCCTTATCTAGTCTCTGAATGGACCGATAGTCTTGCAAAAGTGGAACTGCCACAAGAGGTGGCAGATTGGTCGACACCTATTCCTGAGAGCGAATGGGCTAAACCGAGTGAGGAATTGCTAAGAGAACGCGCAGCCGTTGAAAAGCACTATGACGCTGGCGGCGGCATCATGGATTATCGTCAAACTGAGGGTGGGAAAACCCAATAACTATGTTCTGGAAAAAAAAGAAAAATCAGGACATTGATCTGACGGAGCTTACGCCCAAAGCGGGGGATACCCGCAAATTTCTTGCAGGCGAAGCGGTGTTTTTCTCACCCAAGCCCCTTCCTTCAGCAAAAATTGCCAAAGAAACCGTGGTTACCTCGCCCGAAATACTGACCATTAACGACACTTACATGGATATCGGTCAACGGTGTCAGGGTAAAGCCGGACAAGTGCAACTGGGAAACTCCACGATAGGTTTTGGTGCCGTTGTGATGTTGCTATTAGTCATCATGTTTGGGTTTAGGGATGCTTCTATTCATGGCTCTATTGGCGCATCATTTCGAGTCGCGATTAATGAGCTTGCCGAGCCCCTCGCTTTTGTCTTTATCCTTCTAATAGGCATTTTCTGGCACGTCGTTATCAGCAGCTCTCTGGACTTTGCTCGCCAGCGCCCTATTCGCTTAAACCGTGAGCGTCGGGAAATCTGCTATTACTCCGACAAAGAAAAGAAACCCATCATTGCCCCGTGGGAAGAAGTTGTGTGCTGGGTCGCCACGAACCGCGACACCACAGGCAACAGCATGGTGACGCATTTTACCTTTGGATTGGCCATTCCCACGCCTGATGGCAAGGATTACTGGATACTGAGCCGCCCAATTGCAACTGTGACCGACGGCCAACGCATGTGGGAAACCATGCGCATGTACATGGATGAGCCGCCAGCACGTCGCCCCACCCCAAGCCCCTTTGAAAAAGAAGACCGTGCCTTGTTTGATAAGAACCGTCGTGAAATGCGGGAGAAGTTCAAAAAAGGCCCTAAACGTTGGCTTACCCTCAATTCAGAAGCACCTTGGGTGTCTTATGCTTCGATGTTTTTCTATTACACGTACCATATCTTGAGCGGTTGGAAGCTGCCTTACCTAGTCTCTGAATGGACCGATAGTCTTGCAAAAGTGGAACTGCCACAAGAGGTGGCAGATTGGTCGACACCTATTCCTGAGAGCGAATGGGCTAAACCGAGTGAAGAGTTGTTGAAGCAACGCGCAGCCATTGAAAAGCACTATGAAGCAGGCGGTGGCATCATGGATTATCGTCAAACTGAGGGTGAGAAAACCCAATAACTATGTTCTGGAAAAAAGAAAAAATCAGGATATCGACCTGACAGAGCTCACACCCAAGGCGCGAGACACCCGCAAATTTATTGCAGGTGAAGCGGTGTTTTTTTCGCCGGTGTTCGCACCTGTATTTCCGTCGCGACCACCGCGAAATGATGCAAGCCAGTTGGTGAACCCAAAGCCCGTCACTTTATCGCCCACTTGAATGAAGTTCAGGTCAAAACACTCGAGAGTGAGCAACGCTATAAAACGACACCAAACGAAGGCTGGGTGAGTATGTTGAAAAGATAGAACGTTACTTTTCCACCAGCCTGCCTGCTCGAGCAGAGGTGACGGAAGAAGACCACCGCTACCTGCCAGAGTTGCTCTCTGCAGCCTGGTCGTCTGACCTCACCAAAGATGAAATACGATCACTTCAAGAAATAAGCTACCGCAATAGCCAGTTTGCCCGAGATTCCTGAACCGACCAACAACTCTGGCGACAAAAACCAACAACCCCTTAACCTTTACTCGCTAAATCGTGACCTCTAATCGAAAATCACTGCATTTAATTTCTCCAAAAGTTATTTGTGAAAACCTTCACATTCTTGTTTTTATTTTGGGGATAGTATCTCGCCATATTTTATGGAGAACGTCCGTGTCTAATAAAACCAAAGCATTCATATTAACGCTTACAAGCATAGTAAATATGTTTGTGCGTAATATTGCGCTTTGTGTTTGTGTAGAACATACCAGTAAATTAGACAGCGACGCTGAAAATAAACTCGATGAAACCTCGGAGTGTTATAACGAACTCTATATTTGCATTGGTGAGTCGGCAAAAAATGTCTACTATTTCTGGCATCGGTTTACTTCTTCATCAAGACAATTCCGCCACGTTACAACCTTAACCATCAGCGTACAGTTACTAAACCGATCTTTGGTCGAACTGGCTTACGCCTTATGCGTCTCTGTACTATCAATGATCAGCTTCTACCGCTACGCGCCAGGAGCTGCAACATTGAAAAACAAACAGTTATGCCTTGAGTGCGCAATCAAAATGAATACTCAACGAAACAGCAATCATCATCAGGTGGTTGCTGTTTTTTTATGTCTAAAGAAATGCTTTTCACCCTAAATCGAGGTAACTATGTTTATTGTTTGTGTCGCCGCTTGTCCAACGGGTATTGCTCATACATATATGGCCGCAGAAGCATTAGAAATGCTTGGTAAAAAAAACGGCTGGGAAATAAAGGTAGAAACACAAGGAAGCACAGGTATTGAAAATGAAATCACTGAAGACGACATTGCCCGTGCGGATGGTGCCATCATTGCCACCGAAATATTAATTGATGGAGTGGAAAGGTTCGAATTATTAACAAAACTGGAATGTTCGGTAGCTGACCCTATCAAACAACCGGATGCTGTTTACAACACCATGATGCACCTTATTAATAACAAATAATAAAAAGGACACCTGCCATGACCCTACTATTAAAAAAAGAAAAAACAGAACTCGATAAATTACGCGAAGCCTTAATGACAGGCGTATCGTATATGATCCCTGTTATTGTCGCGGGCGGTATGATGCTTGCTTTCGGTTCACTTTTTGAAACGATCACAGGCATCGATTTAAAAACCAGTGACTCGCTTTTTGCTCAAATCATCAATGATCTCAAAACATTCGGCCTGTATGGGCTTGGTTTGTTGTTTCCCGTTATTGCCGCGTTTGTCGGCTTTGGTTTAGCCGGCAAGGCTGCCATCGCCCCCGGTTTGATTGCAGGTATGCTAGCGAAAGACATGCAAATGGGCTTTTTGGGGGCATTGCTCGGCGGTTTGATGGCGGGTTACCTTGTTCGCTGGATGCTCGCCAACATTAAGCTACCAAAGGAATTTCGTAGCTTGCTCCCGATGGTCATCATTCCGCTGTTTGGTACTGCGATTATCTTATTCGTAATGAAATACATTGTTGGTTACCCACTCGTTGCACTCAATACTGGCTTGGAAAACTGGTTAATTGGCATGTCGGGTGGAAACAAAGTCATTATGGCGGCCGTACTAGGCGCAATGGTGGGCTTTGATCTCGGCGGCCCAATCAACAAAGCAGCAATTACTGTCAGCTTCGGCCTGTTTGCGCAGGGCATCTATGAACCGGTTACGGCGTCTCACATCGCTATCATGATTGCACCGTTCGGTATTGGCTTATCCACCATCATTGCCAAGCAGTACTACACCAAAGAACTACAAGAAAATGGTCGCGCAGCGCTCATGATGTCTTGCGTGGGGATTAGTGAAGGGGCCATTCCATTCATTCTCGCCAACCCTGCACTCATTATCATCAATGCCATCGGCAGTGCCATCTCTGCCATGTTAGTCGTCACGTTTGATTCGATTGTTCAAGCCCCTGCTGCGGGTATTCTAGCGCTGGTGCTCTCTTCGAACATCTTGCTTTACTTTGTTTCGATTGCAGGCGGTGTGGCCTTTGTAGCCATTGGCACCACCATCATGATGAAGCGTCAATTCATGCGCCAACAAGCACAATCTGAAAGTGCTGTTCACGCTGAAACAGCGCAAGGGTAATGAGCATGTCGATGAATAAAAAAGCCTATATTGTCCCTCACACTCATTGGGACCGAGAGTGGTACTTCAGCACTGAAGAGTCACAGGTTCTGCTGACGTTCACCATGAAGCAGATGCTTGATGAGCTGGAAAAAGACGACAACTTACCTTGCTTCGTGCTTGATGGTCAGTCCGTCATGTTGGAAGACTACTTAAGTGTGGTTCCCGAAGACACCGATCGCGTCAAACGCCTTGTCGAAAGTGGCAAATTGCTTGTGGGCCCTTGGTACACGCAAACCGACCAATGTGTGGTACATGGAGAGTCCCAGATCCGCAATCTGATGTGGGGTTGCCGTGATGCTGAGCGTTTCGGCAAGTTGATGGACATCGGCTATGTTCCAGATTCTTTTGGTCAAAGTGAGCAATTACCGCAGCTATTGCAGCACTTCAACATCGATAAATGCGTATTCTGGCGCGGGATTTGGGAGGGCATTTGCCCAAGCACAGAGTTTGTGTGGCGCGCTCCTGATGGCAGTAAAGTCACCACAGCGGTATTGGAATTTGGCTACAGCGCCTTTCAAGGCATGAAGCCGATGAACGAGCACTTAGATGCGATGGATCAGAAAATGAACCAACGCTTCTGGCCCGGTGAGCGCGAACACTTCTTGTTCATGGGTGGACACGATCAGAAACCTTGGCAGGCAGAAACGGCTGAAGCCATCAAAGCAGCCAATAACCAACGAGAGCATGAATACCAACTTTGTACCTTTGACGATTACTTTGCCGCAACCTGTTCTGGTGGGCTGCCAGAAGTACAAAGTGAGATGCTTTACGGTAAATACAGCCGTATTCACCGTGGTATTTATTCCACGCGCTATGACATTAAAAAACGCAATGCGGATGTTGAAAACCTGCTGATTAATCAGTTGGAGCCACTGCTAACTGTTGCTAACTATCATGGCCTTGCCTATCCGTATGGCCTGATGGAGAAGAACTGGAAGCAGTTGATGCAAAGCCATGCACATGACTCGATTGGTGGATGTAATACAGATTCCGTTAACCGTCAGGTCGATGCGCGTATCTCTGCTGTTCAGGAAAACGCGGAGCGTTTGAAAGACATCACACTGAAACAATTGGCTGACGCATCCACGAAAGGTCTGGATGGCGAATATGTGTTGGTGTTCAACCCACTACCGTATGTGCGCGATGCTATGGTTGAGTTGGAATTAGTGCTGCCGACGCGCTGTTTCTCGATCTCTGACGGAACTACCAACGTTGAGCTTGAGCCACTGTCGTGTGAAAAGGTCAACATCAACGCTATTGTTCAAGACCCAACCACCCTGGGTGATGAAATGTACCGAACCTGGTACCGTCATCGCGTCGTGGCATCCTTAAAACAGATGACGGCCTGCGGCTATAAGAACCTGCTAGTGACGCGCTTAGATGACGTAGAACCTACTTTCAGCGCACAACAAACGGACGTGATGTCAGGAACCGTTCTGGACAATGCTCACCTAACCGTCAGCATTAACGCGCAGGGCCAAGTGGCGATGAGTCATAAGGCATCAGGCCAGCATTGGGACAATGTATTGTCTTTGGTTGATGGCGGCGACGACGGCGACAATTATGATTTTTCGAAACCGTACAACGATCACTTAGTGATGTTTACGGTGAAAGAGAACGGAATCAGCGTTCAGCATGGCGAACTGCAATCTCGTGTTGCTATTCAATACTCCGCTAAGCTGCCTTTGAACCTGCAAGAACGTGCAGATAACGTCTGCTCTGTCACTCAAGAACTCGAGCTGGTTATTTCGTTGGCAGCAGACAGTGATCAACTTGAAATCACTGTGAACATCGACAACAAGGTTGATGACCATCGTTTGCAACTGCACATTAACGGCGGCTTTATTAATGCAGACAGCATCGCCGATCAGCCAATTGGCTTGATCCGTCGTCACGATGATAGTGAAGCATTATCAATTTGGTCTGAGCAGCACTGGACGTCCTGCCCTGCGCCAATCTACCCGATGCAAAGCCTTGTTGCGGGAGAAACTCTGGAAGGCGGACTGGCGGTACTCACGAATGGTATTCGCGAATATCAGCAATACCCGTCTTCAATCGCTGTCACTTTATTCCGCTCGGTGGGTTATGTCGGCAAGCCTGAGCTGCAATATCGTCCGGGTCGCCTTTCGGGTCTACCTGATGAAAGCCCTGATTCACAGCTTCGCACGTCGCTAAGCTTCACTCTGGCATTGTACCCGTTCACAGGTAACGTCATGGAAGCGGGCTTGTGCCAACGCGTGAAGTCTTGGCTGACAAAACCGGTCGCACTCCATAACGGTGTCGTTCAGCGATTTATGATTGCGCCTCCCGCTTTTGAAGCCCCAGCCGATTTCAGCCTGTTTAATTATGCTCACCCAACCCTTGCCGTCTCTGCCATCAAAACAGCAGAAGACGACAAGCACGCCTTTGTGGTGCGCTTAATTAATGACAGCAATCAACCGACCACTTTGGGTGAATTGCCAACAGGATGGAAAGTCGATATTGCTGATGGACTCGAGCGCACTATCAGCCTCGCAAGCAACCATACCGAGGTCGCACCTCAAGGCATGATTGCTTTGCGCTTAAAGCGAGAATAAACCGTCACGCGATGCCCTCAAAACCATGAGGTGAGATCGCGCTAGTAAAGGCCACGCTGTCTAGGTGGCCTGTTTACCCAATCTAACGTCACCTCCTTGATGCTGCAAAACTCGCGGCAGGGACAAACTCAACCTAATCCAGTGCACTGAGCGAGTACGTTAAGGCGCACGAACACATAGAAAGACAACGATGACAAAAACAATCACGTTCAAAAAACCGCTGGTTAACGGCATCCATGCCCGCCCTGCGGCTGAAATTGAAGTAATTCCCGTTACTTTTCAGCCCACGATCATGTTACCTAAGGGGAACAATTGATGAATCTGTTGAAAATTGTTGCTGCAGTCGCTGTTGCACTCGTGGCTGCTTTTGGGCTTGTTCAGTACCCTAGCCTGCTTGGCTCTGTTGCTGCCGCATGCACAACCTTGGCCTTTTTACCTCAGGTGATCCATACCATTCGAACCAGAGACACCGCCGCCATCTCACTTGCCATGTATGTCATGTTTGTTTTTGGCGTTCTGTGCTGGCTCATTTACGGCATTGTATCCAACGATATGCCATTGATGATGGGTAACGGCGTGACCTTGGTACTCTCAAGTGTTGTGCTTTATCTGAAAATCAAATCCATATCACCTACAAGCCACCTAGACGAAACGCGTCCAGAAGTCGCGCAATAAGTTGGCGAGTCATCCGTAAGAGTTAACCAATTAAAACAACAAGCGTCAGGCGAAAACCACTGGCTCTATCATCATAGAGCCAGTCCACCTACCAATAGATTTTCACAACGAACTTAGGCGTATACACGCGTTTTCACTGTATAAAAAAGATAGAAATACGACGCAAAACCGACACAACATCTTCATCATTTCGAGCAAGAAATTGCCCCTGATTGATCCACCTTCTGCTTTTGGTTCGCGGCGCTTGTACTCACAGTTTTTTTTCGGTAGTTAAGCCCAAAAGGAAAACACTTAAGGATGAGTGCGTGGGTTACCGTGTTATAAAACTGTCTGAACTAGCGAGCTATGAATTTGGCAAAATTGAGGGTGCATTTTCAGGGCTGGCTGAGCGAGAGCTCGAAGGCGTACTGCCGCAAGGTATGGCGTTGAACAAATTCAAGGCTCAACTCGAAGAAGGTCAGTTAGTATTGCTGAGCGATGCCC
Organism: Enterovibrio makurazakiensis; assembly: GCF_050336585.1. Classification (NCBI taxonomy): domain Bacteria; kingdom Pseudomonadati; phylum Pseudomonadota; class Gammaproteobacteria; order Vibrionales; family Vibrionaceae; genus Enterovibrio; species Enterovibrio makurazakiensis. Next base: position 186,783 of record NZ_JAKJSE010000018.1, read on the forward strand.
CAATCACACCCGCACTTCAATTGTCATCTGCGTCATCGGGCGATAAAACGTGGCAACTCAACACCGCGACAGAATCAAGCTTTACGCCACAAGCAAAATCCGCGTTTGTGTCTCGCACCAAAGCAAAAGGTTCAGCGTCTCGCTCTGGCACAAGTTCTGACGCTCAGGCCGTCATAGAGCCCCCTTATACCCCGCAGCCCCCCGTTGAAGATAAACCCGAAAAACCGGGCATAAATTACGAGTATTTGTTTGAAGTTGCTTGCTCAGAAAATGCACTTGCCAGTGAAGTAGGTTGTCAATTTGCACTAGGGAAAACGCCGAAAGAAGCCAGCATTGTCAGTTGGGAAACTAAGCCCTCTGAATACGGCACCGTTTTCTCAGCCAAAGCGACGGATGGCGCACCAAGAAAGCTCATTACAAAAATAGCTAATTCGGAAAAAGGCGTTACCCGTCAAGAACCCGTAAAACTCAGACCAAAAGGGACTGACGCCGTCAGAGAGGCGTTTATCCCTGTTGTTCCCTCTGTTCAACTCGGCACTCGTTTAGGGTTTCCAACTGAGGGGTATTACTACCATTTCCATGAACGAAAGCTGGTTCAGGAATATAAGGTTTTGGGTGAAAACCGATGGGCGTTTTATGCCACCCGCTCAACTCACGAAAAGCTCAATACTGAACAAGCCATAAATAAATACCAAGGCGCTATTCTTCTTTATTGGAAAATCGACAGCAAGGTCGTGAAAGATCAGCACCTCGTTTATCTCGATGCGCCCATCACACGTGAGCAACTGGATAACCTAAGCGATGAGTGGCTGAACGAACATGGTACATCCATTGATGCACCAGAACTTCTCGCCACCATGCAAACGAAACAAGCCGCAGAAAAACCCTACAAACCACAAACCGCCAATGCCCCTGCCGATGTGGTCTATGACCACAAAGAGCGCTTACTCATGGGTTCAACGCTCAAAGCCATTAATAACGAAAGATTGGTGGAAAGTGGGTTGCCAGTGGTGAAGGTTAAGAAGCTGATAGAAAAAACACTTCGCATTGGCGTCTTTTTTGATGGTACAGGTAATAACCTTGAGAACGATAAATACAAAGAAGTCAGAGGCAATACTTCTCGTACAAACGTGGCGAGGTTGTTTGAGGCGTATCCAGAAGAAATTGGCGTATCACACAAGATTTATGTATCCGGTGTAGGTACAGTTGATTATGACAATGTTCCTCGCTCGGTCATGGAAGAATCGATCGATAATGGTGATGATTTAACAACCCTCGCCATGGCAACGGGTGCTCTCGACTTGAACGGTGAAACTGGTGCTTATTATAAATGGCAAAGCTTAATCACACAGCTTAAAGAATTGATCGATGAAAATTTCTCTAGCGATGATTACCGCTTAATCAACCATATTGAATTTGACGTTTTTGGTTTTAGCCGCGGCGCTGCCCTTGCTCGACACTTTATTAATGCTGCCCTGAAAGGCATGGCAAACTACGATCGACCAAGAACGGGACGAGATGGGTTAGACATCAAACCTAACTTATTAAGCACAGAAAACAGCGATACCTTCGATCCTTTACGTGGGTATCGGCTAGATACATCTAAAAGAGTTAGCATACGTTTTGCTGGGCTTTTCGATACCGTCGCTTCGTTTTATTGGCCTGGAAACAGTAATGAAGGTGACTTCAAGCTTACCCTTGAGCCAGATAGCGCGGAAACAATCTACCACATCACCGCACACCATGAGTACCGTAAGAACTTTCCACTCACATCACTAAAACGAAACGGTAAATTACCGCCAAACTTCTTTGAAGAAGTATTTCCGGGCGCACACGCTGATATAGGCGGAGGATATCCATCCATTGAACAATATGGGAAAAAAGGGCTTCCCGACACATATGGATTCCCCATCACGGATAGCTACAATCTGGAACTAGATAAACAGCTCAAACTACCAGGGCTGTTACCTCGCGATATGATTGGGCTTCTAGAGCACTATGAAAAATCTTGGAATATCGATATTCAGCAAAAATATCGTTCTCCAACTCAGCATGGTCGAGTAAAACATGAAGGAAATACTTTATATTTTTATCGCCTTCAGCCAATCAGCACTGGCTTACAAGGCCTTTCTTTAGAGAGAATGAAAACGCAAGGAGAACTGTCAGGTATACAGTGGAATACTGACCTTTATGAAGTGCCTAAAGATTTCATCCAAAACCACGAACTCAATCAGCTTGCTAATGCTCTAAATGCGTATGATAAAGGCACTGTTCAACCAACTCATTGGTTAAACGTTATCGCTCCTCAGGCAAGTGAAACCATTCATCGACCTTACGATATTCCCGTCAGTCCAGGCTACAACGACATAAAATTACAATTAGCCAATTCGCCCAACATCAATGAGTCTGGTGAGCTATTTAGGGAGATATTCGACAATGTCTAAGTCCGTGAGCCTCTTGTTTGTTTGTTTAATGCTTATCGGGTGTTCAGACGAGCAAGAGGTGTATAAAACTCATGCTCGACTTGCCAATGCAGGAAGTCTCGATGGCCCTTATGGGATCATCGATGTGTATGCCACAGATACTTTTGGCGGCCGCATGGGGTTTGGGTTCGGTGCGGTGAATGGCTTCCCAGGAGCAAGCGCCGATGTGGGTGGCCTTGGCGTACCCAATTTTATTGCGGGTCATTGGGTCAAACAAAACCCAGACACAATGCGTAACAACGTCTACTTTCGTATTTCCTCTCCCATCGACAGTGAGCTAGCCAAGAAAAAAATCGAAACGCTGGAAAACTACTACGAAAACTATTCGACCCGCTGGGGAAAAATGCAGTTTGCTGTAGAAGGCCCGAGAGCGATGCTCTATTTTTCTTTAGGTTGTTTTCGAAATGATGATTGCACACCACGCCAAAATGCTGACCCGAACGGCTGGGTCGTGAGAAATCCTAATGGGCATGGCGACGTCGTTTTGCTGTTTGATGGCCTTGGTGAAACCTCCCCATCCCCCTACCCAAAATCTCGTTTAGATACACGGTTTCTGTACTATGAATTAGCCCAATACAGTGGCATCGACTTTTCCGAGATCAGAGATGTTGACGGTCAAATCGCGGAAAGTGCGGTTGAAATGCCGGTGTACTCCAAAGTGGCGTGGAGTGAAGCCATCAACCCTGAAGATGATTTAAAAGCGTGGAAATATCGCTACTATAAATTTGAACATTCGAT
>NZ_JAKJSE010000019.1:0-144491 GCF_050336585.1 Enterovibrio makurazakiensis
GCCCGGCCATTGCAGGACTTGGAAAGGACCGATATTGCCTTCACCTGAGGTCTCTTTGACCCACTTGGCGGCGTGAATAACCTGTTTTGCCAACTCTTCGTTGATTTTCAACTCTGTGTTTGCAGAAGCATTGGCTTCAAAGCGCAGGTTACATTCGACTTTGCCGCGAGCAAGGCGCTGGCGGAAACGTTCACGAATGATTGGTTCAAGGCCACGGAACTGCTCTGGCATGCGGATGTAAGTTTCTAGGTAACGTTGGTTTACCGAACGGATTTCCCAAACGGCTGTGCCCCATGTGCCTTTTACTTCGCGGCGGGCGTAGGCAGTCATACTGTGGATCATTGATATTCACTCATTTATCGATGTTGCTCTGATTATACGCAGTTGTTCGCCTTCTTGTTAGTCTGTTCTTATTAACCATGAGAGCAGATGTTGAAGAAAAAAGCGCCGGAGCTAGGTTTGTGTTAGCGCGGCCTAGGTGAAGTCGCTATAATCGCTGGTTAACGAAATTCAGTCGCGCTTACACAACGACTGTACAGCTATAGCACAACTACAGCACAATTAAAGGTGGAACAATATGCGTCCTAGCGGAAGAGAAGTTGGTCAAATTCGTCCAGTTACCATGACACGTCATTTTACCGCACATGCGGAAGGCTCTGTTCTGGTGGAGTTTGGCGACACGAAAGTTATCTGTACCGCGACCGTTGAAGAAGGCGTGCCACGTTTTCTTAAAGGGAAGGGCCAAGGTTGGATCACTGCTGAATACGGCATGTTGCCACGTGCGACCCACACTCGTAACCGTCGTGAAGCGGCGAACGGTAAGCAAGGCGGTCGCACCATGGAAATCCAGCGTCTGATCGCACGTAGCCTCCGCGCTGCAGTGAACCTTGATCAACTGGGTGATTTCACAATTACCGTTGACTGTGACGTTATTCAAGCTGATGGCGGCACGCGTACTGCGTCTATTTCAGGTGCAAGCGTGGCAATGGCCGATGCACTGAATAAGCTGGTTGCTGAAGGAAAACTGAAAGCGAACCCAATGAAAGGTCACGTTGCTGCTGTGTCTGTCGGTATCTTTGAAGGCACGCCAATTTGCGACCTTGAGTATGTTGAAGATTCTGCCGCTGAAACTGACATGAACGTGGTGATGCTGGAAGATGGCCGCATGATTGAAGTGCAGGGCACCGCAGAAGGCGAACCGTTCACGGCGGAAGAATTGAATGCCATGCTGGCTCTGGCCAATAAGGGCATTGAAGACATCATCGTGATTCAGAAAGCATCGTTAATTGATTGATGAAAGAGCGGCTTCTATTGGAGCCGCTTTTTTTTAACCAAAATACACAAGTAACGGCCAGAAAGCCGAAGAGTGAGTCAGGAGAAAAAATGAAAGCCTATCAGCGTCAGTTCATCGAGTTTGCATTGGAAAAACAAGTTTTGAAATTCGGTGAGTTCACCCTGAAGTCAGGTCGTAAGAGCCCATACTTCTTTAATGCAGGTCTATTTAACACGGGTCGTGATTTGGCGCGTCTTGGTCGTTTCTATGCAGAAGCGCTAGTGGACGCGAACATTGATTACGATTTGTTGTTTGGCCCTGCGTACAAAGGTATTCCTATCGCAACCACCACGGCGGTTGCTTTGGCTGAACACCACGATATTGACACGCCATATTGCTTTAACCGTAAAGAAGCGAAAACCCATGGCGAAGGTGGCAACCTTGTCGGTAGCGCGCTTGAAGGCCGCGTGATGCTTGTTGATGATGTGATCACTGCGGGTACTGCCATTCGTGAATCGATGGAAATCATTCAAGCGAACGGCGCTGATTTGGCGGGTGTATTGGTCGCTATTGACCGCCAAGAGCGCGGTAAAGGTGAGTTGTCGGCCATTCAAGAAGTTGAACGCGACTTTGGTTGTAAAGTGGTGTCTATTGTTAGCTTGGGCGACTTGGTGACTTACCTTGAAGAGCAAGGTGGTAACCCTGAACATCTTGATGCGGTAAAAGCTTACCGCGCTGAATACGGTATCTGACTTTCCTGTGCCACAGAAACGCAAAAGGCTGCATGATGCAGCCTTTTTTAATGCTTTTCGCGACTCAATTAGTCCAGTTGTGCGCTCAATAGCAGCCAGTACTGATCAAAGTCAGCCGTTGGCGGGTATTTGAAGCTCGAACGAACAAAGCGGTTTAAGCTACCTTCTACTTGCCCTAGTAACTGCGCAGCAAGAATAGATTCTTCAACCGGAAAGCCTTTACCTTCACGAAGGCGACGCTCACGAAGTATTTGTCGTAGCTGACTTTCTATTTTTTCAAACAACTGATTAATGCGACCTTGCAGGCGGTCTTGTTCGAACATGAGCGCATGGCCTGTCATGATTCGGGTTAAACCTGGGTTGCGTTCACCAAACACCAAGAGAAGCTGCAACGTCAGACGAAGACGCGTCAGGGTGTCTTTTTCTTCGCTTTGAATTCGATTGATACGGGTGAACAGTGATTCTTCAATGAATTCAATCAACCCCTCAAACATGCGCGCTTTACTCGGAAAGTGGCGATATAGCGCGGCTTCCGATACACCAACCTGAGCCGCAAGTTTGGCGGTTGTAATCCGTTGACTGCCCTGATTAGACTCCAGCATGTGAGCGAGAGCCTGAAGAATTTCTTCGCGGCGGTTTTGCTTTTTTTGGACAGCCATGAATAGATGTTTCCTTTGTTGTTATCGGGGTCTCGGACCCAAAATCTCGGCTGAAGGGTCTCTATTTTAGCGGTGCGCCATCTGTATTAAAAGGATAATGCACCTTTGGGATTGTCGACGCACATAAGAATGTTAGAAAGCGTGAATAAGACGTTAAAAACGCCGCAGATTGGCGGCGTATCTATGTATTACACACTGAAATTGCTGCTATTTTGTACCAGAGTGTCCAAAACCACCGGCACCACGCTCTGTGGCATCAAAATCTTCAACAATATTAAACTCTGCTTGAACAACAGGGACAAATACCAGTTGCGCAATACGTTCGCCCGGCTCGATAGTGAATGTGGTGTTGCCACGGTTCCAGCAAGAAACCATCAACTGACCTTGATAATCTGAGTCGATAAGGCCCACCAAGTTGCCTAGCACGATGCCGTGTTTATGCCCTAAACCCGAACGCGGCAAAATAGTCGCAGCCAGTGACGGATCGGCGATATGAATCGCGAGCCCCGTTGGCAGTAGTTCGGTTTGCCCCGGCTCCAGTGTTACTGGTGCGTCCAGAATTGCGCGTAAGTCCAATCCTGCAGAACCTTCAGTGGCGTAAGCGGGAAGCGGGAATTCATTGCCGACGCGTGGGTCGAGAATTTTCAGGTCAATTTTTTTCATTTTGTTTTCCAATGATTGTTTTCCACTGAATTTATTTGCTGGCATTAAATAGGGTAGTAATTTCGCTAACCAATTGGTTGCCAATGTCAGCCTTGCTGGCAAGCGGTAACGGTTTATCACCGTTTGGCCAATAAAGGTGCAAGGCATTTTGATCGCTGTTAAAGCCTTGGCCTTCGCGAGACACATCGTTGGCGCAAATGAGATCAAGATTCTTCTTGGCTAATTTACCGCGAGAATATTGTTCCACATCTTGGGTTTCAGCCGCAAAGCCCACGGTGAAAGGGCGTTGTTGAGTCATGGCTGCAACAGAGGCAACAATGTCAGGGTTTTTCACCAACGCGATGCTCATTTCATCATGACCATCTGTTTTCTTCATTTTCTGCTCAGCGACATGAGCAGGTCTGAAATCCGCCACGGCGGCACAGGCAATGAATATTTGATGTGACCCCGCATGTTGTTGAACTGCGTCGTACATATCTTCTGCACTTTGCACATCGACACGTGAGACGTTAGCAGGCGTTGGCAAGTTCACTGGGCCGCTCACGAGTGTCACCGTTGCCCCGCGCTTCGCCGCCGCTTGTGCAATGGCGTATCCCATTTTGCCGGAGCTGTGATTGCTTAGGTAACGGACAGGGTCAATGGCTTCGCGTGTTGGTCCTGCAGTAATCAAAAAAGACGTACCCGTCAGATCGCCCTCAGAGAAATGGTCTTCTACCAATGCCACCAATTGAAGTGGCTCTAGCATTCTGCCTGGGCCAACATCGCCACACGCTTGCTCACCACTCGCAGGCCCCCAGATTGGATAGTCCCGGCGTTTAAGCGTCGCGAGGTTTTCTTGGGTCGCGACAGCACGATACATCTGCTGATTCATCGCGGGTGCAATCGCAACGGGGGCATCGGTTGCAAGGCAAAGTGTGGTGAGTAAGTCGTTCCCCATGCCAGCAGTGACGCGAGCGATTAAATCTGCTGTTGCTGGTGCAAGAACCACTAAGTCTGCCCACTTGGCAATTTCGATGTGTCCCATCGATGCTTCTGCGGCTGGGTCGAGCAAACTATCAGCCACAGGGTGACCGGACACGGCTTGCATGGTGAGAGGGGTGATGAATTCTTTTGCTGCGTGCGTCATGACAACACGGACATCTGCACCACGTTCAATGAGGCGGCGAGTAAGATCTGCACATTTATACGCGGCAATACCACCGCCTATGCCTAACACGATGCGTTTTCCTGTTAGGGATTGGGTAATTTTCTGAACCATAACCAAGTAAGCCTACGAAGTAATTAAGAGAAAGATAACATAAAAGACCGCCTAATCACGTGTTGTACTCAGAGGATTGTGAAAGCAGAGGTACCACAAATTGAAATGTAATAAAGAAGCTACTCATAAAATGTCTTACACGCATTAATCGCACGCTGATAAGCGATGGGTTGCTTAAAAGTACGTCAGAGATGAGGCTGCCTTTTTAATTGTGAGGCTTGGTCATGTCATTGAAGGATTTGCCGCAAGATTGCCGTCCGAGAGAAAAATTATTGGCCAAAGGGCCTGAGTCATTAACGAACGCGGAATTGTTGGCCATTTTTCTTCGTACTGGCGTATCAGGCATGAATGCGATTGAACTGGCAGGTTATCTGCTGGAGGATTTTGGCTCTTTGCGGAAGCTAATGCAGTCAGACTTAGCGCAATTTAGCCAAAGAAAAGGGCTGGGATCGGCAAAATATGCACAAATGCAGGCGGTTTTGGAGCTGAGTAAGCGACATTTTAAAGAAATTATGTCTTATGAAGATGCGCTAACGAGCCCCTCTCATACGGCGAGATATCTCTCTGCACAATTGCGTGACAGACCCCGAGAAGCCTTTCTGGTCCTGTATTTAGATAACCAAAATCGACCTATTTCAGATGAGATTCTTTTCGAAGGAACCATCAATGCAGCAGGGGTCTATCCTCGAGAAGTTGTGCGTCGTGCGCTGGAAGTGCATGCAAATGCGGTGATTTTGGCTCATAATCACCCATCTGGTATTGCCGAACCAAGTCCTGCCGACCGTCATATAACATCACGCATTGCGGATGCTTTGTCGTTAGTGGATATCAGGCTGCTCGATCACATGGTGATAGGCGATGGAGAAGTTGTCTCCTTTGCTGAACGCGGCTGGATATAAGCTTTTCAGGTAAAAGCTGCTAAAAAACGATCAAATAAATGACAAAAGGATCTGCTCGGGACTTGAGCAATGCAAATACAGTTAGTATAATGCGCCACCTTTGATAGCCTTGACCTAGAGCCTGACCTTGTTTGCAGGACTGGTGGACAAGGTTGATATCGAGCTGAAACGATTTGGAGAGACATTCATGTCACGAGTATGCCAAGTAACTGGCAAGCGTCCTGTAACGGGTAACAACCGTTCGCACGCACGTAACGCCACCAAGCGTCGTTTTCTGCCGAACCTGCAAACTCATCGTTTCTGGGTAGAAAGCGAAAACCGCTTCGTTAAACTGCGTCTTACCCCTAAAGGTATGCGCATCATCGACAAGAAAGGCATTGATGCTGTTCTTACAGACATCCGCGCCCGTGGTGAGAACGTTTAAGAGGATTTAAAGAATGGCTAAAGGCATTCGTGAGAAGATCCGTCTAGTATCATCTGCTGGTACAGGCCACTTCTACACTACTGATAAAAACAAACGTAACATGCCGGGCAAATTTGAGATCAAGAAATTTGATCCAGTTGTTCGTCAACACGTTATGTACAAAGAAGCTAAAATCAAGTAATTGGTTTTTTGCTTTGCTAAAAAAACTCAGCTTAGGCTGGGTTTTTTTATACCTGTAATTTGAGACATTCATCTGCAGGTTGCTTGGGCATATCACTGTAAATCAGTCACTTCCACATATACACTTTAGTCATGTCCAATCGCTGTGAGCGCACTATGGCAAAACCATCCCGTCGTACTTTTAACAATTTCCTGATCATCGGCATTCTTTTCTTTTTTATGATGATGCATTTGCCCGATTATATTCGCACTAAACTGGCGGAAGGTGAGCAAAGTCAGCATGTTGAACAGGTACTGCCCGAAGGTGTGATTGCTTTAATGCCGGATGATGTGTCGGTACTTTCTCTTAAGTTCCCAACGTTTACGCTAACTAACGGCACACCTTGGCAAACAGATAAGCGATTGGATGTTTCAGCTACCGAATTGGCCAATCGCTGGTTAAATCTATCCGGTACAGAAATCGATACCGAAACCTATAACAAGCTTAAGCCGAGTTTGCGCTCTCTTGCCACGCTAGTGGTCGACCGTGGTCAGCACATGGAGCCTTTGCGCTTAACCTATTACCAACTTCCTCAATTTTGGCTCATCCAAAATTGGGAAAACCGTTGGCTTGCGGTGTCGGTTGATCAACACTACCTGTTCCCATTCGACAGCCAGAATCAATAACATGCCAGAATTACCGGAAGTTGAAGTCAGCCGCATGGGGATAAGGCCGCATGCGGAAGGCCAAACGGTCACCAAAATTGAAGTGCGACAACCTAAGCTGCGGTGGTTAGTGCCAGAAGAGTTACATGACATGGAAGGTCAGGTAATTCGTAGCGTTTCGCGTCGCGCTAAGTACCTGATTTTGGAAACGGACGTGGGCTACGCACTGGTGCATTTGGGCATGTCAGGCAGCTTACGGGTTATCCCTGAAGGCGTACCGCCGGCAAAGCATGATCATGTCGATTTGCACTTAAGCTCGGGTGAGATGATCCGCTACAACGATCCGCGTCGTTTTGGTGCTTGGCTCTGGCAACCGAATGATGGCTCAGACCACCCTGTATTGGGGAAATTAGGACCTGAGCCTCTAACCGATGATTTCACGGGTGAGTACCTGTTTGAGCGAAGCCGAAACAAGCGCACGCCTATCAAGCAATTCATTATGGATAATGCGGTGGTGGTGGGTGTGGGTAACATTTACGCCAATGAATCACTGTTTATGTCTCGCATTCACCCACAACGCCAAGCCGGTCAGCTAAACCAAGAAGAGGCGAATCGCTTTGTGGCGGACATTAAGTCGGTGTTAGCGACGGCGATTGAGCAAGGCGGCACAACGCTAAAAGATTTTAAGCAGGCAGATGGTAAGCCGGGGTATTTTGCACAAGAACTTCAAGTGTATGGCAACCAAGGAAAGCCTTGCCCAGTGTGTGGTACTGAACTTGAAAGCGTGAAGCTTGGACAGAGAAACACGGTGTTTTGCCCCGACTGTCAGGTTTAATCAGACAACGCCGAGAAAGCGCATCAAAAAGCCCGCTGCGATAGCGGGTTTTTTGTGTTTGTTAGCGTTAGCTTATTCCGGCTTTTTGAGCACCGTTTGCATCGCTTTCAGTACCGATGGGTGCACAAAGCCACTGGTGTCTCCACCGTGTAGGGCGACTTCTTTAACCAATGTTGAAGAGATAAATGAATTTTCTTCAGAGGGCGTCAGAAAAACGCTTTCTAGCTCAGGCATCAAACGGCGATTCATGTTGGCGAGCTGGAATTCGTATTCAAAATCCGACACGGCACGTAGACCACGAACCAAAATATTGGCCTGATACTGTTTGGCGAAATCGACCAGTAAGCCAGAAAACCCCACTACCGTGACGTTATCGAGGTGTTTTGTCACTTCTTTGGCAAAGGCGACACGTGCTTCAAGCTCAAACAAGGGTTTTTTGCTTGGGCTTGCTGCAATTCCCACGATGACTTCATCAAACATGGACGCGGCACGGCTAACGATTTCGGTGTGACCGTTGGTGATTGGATCAAAGGTGCCTGGGTATATAACCCGAGTCAGGGATTTCTTGCTCACAGATTTTTCCTGCCATCTTTTATACTGGCGACATGCTACCAAAATATCATGTGTTTTTGGTGAACATAATACGCAAGCGCATCGAAAATAAGGTTCTGCCCTCTAGCCTACTACCTCGCTATGGCTTAATCAGTACTATTCGGTATGATCGGTATTAAGAACCGTAAACTAGGGCACAAAATGAAAAAAATCCTTGTCATTCGCAACGATAAAATCGGTGACTTCATGTTGGCGTGGCCTGCTTTTGCCATGTTGAAGCAATCGCAGCCAGATGCTGAAATCACTGCACTGGTACCGTCATACACCAAAGCGCTTGCGGAATTGTGCCCATCAATTGATAAGGTTTTGGTAGATTGTGGGAAAGGGTCGGACACATTGAGTAAAAAAGCGCTGATGACCGAGATTAAAGCGCAACAGTTTGATGCCTCAATCTGTTTATTTTCAGATAGCTACAATGCGGCTTTGGTTTGGAAAGCGGGCATTCCGTTTCGTTTAGCGCCGGCAACGAAAATTTCTCAGCTCCTTTATAATCACCGCATCAAGCAACGCCGATCCAAATCGGCAAAACCTGAGTATGAATACAACCTCGATTTGGTGCGTGCTTTCTTGGCGAAACAAGGCATCAAGGCGGTTGAACCCGTTGCGCCTTATTTAGCGTTTGGCGCTGATACGCTTCAAGCTCAGCGCCAAAAGCTGACGACCTTGCTCTCGCTAGAATCAGATAAACCTTGGCTATTTGTTCATGCTGGCAGTGGTGGTTCGGCGAATAACTTATCGCTTGAGCAGTACGCGGCGCTGGTATCAGGTATCGTTCAACAGGTTGCTATGGATGTAGTGTTAACAGCAGGGCCGGGTGAAGAAGAAAAAGCGGCAGAGCTGAAAGCGTTGTTGGCACAAGGTGATGTGAAGTCGGTAATTTACGATAAGAATGATGGTTTACAAGATTTTACGTGTTCAATTGCCTGCGCAAGTGCCTTCATCGCGGGCTCAACCGGGCCGTTGCATATAGCGGCAACGGTGGATGTGCCGACGATTGGCTTTTTCCCTGCGAAACGCAGCGCAACGCCATTGAGATGGCAACCTATCAACAGTAACGGCCGCCACCTTGCCTTTGCCCCGCCTGCAGACAAAAACAAAGACGTGGCGGCAGACATGTCGAAAATCGACGTTGATAGCATCCTGCCTGACGCCTTAGCCTTTCTGCAGCGCGTGCTCTAAGTTTACTGTGCGCGGCTGTCGTTTTCTCTGATCCAAAGGTCGGCGTATTTCACGAACGTTGAGTGCGCCGAGAGCACGGCAATCAAGAAGCCTTGTTTGCCATCGAGAAATCCACGTTTTAGTAAATACATCTTCAAAAAGCAGCCAATCGCGTGAGTGACACCTTGCCCGATGCTGCTTTTCTTCCCTCGCGCCTGACGACCATCTGCCCATGATTTTGCATAGAATGCGGATTTCACAAGGTACTGGTGCAAGTCGCGGTATGAGTAGTGCAGCATGTCGCCGCTCAAGGTTTGTTTCTGACTGCCTTCTGGCTCAATGATTTTTTCGTGAACCAAGGCATCGTTGTAGCCGGTGAACTCGCGAGGGTATAAGCGAACGATTTTATCGTACCAGCCAGAGTGCTTAAGAAAGCGGCCAAATACCCATGTGGTGCGACGGAGCACGAACAGGGTTTTCTCTGGCGGATTTTCTAATACTGTCAGAATGCTGTTTTTCAACGCATCAGTAATGACTTCATCTGCATCAATGGCAAGCACCCAATCTTTGGTTGCATGGCTTTGCGCCAATTGTTTTTGTTTACCAAAGCCCGGCCATTCGGCATTCACAAAGACTTTCGCGCCTGCTTGCTCAGCGATGGCGACGGTATTGTCTGTGCTGCCAGAATCCACCACGATGATTTCATCGACCCAATCTAAGGATGCCAAACACTCTGGCAGGATCTGTTCTTCATTTTTGGTGATGATGATTGCGCTGATTGAGGCGCGTGTTTGATTCTGGCTCATGAGCCGATTTCCTCTTTTTGGATGACTTCATCAAAACGCGAGATCACCTCATCAATGGTTATCCTTTGCATAGCGGTATCGTCTTTCACGCGTGTTCGCCAAGACACTTCATTCGCGGATTTGCCTGTTTCGGCTTCAATCGCCTCTGCATATACGCTCACGACATAGTGTCGCCAGTTGTAAGGCCCGGTTCGTGCGGGATTGTGGTGCGCGTATAAACCAATGACCGGTGTGTTCACGGCATTGGCAAGGTGCGCTGGGCCGCTATCGGGTGCCAAGACTAAATCGGCTTCCTGCTCAAGTGCGAGCAATTGTAGAAGCGTTGTTTTACCAATTAGGTTTTTTACAGGACGGGAGAGTTGGCTCTCTATAGCTTGACCGAGCTCAATTTCAATCTTGCCAGGGCCACCCGCTAAGATGACATCGAACCCTTTGTTGAGTGCATGCTCAATGACACCTGCGTAGCCTTCTGCTGTCCAGTTTTTAAAGGCTTTGCTCGCGGCAGGGGCAACCACGAGGGTCGGCTTCGTGGATAGCTGACCTTTTGCCCATGTGATGTCGTTTTCTGACAGCGGCAGTGTCCATGTCGGTACTTGAGGCTTCAAGCCTAGTGCTTCAGTGAAGGCCATGAAACCGTCTAGCACATGCGGTGATGCTGGCGATGGAACTTTTACATTGGTAAACCACTGCTGCAAATCACTGGCCCGGGTTTTATCAAACCCCAGTTTGTACTTTGCTTTGATCCCAACAGATAACATGCTCGCTCTGATTGCGCTTTGCATATGAAGCAAGGCATCGAAGCGTTGGCCTTTTAACGCTTTCCAGACAGCTTGCATCCCTTTAAAGCCTTGCTTCTTATCAAAAGCAATCACGGTGACATCGGGTAACAACGGTGTAAGAAGGGCGGCTTCGGCTTTCCCTGCTATCCATGTCAGTTGTGTTTCTGGCCATTGCTGGCGAATAGCTTGAACAGCGGCGATGGCATTGCAAACATCGCCAATCGCAGAAAGGCGTAGAATGCAGAGAGACTGTGGTGGGGCAGAAAATAAGGCCATGAGAATGCTTATAGGGTTTTGATGGTTGAAATTATGCAGTTGCCGATCAGCAATGTAAAATGCAACTGCATCGTATCTGTCAGTAATGCTTGAGATACTGAGAAGATAAGACATATTTGAAGGAGCTTGCGTGGATCAGTTAGTCGACAACAACACCCGTATTTGGTTTGACGCGTCATTGTTACGTGAAGATCCTGCGCAATGTTTTGATGTTGAATTCTGGCAGCAGAAAGAGGCAATCATCGGCTCTGCAACAGGGCGTGGCACGACGTGGTTTGTGCAAACTGAGGTGTTGCCTGCTGCGCTTCGTCACTATCGCCGCGGTGGTTTGTTCGGGAAATTAGTTCGTGATAGTTATGCGTTTACAGGATGGGGAAACACCCGCTCGGCACAAGAGTTTCAGTTACTCACCTATCTGCGTGAAAATGGCATATCAGTACCGCGTCCTATCGCAGCGCGTGCGATTCGAGATGGGCTGACCTACCAAGCGGATTTGCTGGTGGAAAAAATCGATGATGCCAAAGATTTGGTCGATATCTTGAAGGAAGCCCCGCTCGACGCTTCCCATTACCACCGGATTGGCGTCATGGTGAGAAAGCTTCATGATGCTGGGGTGTGTCACACTGATCTCAATATCCACAATATTTTGCTCGATGCCACAGGCACGTGCTGGTTAATTGATTTTGATAAATGCGGCAAAAAAGCAGGGGAAGGCTGGAAGGCATCTAATCTCAGCCGCTTGCTTCGCTCATTTCGAAAAGAGCTGAACAAGCGACACATCCAGTGGCAGGAATCAGATTGGGATGCTTTGTTGCTGGGTTATCAAGAGCAAGCAGTTAGATAATCTGGGATCTGCAAATTATTAGTTATTGCTTCTCGGCATCAATCCACGGTGCTATCGCTTCAAGTGTTTTAGCGACCGCGCCACGGTTTCTCTCCACCACATTCAGCGCGGTTTCTCCTGCTTGTTGGCATTTCTCTGGGTTGTTGATGAAACTCAATAGCGCATTGGCAATGTCTGAGGGCGCTTCTTGCACCTCACAAGCGCCGGCTTCAATCAACTGATCGCCAATGACCTGAAAATTAAAGTAGCTTGGGCCTGTGATTTGAGGCTTCCCAAGGGAAGCGGGCTCTAGCAGGTTATGCCCACCCAGTTTCTCACCCATTAAACTGCCTGCCATAAAGGTCACGGTCGACGTGGCAAGTAAGGTCATCATTTCACCCATGGTGTCGCCCAAATACACTTGCGTATTGTCATTAATAGGCTGTGATTGGCTGCGACGTGACAGTGAAAACTCTCTTTGTTCAATCAGTGCTGCGACATCACCGAAACGTTCAGGGTGGCGTGGAACAAGTACCATCAATGCATCAGGCTGTTCAGCCAATAGCGCTTGATGAGCGTCGAGTAAAATCTCGTCTTCGCCAGGGTGGGTACTCGCTGCTACCCATACTGGACGTTGTTTAATTGCTTGCTTCAGCGCGACAACAGCATGGTTAGATTCATCAAATTCAGGTAAATCAAATTTCACTGAGCCTGATACGGAAACATGCTGTGAATTGACGCCAAGTTGAACGAAACGATCAGCATCGTCCTGGAATTGGCAAAGAATGTGGTCGATATTGTTTGAAAGTAGATTGAATAGCGGCTGCACACGCTGATAGCCGCGCATCGACTTTTCCGACAGTCGTGCATTCATCACGATGATTGGGATGCCTGCTTTTTTCACTGCCGTTAAGGTATTCGGCCAAAGCTCGGTTTCCATGATCAACATGGCTTGAGGGTTGACGCGTTTTAAAAAGCTATTCACGGCAAAGGAAAAGTCGATAGGCATGTATCTGTGCTCGACACCATCGCCAAGCTTGCTTGCAATCGCAGCACCTGTTGTCGTGGTGGTGGTGACGAGTATCGAAGCGTCTGGATATGTCTTGCGAAGCGCCAGAATAATCGGTTTTGCGGCAATCACTTCACCGACGGAAACAGCATGAATCCAAATTGGACGTTGGCCTACAAGTGCTGGGGTTTTTCCAAAATGCTCAACCCAGCGCTTACCAACACGAGGTTTCCCATCTTTGGCGCGATAGAGACCCAGAAGAAGAAAAGGGGCAGCGATGAAAAGTAAAAGGGTATAAAGAAGGCGCACACGAAAACCTTGTTTGGAAAACCTGAGGCTAGTTTACAACAAAGGGCTCGAAATCGAGCCCTTTAGCGGAACATTAGCCTATTTCGATAGCCCTTCATCTATCAAGTATTGCTCCACTTGCTCGACGTAGTCGACTTTATACGAGTATTTGTCACTGTCATGCGCGGCAACAAGGTTAACGAGAAGAAAGAAGCCAGCCAAAGCGATGAGGCCTTTATTGAAACGAGTGGGCATTGAGATTCGCCATGTTTCTGCTGACACCATGATGGGGATGAGAGCCAGTGGGAATGTAAGGATCAGATGCCAATATGAAAAGGTAATGGGGGATAGCATAGCGTTGATGATGATGGCTAATACCGTCGCGCCTGCAAACAAGAGCAGCCAATGTGTGTCATCTGCAATCGGCTTGTCGCGTTTAATTATGGGCTTGATGCTCTTCCATGCACGCCAGTTTACTTTTGCGGAGATCACCACGGTTGTCGCGCCTACCACATAAAGTAGTGCCTGCCAGCAATACTGAATAGTCATCTGTAGCCAACTGATGGTGGTGATCCAGTCAAAACTGACATCCGTGATCAGCCGATTTGAAAACATCGTAGAGCCGTAGCGAACCCAATAGAACACAGCTTTAATTACTGGGTAAACATGAACCGCACCATAGCCGATGTAACGATCACTTTCTCGACTGATACTCTCGTTAATCATGTATTCCTGAAAATAGGGAATAAGGGATGCGAGAACAACCATGCCACCAACCATGACACCCGCCCAATTAGGATGTGCCATTTTACGGTAAAGAAGATAGCAAGAGATGACAGCCAATACTGGCCAAGAGTAATGGAACTGCATCGCGCCGCCAATTGCCAATACATGGAGAAAGCTAAAGGCGAAGGAAGATTGCTCTCGAAGTTTAAATGCTGACCAAAAATGCAATGCCGTAAAAAAACACAAATAGGCAGGGTTGTAGAGCAAGCTGTCGTACAAAAGCCATGGGTTCAACCAATAAGCGACCATGAATAGAAAGCGGACCGGTTGGCTGAAGACAGATTTCACTACGGCATCAAGCAAAAAGAATGAGATGACTCGTAGCGCGATAATGGTGAGCATCGGTGCCCAAGGGTTATCCCATAACAAGAGTGGAGCACCGACAATCCAAGCGGATAACGATCCAGGCACATTGCCCACAGCACTAGCAGCGTTGCCAAATGCCAGCCAGACATTTTGATAAGCACCTAGGTAGCCCTTATAGAGCATTTGGGTTTGGTCGCCAGTAAGGATTTGATTACTCGCGTACAACATGGCGAGCATTAAGCCTAAGTAGAATCCAGCACGTTGAAGTGAGGGCGCAAAGCGAGTGAAAAAGTCAGGTGTCATGAAGTATCCGTGCAACCTAGTTTGTTGAGGAGTCTGTTTCTCTATATGTCCAAAATCGGTGAATAACGTAAGTCACCAAGGGGATCATAAACACAACCAGCAAGACGCGTAGATAGCTGTTGGTATCATTGAACAGTTCACTGATCAGTTGTGAGATCACTAACGCAGAGAATTGAACTGCAAAGAAGCGTATTGCATTTTTACGTGACAATGATTGTTTAAACACAAACAGTGATTGTACGAAATACGAAAAACCAAACGCGACAAGGAATCCAAAGAGATTTGCGGTTAGCACATTAGCGGCAAAAAAATGTAGCAACCAGAAGGCAATAGCGACATGTATCAGTGTCGCTAGTCCACCGGTTAAGCCGAAACGTATAATCCGGTATTGAAAAAGCTTTTTCGCGATTGGGTGCACTATCGACGGTCACTCTCGGGTGTTTTTGAATCACTATCGAGGATATATACAGGTCTTCGTTTGGATTCCATGTACAGTCGTCCGATGTACTCCCCCATGACGCCAAGTCCAATTAACTGTATGCCACCAAAGAAAAGAACAATAGTAAGTAGCGATGCATAACCCGGGATATCGACACCAAAAACTAAGGTTTTTATGATGATAGATGCACCCAGTATAAATGCGATAGCCGAGAATATAACACCAAGGTAGAGCCAAACACGTAAGGGCGCAGTACTAAAACTGGTTATCCCTTCCAAGGCAAAATTCCACAGTCGCCAACCGTTAAAACTGCTTTCTCCGGCTGCGCGAGGTTGACGTGCATACTCAACCACTGAGGTTTTGAAGCCCACCCAAGAAAAGATCCCTTTCATGAATCGCTGGTTTTCTGGTAACAGTTGAATAGCCTGAACGACCCGACGGGTGATGAGCCTAAAGTCTCCTACATTGTCAGGAATTTCGACGTCAGCAATGCTGTTGTGAAATTTGTAGAATAAATTGGCGGTGATTTTTTTTGCCAGTGTATCGCTGCTTCTGTCGATGCGCTTGGCGACAACAACGTCATAGCCTTTTTGCCACTCTCTAATAAAGTCATGGATGAGCTCAGGCGGGTCTTGCATGTCGGCATCAATAGGGATGATGACGTCACCTTCGGCATGTTCAAGGCCTGCGGTCAGTGCCGCTTCCTTGCCAAAGTTACGTGAAAGGTTAAGCACGCGAATGTGCTTATCTTTTTCAGCCAGAGCATAGAGCACGGTGAGTGTGTCGTCTCGACTTCCATCGTTAACAAATAACAGCTCATAGCTGAAATTTGTTTCTCCTAATATCTCCGTGATTTTATCTGTGAAGGTGTGGATAACCTCCTGCTCGTTAAAGCAGGGGCATACGATGGAAATAACTGGCTTGGTCATTGATTTCCTCATCCATGTGTCAGTGAACCCATCCGTTAATGCATTCTATCTACCTAAATTGATAAGACTTTTATTGAGTACGTCCTTTATAGTATTGCACTTCTTTAGGTGGGAACACGCGGTCGAGCAATTTATTTACTTTGCCTTTAATGCTTTTTTCTTTGTAGACAGTCGGCAGCGTGCTTAGCTCCAACGTTTGTACTCGAGCTAAATCTTCTTCAAACGATGACCCTGACAATGTTGAAAACATAAAAAAGTCGACGATTTTTGCATTCCAATCCGGCTTGTTGCCCCAGTAATGACCGATTTGATTTTCTGCGGCGGTTAAGATCGAGGAGTGTTTGAGGGCGACAGAAAAAGCGAACTGTTCTACTAAACGTCTAGGGCAATCTGTTTTACAGATTTCATCACATATATCGATGGCAAGCGAAATCGTCTGTTTGGCATGACTACGATGAAGTGCAATGACGCCAGCATTCCACATTTCAGTGTCTTCATTGATGGTGACGCCAGCAAAGGTCTTTCCTTGAAGGGATTTCCACATGTTTCGTGGAGTTTTACTTGTCATCCCACAGAGTTTTCCTTCATTTTCATGCATGAAAGATTGCCCTTGGCTTAGTCCGTTAGCAATGACGTCCATATTCCGCACATAGAAGGTATCTGAGTCAACATAAAGAATGTCTTGCTCGGGGTTACGCAGTGCTGCGGCTTCAATGGCTTTCATTTTTATGCGCCAAAAAAAGTCATCACTTCCACGCCATTCATTCATGATGTTTTGGTCAATCTCGATAACATCAACACTGTCGCCAAAATACTCATAGTATTTTGGGCGATCAGTAACAACACAAACCTTAGAGATAAGGTCACTTTTCAAATAAGTGAGAATGGCAAAAGAAGCTTGATAGTGGTTTTCTAAGCGGTCGCCAAAAGTAAGAAGCGTTAAAATCATTCCGTTTATCCGTAAGTTAACCAACCGCAGAAATAGCGAAGAATGAAAGTACCGCCAAGAAATCAGTCACTTTCATTCATCGTGTTATTTTTCTGCTGTATATGCAGTTGAGATAGTATGAACTATTTGCTCATTGGTAGGAACGGCGCAAGACGCATTCATGACGATATGGTGAATAGGCTCATATCTTGGTGTATATCGGAATGGAACTGTGGCATAGAAAATACCGACAGTGGGTGTGTGCGTTGATATTGCAACGTTTCTTACACCCGTATCCGGCGCTACAACCAGCTGGGCTTTTGCGCAGAATGTGAGTAATTCCTCCAGAGGGATGCATGGCTGGATTGCAAAATTATCGTAGGTCGTTAGGTGTGAAAGAAAGTCACCTTTTTCTGACTCATTGACGCCCTCAAGAAAAACATGCTTAACCTCAGGAAAGGTCTTCACGGCCATTTCCATTAGCGCGATAACCTGATCGTTTTTTAGCACCTTTCTTGGTTGGGATGCGCCATTAAAGTAAACGAAGTAAGGTTGTTCTGAACTGACGAGCTCCGCGTGATCGGGATAACCAAAGTCGAGGCGTTGTGCAGGAATATGGCCAAGTAAGCGCAGCATATCTAGCATCGTTTCGACTTCTGGCTGGAGATCAGAGCGAAATACCGCAGCATTGTATAGTGTGCCTTTGAGCCAAGACTTGTAAGGAAAACCAATCTTTAATTTGGCTTTGTTGAGAATGTTTACCCAGTAAGAGCGGTTAGTTCCCGCCAAATCAAAAATGACATCCTGATCGCCCACTTCGCGAAAGTTATTCATTTTATCGCCGAATGACACTTCCCCTTTACGATCTCTGCCGTGCAGAACGACGGTGCGATCTGCAAGATCGGAAGGCATTCCGTATTGATAGGTAGAAAGAGCGACTAACGTAATTTCCGCATTGGGGAAGAACTTGCGCGCTTCGATCAAGAACGGTCGAGTGATAACTTGATCACCTAAAGCCGCATGTCTAATGACCGCAATTTTTTTGACCTTATTTGGGTCAAATTCATTATTCAAGTAGTGCTTGGCTGCTTTGGATGCGTAAGCGCCTTTTTCAAAGCATGCGTATTTTGATGAAATCTTTGGTTGATTAAATTTCATTGTCTTTCCATCGCGGCGTAGAGATTAAGTCGTGGTATGCGCTAAGTACTTGCTGTGGCATCAGCTTATTGAGGCAATCTAAATGTCCAAGTGGGCATTCTCGTTTGAAGCACGGGCGGCATTTGATGTCGGTGTTAACAATTCTCACTTTATCTGAAAGCGGAGGAGTGTACATGGGGGAGCTTGAGCCATATATCGCTACAATATTGCTGTTGACGGCAGCAGCCACATGCATGAGTCCTGAATCGTTTGAAAACACAGTGTGGCAAGCCGCAAGCAGATCCACCGCATCTACCAATGAAGTCTCTCCGGCTAAATCAAAGCACATTGATTTTTGATGCTCTGAAAGAGCACTAACAATGCTTTCTGTGACTGCTTTGTCTTTGGGACCACCGAATAGACATACTTGGTTGCCTTCGGCGATCAATTGTTTGGCGATGTAGGCATAGTGCTGTTCGGGCCAGCGTTTTGCTGGGCCAAACTCAGCACCAGGGCAGAGGCCAATAATGGGCGAGTGAGAGGCTATACCGAATCGCTGTAGACAGGCAGCTTGATTCTCTTTGTCAACGTTGAGTGCTGGGTTTGATACGCTCTCGATGTCAACTTCCGATAGCATCGCCTGTTTTGTATGTGCGAGAGCAACATAGCGCTCTACCATGTATTGGAAGACTTTTCTGTCTGGTCTTAAATCGTTGAGCAGACCAAATCGAAGTTCTCCTTTCCACCCCGTTCGTTTAGGGATTTTAGCAAATAGCGGGATCAGTGCCGATTTGGCGGAGTTAGGTAACACATAGGCATGATCATAATGTTCTTCACGTAATGATTTGCCCAAGTTCCAACGTTCTGAGAGATTAAACTGACCGTGTCCGACCGGCATTTCAATTGCGTGGTGAATTTCAGGCATACGCTCAATAATGGGTTTGCACCAAGCAGGTGCGAGCACATCAATCAACGCATCGGGATGATGGTCTTTTAAGCGTTTGTAGAGGCTTTGGGACATGACCATGTCGCCTACCCAAGATGGGCCAATTATGAGTATTTTCATGGTTAGTACGTTAACTTCTCATCCCAACAAATGTCAGATTTAATGATTTTAGCTGGGTTACCGGCAGCAATACTGTTTGTGGGAACGTCATGAGTGACTACCGCATTGATTCCAACGACTGAATGATCACCAATATCATTGCCCTTGAGGACAACTGCGCCATCAGCCAACCACACATGTGAGCCTATCGTAATGCTCTTTGCTGGATTGATGCGTTCATTTGCGCAGAGAATGTCATGCCCGTCGCTGGTCATCACTTTGACGTTTCGCGAGAACATACAGTTTTCACCGATAGTGAGTGTCGTGCCATTTTCACGCGCCGAAAGGTAACAGCCCTCTCCAATCACAGAGTGTTTTCCGACAGTGAGGCTGCAGTTGTTGCCATTGATTTCGATATGCACGCCTTTTAGGTTCGCACCATCGTCAATCATTAACTTATTGCCCGTGCCTTTTATCGAAATATGGCACTGTCGGATCCGTGTTGCGGAGGCAACATTGATCGTGTTGCCATTTTTGACTTTCACTTTATTGCGAAGAGTGAAAAGGAGACGATTTAATAGGCCACCTTGTCGGGATGTATTCACGTTAGGTGACCTCTTAATATAGCTGACTACCATCCGGTCTTGATCTGAGCAGATTCATGATCCACATATACTGGCCGGGGTCGGATTCCAAAAACTGTTCAATACGTTCGTTCATCATGCGCGCGTCGGCTTCTTCGCTACCTGTTGGGAACGGTGCGAGTGGTGGTTGCACAATGACTTCAAAATTACCGGTTTCGCGGTTGTATACAGGCATTAGCGGCACGATTTTCGCTCGGCTGAGTTTTGCCAGTTTACCGAGGCCTGAAAGTGTCGCCTTTTGTGTACCAAAAAGAGGCACGAAGACACTGTATTCAGGGCCGTGATCTTCATCTGGCAAGTAATAGCCTAAGAACCCTTCACGTACGGATTTGATAAAAGGTTTCACGCCATCACCGCGCTCGTGGGTACGACCGCCATACTTGAGACGTTGCACATTCATCAACCAATCCACGACTCGGTTTTTTTGCTTTTTCACCATAGCTGCGACAGGTAAGCCACGCGATGCGAGTTGCACGGCAGGGTAGTCAATTGCCCAACTGTGCGGCACGAGTAGAATGACCTTTTCACCATTCTCGACGAGCTCGGTGAGGATTTCCTCGTTACGAAAAAGCGTACGTTTTTCCAAATAGCGTTTGCTGCGCATCATGATGGTGGCAAAGCCAAGCATCACGCATCCTGCATTAATATAGCTTTGTTCAAGAATGGCGAAACGCTCTTCTTCTGTTTTTTCTGGAAAACATTCTTGAAGGTTGACGACGGCACGCTTTTTCGCCCGGTTATTCATTTTAACCAGTCGTTTGGCGAGAAACTCTGCGAATTTGTCACGTAGACGGAAAGGGACAAACGCGAGGATCGCGACAACAAACATCCCTAACCAAGTACCCCAGTAGCGAGGATGCAGGAATGCCCATTCGAATTTGGGTAGATAAGAAGTGTTGCTTGATTCTTGGCTCATAGAGTCGAAACTACAGATAAATCAGAGGTAAGACGAAAAACGGGCCGAGGCCCGTTTTCCTGCCAATTACTTGTTCAGGATTGCCATGTATTCGGCAACACCTTCAGCGACAGTTTTAAACTCTTCGCTGTAACCCGCAGCGCGAACCTTAGTGAGGTCGGCTTGGGTGAAGGCTTGGTAGCGGCCTTTTAGGTGGTCTGGGAACGGGATCTCTTCCACTTCACCTTGGTTGTGGTAGGCGATAACGGCTTCCGCGACAGCGCGGAAAGGTTCAGCGCGACCAGTACCACAGTTGAAGATGCCAGATACGCCGTTTTCAAGGAACCAAAGGTTCATCTTGCAAACGTCGCCAACGTAAACAAAATCACGTTTGAAGGTGTTGCTGCCTTCGAACAGTTTTGGATTTTGACCATCTTTGATTTGGTTGTTTAGGTGGAACGCTACTGACGCCATGCTGCCTTTGTGGTTTTCACGTGGGCCGTAAACGTTGAAGTAACGGAATCCTGTGATTTGCGACAGCGTTTCGCCATGTGCTTCTGCGTCAGCCCAAATACGACGTACATAGTTGTCGAATTGCTGTTTCGAGTAACCGTAAACGTTCAATGCACCTTCGTACGGCTTCTCTTCGATGAAGTCGTGGTCACGACCGCCATAGGTCGCAGCCGAAGAAGCATATAGGAAAGGAATTTCACGCTCTAAACAGAAGTGCAGCAGCTCTTTTGAATACTCGTAGTTGTTGAGCATCATGTATTTGCCGTCCCACTCTGTGGTAGCAGAACATGCGCCTTCATGGAAAATGGCTTCGATTGGGCCGAAATCATCACCCGCCATGATTTGGGTGATAAAGTCTTCTTTGTCCATGTAGTCAGCGATATCTAGATCGACCAGATTGACGAACTTGGTACCGTCTTTTAGGTTATCAACCACTAGAATGTCGTTGATGCCTTGTTCGTTCAGGGCTTTAACAATGTTGCTGCCAATCATGCCAGCGCCGCCAGTCACTATAATCATACTTTTACCTAATATCTGACAATGAGAAGACCCCGCCATCACTCTTGCGGAGGCTATGGTAATATTTACTTTTCCCTTTTGGGCCTGAGGATAGCAGTTTAACCATGAAAACCCGTGATCGCATTATTCATTCTGCATTGGCACTGTTTAACGAGCAGGGTGAACCAAATGTCACTACCAATCACATTGCTGCTGATCTTGGGATTAGCCCAGGAAACTTGTATTACCACTTCCGTAATAAGGAAGAGATTATACACAGTATTTTCGATCAATACGCGCTCGATCTCACGGTGGGCTTTCAACCAGAAGTGCCAGCTGAATCCGATCAACAGCGTCTGCTTGCGTATTTAGATGCCACGTTTCAGTTGATGTGGCGCTACCGTTTTTTCTACGCCAATCTGCCCGATATATTGCGACGTGATGCGGTATTGCAGAATAAATACCTCATCGCACAACAAAGCCTGAAAGCGAACTTATTTACCATGCTGGGGCGATTTCGTGACACTGGCTGGTTAGATATGAAAGACGAGGCTCTGGCGTCGCTGTGCAGCACGCTTAAGCTTGTTGCTTCAAGCTGGATATTTTATCAAAGCGCCCAAGCGCCACAGGCCAAGATAACGCCAGCTGTTATCTATCAAGGTGTTTTGCAAATACTCAATATGGTATCGCCCATGACAACAGACAAGGGGCGAGCAGTTGTTGGCGAGTTAATTGAGCACTACCAACAGCAAATGACAGAGGCATCTGCGTGATCTCTGGCAATAAGATGTGCTAATTCGATAGACGCAACCTTCCTCATAACCCTATTATCAGCCATTATTGTGATATGTAATACTGCATTAGTTTAATGTGGTGGACGTATCAGCTTCACTTGTGCGCGATAAATACTGTGTTATCAGTGCTCTACTGATGGCATGCCTTAAATTTGTTCCTGTTTTCCATGATGGAGTGAGCGATGACTACCGCTTTTTACCAGCAAATCCGCCAACAGCTTGAAGAAGTGAAAGCTGAAGGCCTTTATAAAGATGAACGTGTTATCACGACGGCGCAGCAAGCCAAAATTGCGGTGACATCAGGTGACGAAGTGCTGAACTTCTGTGCCAATAACTACTTAGGTCTGGCGAATCACCCTGCACTGATTGAAGCGGCGCAGAAGGGCATGGACGAGCACGGCTTTGGCATGGCATCAGTACGTTTCATCTGTGGAACGCAAGATGCGCACAAAGAGCTTGAGGAGAAACTCTCTACTTTCCTCGGTATGGAAGACACCATTCTTTATACCTCTTGCTTTGATGCGAACACGGGTTTGTTCGAAACCATCTTGGGCGCAGAAGATGCGATTATTTCTGATGCACTAAACCACGCTTCAATCATCGATGGTGTGCGCCTTTGTAAAGCGATGCGTTTCCGCTATTCGAACAACAACATGGAAGAACTTGAGCAGCAACTGATTGCGGCAAAAGAAGCCGGTGCTCGCAACACGCTTATCGTGACTGACGGTGTGTTCTCAATGGACGGCGTTGTGGCGAACCTGCCAGCGATTTGCGATTTGGCAGACAAATACGGCGCATTGGTGATGGTTGATGACTCTCACGCAGTGGGCTTCATGGGCGCGAATGGCCGTGGTACTCACGAGCATCACGATGTGATTGACCGTATCGATATCATCACCGGTACGCTAGGCAAAGCCATGGGCGGCGCATCAGGCGGTTACACCTCGGGCAAGAAAGAAGTGATTGATTGGCTGCGCCAGCGTTCACGCCCGTACCTGTTCTCGAATTCTCTCGCTCCAGCGATCGTCTCTGCGTCTATTCGCGTGATCGACCTGCTGGAAGAAAGCGGCAATCTGCGTACCCAACTTTGGGATAACGCGAGCCATTTCCGCGCGCGCATGAGCGAAGCGGGCTTTACGCTTTCTGGTGCTGACCACGCAATCATCCCTGTGATGCTGGGCGACGCGAAAGTGGGCGCTGAATTTGCAGAACGCATGATGAAAGAAGGTATCTACGTGGTTGGGTTCTCGTTCCCTGTGGTGCCAAAAGGCCAAGCACGTATTCGTACACAAATGTCGGCTGCACATAGCCGCGAGCAATTAGACAAAGCTATCGATGCCTTTATCAAAGTTGGTAAAGACATGGGCTTGATTGGATAAGCAGTCAATGACGAACAAAATGAAAGCGCTGGCAAAACTGAAAGCGGAACCTGGCATTTGGATGACCGAGGTTGAGCTGCCAGAAGTAGGCCATAACGATCTTTTGATCAAAATCCGTAAAACCGCGATTTGTGGTACTGATGTACACATCTACAACTGGGATGAATGGTCACAAAAGACCATTCCGGTACCAATGGTTGTCGGTCACGAATACGTGGGTGAAGTGGTTGCTATGGGTCAGGAAGTTCGCGGTTTCACCGTGGGTGACCGTGTTTCTGGCGAAGGCCATATCACTTGTGGTCACTGCCGCAACTGTCGCGCTGGCCGCACACACCTTTGCCGTAACACCACGGGTGTCGGTGTGAACCGTGAAGGCGCATTTGCTGAATACTTGGTGATCCCTGCTTTTAACGCATTCAAAATTCCTGCCGATATCTCTGATGATCTCGCCTCTATTTTCGACCCATTCGGCAACGCGGTACACACGGCACTGTCGTTTGATTTGGTTGGCGAAGATGTGCTGATCACCGGAGCTGGCCCGATTGGCATCATGGCAGCAGCTGTGGCGAAACACGTGGGTGCGCGTTATGTCGTGATCACTGATGTGAACGAATACCGCCTCGATCTTGCTCGTAAGATGGGTGTTACCCGTGCGGTTAACGTGGCGGAAGAGAAGCTTGAAGATGTCATGGCTGAGCTAGGCATGAAAGAAGGCTTTGACGTGGGCCTTGAAATGTCAGGTAACCCGTCAGCGTTTAACTCAATGCTGAAAACCATGAACCACGGTGGTCGTATTGCCCTTCTGGGTATTCCACCGTCAGACATGGGTATTGATTGGAACCAAGTGATTTTCAAAGGCTTGGTGATCAAAGGTATCTATGGTCGTGAAATGTTTGAAACGTGGTACAAAATGGCGAGCTTAATCCAATCTGGTTTGGATCTCAGCCCAATCATTACACACCACTACAGTGTTGATGACTTCCAAGAAGGCTTCGACAAGATGTGCTCTGGCATGTCAGGTAAAGTGATTCTTGATTGGCAGAAATAATGCCAACCTGAACGCTTTAACAAACCCGCTTCGGCGGGTTTTTTTATCACTATTTGTGCACTAGCGCCTGAGAAATAGGAATTAAATCCACTTGCTCTTGGAGAGCTGGAAGGGCTTTTTGCAGGGTGTCGAGTGTGATGGGTAGCGGATGGGCAATTACCACCGCAACTCCACGATGGTTGGCCTGCTGGATTGCTAGCTCAAGCTGCTGGAGGATGAAATCTTCCGTTTGCAGGTGATCAAGAAAAACATGACGACGGTTGTTGGCTAATCCGTGCTGTTTTGCGATTTTTTGCGCGACGGTGCTTGGCGTGGTGCGGCTATCAATAAAGCCGAGCTGTTTGGTATGAAGCGTTTCCATGATCCAATGCATGGGCTCTTTGTGCTGCGTGAGCAAACTCCCCATGTGATTGTTTACTGCCACTGCATGAGGAACACGATATAGCGCTTCTAATATGGCGTTCTGCATTTCTACTTTGTCCATATCAAGCGTGAGTTGATTAGGCTCTGATGGGGCGTGTGGAGCGCTTTGCATGGGCAAATGAAGCAAGATCTCGCGTTGCTGACTGAGTGCAGTTAACGCCACTGCGGTATCGAATTCGGTAAAAGGGATCACGGATACGCTGATTTCACTGGGCAGTTTCGCGATGTCTCTCGGCATCAAGTCATAGCCGAGATCATCAATAATCAGTGCGAGTTTGGGCTTGGCAGCCACAGTCGGTGCCAGAAGAAGTAAGAGTAGGGTGGTGACAGTAACAATCCTTTGCATCTGTAACCTTCCGTGTTTACCGGCCTAACCAGGGGCTAGGGTTGGTGGCGTTACCTTTGCGCCGAATTTCAAAGTAGAGGCCAGAGAAAGCCTGACCGCCACTGTTGCCGACAAGCGCCACTGGATCGCCTGCTTTTACTGTTTCGCCCACGTTTCGGAGCAAAGCTTGGTTGTAGCCATAGAAGCTCATGTCACCTTTGCCATGGTCAATGACCACCATCAAACCGTAGCCACGCAGCCAGTTTGAGAGCACAACGGTGCCATCATGGGCGGCTTTCACTTCCGTTCCTTCTTTGGCGGAAATGACCATGCCGTTCCAGCGAAGTTGACCGCTTTGCGCACTGCCATAGCTATGAAGCACTTTGCCTTTTACTGGCCATTGCAGTTTGCCTTTGTACTTACCCAGCCCATCCATTTTGACTTTGGCTTGTTCGGCTGCAACACGCGCCAATTCGGCAGATTTTTCCAATTCGACTTTCAGGCGTTTTTCGTTGTCTTTCAATTCAGTCAGGTAGGACTTATCGCTGCTAATTTGACGTTGAATAGCATTGGCGGTTTTTTTCTGTGCGCGTTGTTCTTTTTCCAATGCGGATTTATCTGCCTGCAAGGATGCCAGCACCATTTTTTGCTTTTCAGTTTGCTCAGTCAATGTGTGGCGTTTTAGCTGCAACTCAGTATCTGTCGCGGCTAATTCATTGATGGCATCGGTGCGTGCTTTAGATAGGCGTTCGGCATAAACCGTCATACGGTCTAATTGGTTGGTGTCTTGCCCACTCAATATGGCATTGAGTTGATTGTGTTCGCCTTGGCGATATTGGCTGTTGAGCAATTCCTTCAACAATTCCATTTGCCCCAATTTGAGCTGCTCTAGGCGTTGGCTTTCTTTATTCAATAACGCGATATCTTGTTGCAGGGTCGACAGTGTCGCGTTGGAGGTTCGGATTTGTTTCGCCAAGCCACTGATGGATTGTTCTTGTTTCTTCAATGCAGTTTGAAGGGAGTTTAGCTTTTTATTGCTGCTGCTCAGTTGTTGCTCTTGACGAGAAATCTCATTTTTAACGCCCGAGAGTTGTTCATCACTGGCGGTGGATAACGGTGAGATAAGCAGGCATAGCAAAGCGCCAGTGCATAAAGCACTGGCGCGCAATGTTTTAAGTAGGCGCAAATTTATTCCTAACATGTGTTGCAGTATATCAACCTGATATGGGGTCTGCACTATTGAGAGTGTCTCAGCGTCGCAAGAACGTGAAGAAATACAGTCAATATTAGTGCTTTTAATTCAAACAGTTTGTGAAACTGACAGCGTTAACTGGAAGCAGGCGATACACCATAAAAAAGCGCCGAGGAAAAGGTATTGCTACCTTTCGCCTCGGCGCTTCTATTCGTTAAATACCGAAGGGGTATTTAGCGAGCCTCGATTACTTTTGAACGTAAAGTGGTTTGCCTGTCATGTCTGATGGGATAGTCACATCAGACAGAGACAGCATGGTTGGTGCGAGATCAGACAGCTTGCCGCCTTCAACCAACTCAATGTTTTTGCTACCCACGTAGATCAATGGTACCGGTAAATTGGTGTGAGCTGTGTGGATGCCGCCCGTTTCAGGGTCGATCATCATTTCAGCATTACCGTGGTCAGCGGTGATCAGCAATTGACCGTCAACTTCTTTAATCGCTTCAACGACGCGTGCGATACAGCTATCAACCGCTTCACATGCTTTCACTGCCGCATCGTAAACACCAGTGTGGCCAACCATGTCGCCATTCGGGTAGTTACAGATGATTTGGTCAAACTTGCCACTCTTAATCGCTGCAACCAGTTTGTCGGTCAGTTCTTCTGAGCTCATTTCTGGCTGAAGATCGTAGGTTGCCACTTTAGGAGAAGCAACGAGTGAGCGCTCTTCGCCCTCAAATGCGTCTTCAGCACCACCATTGAAGAAGAAGGTCACGTGTGCGTATTTTTCTGTTTCAGAAATACGAAGCTGTGTTTTGCCTTCTTTCGATAGCCATTCACCCAATGTATTCACTAGGTTGTCTGACGGGTAAGCGCAAGAAGCGTCGATGTCTGATGCGTATTCAGTCAGCATCACGAAATCTGACAATTCTGCGACTTTTGAACGGTTGAAACCGTCAAAGGTAGGCAGGAAGGTACGAGCGATTTGACGCGCACGGTCAGCACGGAAGTTCATGAAAATCAGGCTGTCACCGTCATTGATAGACGCAACAGGCTGGCCTTCAGCACGGATTTCTGAGGCTTTAACGAATTCATCGTTTTCTTCACGTGCGTATGCTGCTTCAAGCGCTTCTACAGAAGAGGCGAAAGTGAAATCACCCTTTGCTTCAGTGAGTAGGTCGTAAGCTTTTTCAACGCGATCCCAGTTGTTATCGCGGTCCATAGCGTAATAGCGACCCACGATAGACGCGGTGCGGCCTTTACCCAGTTTCGCAAACAACTCGTCAAAACGAGCCAGAGAGTTTTTCGCACTGCGTGGTGGTGTATCACGACCATCAAGGAAGCAATGTAGGTATACGTTTTCAGCGCCACGCTGAACCGCCAACTCAACTGCCGCAGCGATATGATCTTCGTGGCTATGCACGCCGCCAGGTGACATAAGGCCCATGATATGGACGGCTTTGCCTGCTTTAACAGCCTTGTCTACAGCGCCAGTCAGAACGGCGTTATCGAAAAACTCGCCATCAGAAATCGCTTTAGTAATGCGAGTAAGGTCTTGGTAAACGATACGACCCGCGCCAATGTTGGTGTGACCAACTTCAGAGTTGCCCATTTGGCCGTCTGGCAAACCAACATCCATGCCTGATGCTGAGATCAGTGTGCTGGTACCCGCCATCAAACCATCAAGAACGGGTGTGTTAGCGTTAGCAATGGCGTTATCACTGTTATCTTCGCGATAACCCCATCCATCCAGAATAACAAGTGCCAAAGGCTTCTTAGCAGACATACGGTGTCCTCTTTATGTCGATTTCAATGTTTAAAATAGAAAAACAATTAGCGTAACTTTACTACATTTTGTTGGTTAAGCAGTAGGCAAACTTTTTCGCTAAAATATCAACAAAATTTGTAATGCCAAGTGGTTAGCTCACGTATCTTCTGGTGTGTCTCTTAGTGCTCTCACCTGAGTAATACGTGCTGGTGAGCAAGAACGGGAAAATAGTTGTAGTAAGTCAACAGCTTTTGGTCAGCAAATGCCCTATCTTCATGCTGCACGCTCAGTTGATGATCGAATAATCAATAAATGTGGGTGAGTGTGATTAATTTCAAATTTTTGCGCTTTGTTACCAGTGA
This sequence comes from Enterovibrio makurazakiensis, assembly GCF_050336585.1. Taxonomy (NCBI): domain Bacteria; kingdom Pseudomonadati; phylum Pseudomonadota; class Gammaproteobacteria; order Vibrionales; family Vibrionaceae; genus Enterovibrio; species Enterovibrio makurazakiensis. The sequence goes on from NZ_JAKJSE010000019.1 coordinate 29,054, forward strand.
GCAAGGGCATGGAAATCCAAGCCCATGCTGTACTTGCGGGCGCGGGAGGTTATACTCGGGGTCGATTTTTTTGCCGACATGAATGTAGAAGCGAGCTATGCAGCAGTTAATTGAATTTGTCCAAAGTAACTTGATTTTGTCACTGGTGTGGGTAGGTCTGGTCGTTGCACTGGTTGTCTCTGTGATCAAACAGAAAACCGCGTCGTACCGCATCGTCACACCAAATGATGCCACCGTGATGGTAAACCGTGAAAATGGTGTGTTTGTTGATATCCGTAGCCGTGATGAGTATCGCGCAGGTCATATTGCTGGCGCACTTCACGTTTTGGCGAAAGACATTAAAGCCGAAACTTACGGTGAGATTGAAAAACACAAATCTGACCCAATCATTCTGGTATGTAAGACAGGCCAGACTGCAATTGAAAGCGCGAATTTGCTGACAAAAGCTGGGTTTGAGAATGTTAGCGTACTGAAAGATGGTTTGATTTCGTGGAATGAAGCGAATCTGCCATTGGTTCGTAACAAGAAGAAAAAGTAACGCTAACCAGTGAGCTATACGACAGGCAGCTCTCAAAGGCTGCCTGAATTATTTTAGAATGCGAGAACGCATTGGTTTATTTAACAAGGATTTATCACTATGGCTGAAGCAGCAACCAACCAACAAGCACAAAACTTTGCGATTCAACGTATCTTCCTGAAAGACGTGTCTTTTGAAGCGCCAAACTCTCCAGACGTGTTTCAGCAAGAGTGGAACCCTGATGTAAACCTAGATCTAGACACGCAAAGCCGTGAACTAGGTGAAGGCGTTTACGAAGTGGTACTTCGTTTGACTGTGACCGTGAAAAACGGCGAAGAAAATGGCTTCCTGTGTGAAGTTCAACAAGGCGGTATCTTCAGCGTTGATGGTATGGAAGCTCCGCAATTGGCACATTGCCTAGGCGCATTCTGCCCGAACATCTTGTTCCCGTACGCTCGTGAAACTATTTCAAGCTTGGTGGTAAAAGGTACGTTCCCACAACTAAACCTTGCGCCAGTTAACTTTGACGCATTGTTCATGAACTACCTGCAAAACCAAACGCAAAACACTGAAAACGCTGACGCATAAGCGTCGCGAAAAGGGTCGACACCAATGACAGAAAATACCCAAGCCACTCATGCGATGGCAAATGTTGCCATGACCGTATTGGGCGCAGGCTCATACGGCACCTCGCTGGCCATTTCTTTGGCTCGAAACGGCGCGAATGTCGTCTTGTGGGGCCATGAAGCGGCGCATATGGCGCAGTTGGAAATAGATCGTTCTAATGAAGCGTTTCTGCCGGGTGTCGCCTTTCCAGACTCATTGATTTTAAGTGCGGATCTGCAAGAGGCGGTTCAAGCCTCGCGCGACATTTTGGTCGTGGTGCCGAGTCATGTATTTGGCATGGTATTGGCTCAGGTAAAACCTTTTCTTCGTGATGACCAACGAATTTGCTGGGCAACGAAAGGATTGGAGCCTGAAACGGGTCGGTTACTTCAAGATGTTGCCAAAGAGCAGCTCGGTGATGATATACCGTTGGCGGTGTTATCTGGGCCAACGTTTGCGAAAGAGTTGGCAGCAGGTATGCCAACCGCGATTTCGGTAGCGTCACCTAACGGCGAGTTTGTCGCTGATCTGCAAGAGAAGATTCACTGTAGCCGCACTTTCCGTGTTTATGGCAACAGTGATTTTGTCGGTATGCAGCTTGGTGGTGCAGTGAAGAACGTCATCGCGATTGGCGCGGGCATGTCGGATGGCATTGGCTTTGGAGCGAATGCGCGTACGGCATTGATCACGCGAGGTCTTGCCGAGTTAACTCGCTTAGGCGTTGCCTTGGGTGCCGAACGTGAAACCTTTATGGGCATGGCGGGCTTGGGCGATCTAGTGCTAACTTGTACTGATAACCAATCTCGCAACCGCCGTTTTGGTTTGGCGTTAGGTAAAGGCCAAGGCGTAGATGAAGCGCAAACTGAAATCGGTCAGGTCGTTGAAGGCTATCGTAATACCAAAGAAGTCCGTGTTTTGGCGAAACGTGTTGGCGTGGAAATGCCGATCGTAGAGCAAATCTATCAGGTGCTGTACGAAAACAAAGATGCACGCTTGGCGGCGCAAGATTTGTTAGCGCGTCAGAGAACATCTGAATAGCGATATTTAACGTATTACTATTATTGAGTCTTAAAAACGCGGGAACTCTTCTCGCGTTTTTTGTTTTTGCGACGAGTGGCATGCATCGTGAGAATCGTGGTGCCAAAGAGGCTTTTCGCAGACGGTTTCAATATTGGGTTGTTTGTATATCTATGTCACACTGACAATCTCGTGAATCCATGAGATTGATGACAAGACAAGTAGCAGGGTAAAAGGTACCAAGATGCAAAGGATGTGTGGTGAAGGCCGTGATAAAAAATGCCAGCAAGAAAAAGTCTGGAAGGCCATTAAGCGTGAAGCAAAAGAGCAGACAGAGCGTGAGCCAATGCTGGCGAGCTTTTTCCATGCCACCATCATTAAGCACGACACGTTAGCTGCAGCACTCAGTTATATCCTTGCCAACAAGCTTGCCACGCCGAGCATGCCAGCCATGGCAGTGCGTGAAGTGGTGGAAGAAGCCTATGCAGGCGACAGCAGCATTGTTGCGTCGGCAGCGTGCGATATTTGCGCGACCGTGGAGCGCGATCCCGCGATTGAGCTTTACTCGACCCCGCTTTTGTATTTGAAAGGCTTCCACGCTTTACAAGGCTTTCGTGTGGCGAACTGGCTTTGGTATAAAGGTCGCCGTGAGTTAGCGGTATACCTGCAAAACCAAATCTCTGTGGCGTGTCAGGTTGATGTTCACCCTGCGGCCTGTATTGGTCGTGGCATCATGTTTGACCACGCAACAGGTATTGTCATCGGTGAAACCGCCGTTGTTGAAGATGATGTTTCTATTCTTCAGGACGTGACGTTAGGCGGAACGGGCAAAGAAGGCGGTGATCGTCACCCGAAAATTCGTACCGGTGTCATGATTGGCGCGGGCGCGAAAGTACTGGGTAACATTGAAGTGGGCGAAGGGGCGAAAATTGCAGCGTGTTCTGTCGTTCTTATTCCTGTGCCTCCCCATACCACTGCCGCGGGCGTACCTGCGAAGATTATTGGTACACCAAGCAGCGAAACGCCTTCGTTCGACATGGACCAGAACATTAGCAGTTCAGAATTTATTGAAGGCGATGGTATCTAGCTCCCGTCTTTCAGCCTCTGAGTGTGTGAAACCGAGAAGACACCACGGAAACAGAATAAAAAAACGGAGCCCTTAGGCTCCGTTTTTGTTTGGTCTGTCTAGTGATCAGAACAATTTGTTCGCAACGTCGTACAAGTCTTGACGGAACGGGCGACGCATATTTTCGATAGCATCGATGATATCGTGATGAACAAGTTGTTCATGCTGGATACCAACACAACGACCACCTTCACCTTGGATCAGTAGATCAACCGCGAATGCACCCATGCGAGACGCAAGAATACGGTCGAATGCACGAGGCTGACCGCCGCGTTGAATGTGACCTAGAATGGTAGCGCGCGTTTCACGACCCGTTTCTGCTTCAATGTACTTCGCCAACTCGTTGGTGTCAGTCATTAGCTCGGTGATCGCGATGATTGCGTGTTTCTTACCTTTGTAGATACCTTCTTTGATTTTAGAGATCAGGTTCTCTTTATCTAAGCCGATTTCTGGTGTGATGAAGTACTCACAGCCGCCAGCAATCGAAGCCATCAGTGTCAAATCACCACAGTGGCGACCCATCACTTCAACGATAGAAATACGTTGGTGAGAAGAAGATGTATCACGTAGACGGTCGATAGCTTCAACAACGGTGTTCAGTGCTGTTAAATAACCGATGGTGTAGTCAGTGCCTGGGATATCATTATCAATCGTGCCTGGCAGACCGATACATGGGAAACCCATTTCAGTCAGCTTTTTCGCACCCATGTATGAACCGTCACCGCCGATCACAACCAGCGCTTCGATGCCGTGCATCTTCATGTTCTGGATGGCTTGCTCGCGCACTTTCTCTTCTTTAAATTCAGGGAAGCGCGCAGAACCGAGGAAAGTTCCGCCTCGGTTGATCATGTCTGAAACGCTAGTGCGGTTCAGTTTTTCGATACGGTTCTGGTGAAGGCCTTGGTAGCCGTCATAAATACCGCACACTTCAATGCCTTCGCTCAATGCCGCACGCACAACACCGCGGATGGCTGCATTCATACCCGGGGCGTCACCGCCACTGGTCAAAACACCAATTTTACTAACCATGGTTACCCTCTGACTTTGGGAATTGAAATTTCAAATCCATTTTCGCATGTTAAGACCGCGAATCTGCACCCTGCTTTTCGTTGAAAAGTCTTATCAGGTAACGCGGGTATGTCTCAGCATGCATTGACGTGCCAGTTTATCTTGCTGGCAACGTCTTTGAAACTGTAACTTTCCTACTTATGAAAGACTATTACAATTTCACTACGTATTTTCGTTGATTAATATCACTAAGCGTTGCAAATGTTCTTTGTTTTTCGTGTATTAATTTTGCTCACGAGGGATTTTTCCTACCACTGATATTGGATCTTGGTGGATAAGGATATCTGCGCCAGGGAACGCGATTTCTAATCGGTCCTCAACCTCATCGGCAATGACGTGGGCATCGACCAGTTTTAAGTCGTCGTCGAGTTCGAGGTGAAGCTGGATAAAGCGCGTCGCCCCAGCCTGTCGTGTACGAAGGTCATGAACACCTTCCACACCTGAAACGGTTGACGCCAGTAGCATGATTTTTTCTTGATCTTCAACGGGAAGTTGATGGTCAAGGAGCGCTTGAACTGCTTCGTTGGCCATTTTGAACGCGCTGATAAGAATGAATATGCCAATACCAATCGCAAAGATAGCATCTGCCATCGGGAAGCCATACCAAGCTAAACCTAGCGCCACGATGATGGCAATGTTCATGTATAAATCAGACTGGTAATGCAGAGAGTCTGCTGCGATGGCCTGACTGCCCGTTTGTCGCACGACCCATTTTTGGAATAAGACTAGGCCTGCCGTGATCACGGTGGCAATACCACTCATTACGACCCCAGCTTCAGGGTGAAAAAGCTCCGTGGGTTTAAATAGTCGCTCAACGCCATTGAGAAGCAAGAAACAGGCAGAACCTACGATGAATGCGGCTTGAGCTAGAGCAGCAAGAGATTCGGCTTTACCGTGACCAAAACGGTGTTCTTCATCCGCGGGTTGGAGCGCATAACGCACCACAATAAGGTTGGTAATGGAGGCGAGTAAATCAATTAGGGAATCGACTAGCGATGCCAGTAAGCTGACAGAGCCGGTATACCACCAGGTTCCCAGTTTCATCAGCAAAAGAAATGATGCGGTAATGGTTGCCGCCCATGCGGCCATCTGAACTAAGCGGGCGTATTTTTCAGTCATGTGCACGTACAACTAAGAGTAAGTGGAGAGAGTATAACGTTTTTGTTATTGGATTGTTCGGCTGACCAAGAGGGAAATGCGACATGCCGACAAATGTCGGCATGAAGGGAGGAATCAATGAATCTCAGTGGATGTCAGTGATCAGTGGTGTTTTTTCATGCGTTCTTGATGACGCTCCGCCATTTTTTCCATGTTCGCTTTTACTTCCTCTTTTTGTTCTGGTGTAAGGATATTCAGCATCTCATGTTGGCGTTTCATCATTGCCACTCGGCGTTCAACTTGTTGGTCAGCCATTTTTTCTGCCAATACGCGAATTTGTGATTCGTCAAAATTGTCTGATAGCAGCAGTGCCTGCATCTCTTGACGGTCAGCCATCATGCCAGCTTTCATCTCACCTTTGTTCGCTTTCATCGCATCGCGGCTTTGTTCACGCAGTGCTTTTAGCTCGTCTTTTTGCTCGTCAGTTAAGTCGATACCACGCAGCAGATGTTTACCCATCATGCCTTTTCCACCATGCATGCCGTCGCCATTGTGGTGTTTACCACCAAATGCCATCGCTGACATTGAACCCATCATTAGTGGAAGTGCGATAACAGTGGCAACAATGCGTTTTGATAATTTCATGATGTTCTCTCCGGTTTATTTCCAAGCTATTTGCTTGGGATTTGTTATTTGGTTTGGGTGTTTCGTGTTGATGTGTTCACTTTACTGGTCCAGACGTAAACCGGTGTTCATGGAGCGTAAAGCAATGTAAAGGGAGGTAAACCTGATGTTTACTCATGGCGTCCCTGACATGATTGGCAGATACTAGACCCATCAACCTATATACGGGCGCGTACCATGAGCAAAATCCTTTTGATTGACGATGACACTGAACTCACTAGCTTACTAAGCGACCTTTTGGAGCTAGAAGGTTATGAGGTCGATATAGCGAATAATGGTCAGCAAGGGTTAGAACAAATCAATGACAGCATTGATTTGGTGTTATTGGACGTCATGATGCCTGTGTTGAACGGGATGGAGACGCTGCGTCGTTTGCGTGAAAGCTGGGAGACTCCTGTGCTTATGCTTACCGCGAAAGGCGAAGAGATCGACCGAGTGATGGGGCTGGAACTGGGCGCGGATGATTACCTTCCTAAGCCTTTCAGCGACAGAGAGTTGCTGGCGCGAATGCGCGCGATTTTGCGTCGTACAGGCAAAAACCACGACGACAAACGCAGTGACGACACGCAGGAAAAATTGGAATATCAAGATATCGAGATTTTCCCCGGAAAGATGGAAGTGTATTGCCAGCAACAGCTGATTGACCTGACGGGCACGGAAACGGCGTTGCTGACGTATTTGGTCAGACAGCCTGGTTCCATTGTGGCAAAAGCGGATATCAGCTTGAATGTCTTGGGTAAACGACTCGCGCCATTTGATCGCGCTATCGATATGCACATATCCAACATTCGTAAGAAATTACCGGAGCGCGAAGACGGTAAACCACGCATTAAAACCTTGCGTGGGCGTGGTTATTTGCTGGTGGAGGCATAATGAAGCTGCCGACCATAAAAAGCCTTTATGGCCGTATCTTTGCTATTTTTTGGCTCACGCTCATGCTGGTGCTTATTGCCGTATTAWTGGCACAACACAGCGACCCTAGGCAACAGCATGACTTGCCAGCCAGTGCAAAAGCCGAATACGCGAAAATTGCGGAAGCGGTGTCTGCAAAAATCACCAGTGGGCATGGTTCTTTTCAACAAAAGCTGAAAAATTTTCAGCGAAAACAACCAGAAAGAGGTTCGATTAAACTCTACTTCACCAGTGTGGATGGAGAAATGCTCGGGCGAGGTCATCACGGCAGTAGCCGCGCGTTAAAAAACTTTGTGACGCTCGCGGATGATCCAGACGAACCTATGCAACGCCTTTATGGGCGTTGGATGCTAGCAGGCCCATTTACCATTGAAGATAACAACCAACAAGCGTTGATGTACGTGGGCAAGATGTGGCGAGAATCCCCACCATTTTATGTTCGGATCTTGGACAGGCCTTTCCAATTGCTGTTGGTTACCATGTTAGTGAGTACCCCATTGCTGTTGTGGCTGGCTTGGGCAGTGACTAGGCCAGCACGTCGTTTACAGGCTGCGGCTGAACGTGTCGCACAAGGGCGTTTTGAAACGGATCCTGATTTAGAAAAAGGCCCGCGCGAATTCCATCAAGCAGGGGCCAGTTTCAACCAAATGGTGACGGCGCTGAATCAAATGATCAGCGGACAGCAACGATTGTTGTCCGATATTTCTCACGAGCTGCGCTCTCCATTGACCCGCCTTCGCATGGCGAATGCACTAGCGATTCGTAAGCAAGGACAAAGCGATAATCTCACGCGCATTGATACAGAAGCGGAGCGTATGGAAAAAATGATTGCGGATTTGTTGTCTTTGTCGCGCATGCAAATCAACAGTCACGCCGAACGCGATGTTTACTCCTTATTAGAGCTTTGGCAGACCTTGTTGGAAGACGCTGAATTTGAAGCAGAGCAGTGTGGCAAGCACCTAACCTATGGCGCGATACCCGAAGCAAACATTGAAGGTAATGGGCCATTGCTCTGCAGTGCATTGGAAAACGTGGTGAGAAACGCCATAAAATATGCCAATCATCAAATAGATGTGACGATGTCAGTGACAGGAACATCATTAGAAGTGATGGTGACTGATGATGGTGAGGGCGTCCCAGAGGAAATGCTCGTTGATATCTTCAGACCCTTTTATCGTGTATCGACAGCCCGTGATCGCGCGAGTGGCGGTACAGGGTTGGGGCTGGCGATCACAGATAGCGCAGTAAGGCAGCATAATGGTTCTGCGCAGGCATCGATAAATCACAACGGTGGACTGACGATTAGACTGACGTTTTCGCTCACATTGACGTGAGTGAGAAATGTGACAGGTTATTAATTAAAAGAAATGTTACTGAGTAGTGTCTCATTTTCGACTTGAGCGGCTAATCTTATCCTAAGGCAATTTGCAATTGTATTTTGACTCAGCGCCATGCTTGGCGCTTTGGGTTGCGAAGGGAGAGATGAGCCATGGCTTCACCAATAACCATAAAGCAGCGATTGAACATGTTTGTTGCTTTAGTGTGCGGTATTCAAATCATAGTGGGTGCCTTTGTTTTCTATAAATTGGCTTATATTGAAAGCCATGTGCAGGGGGTAGCACTTCGTGACATTCCGGTATTAGCCGCTATCAGTCGAGCTACTGAGCACCAATTAGAGCAACGTGTTCATTATAACAAGGCTTTTCGATATGCTATTGAAGTAGGACAAGAGCCTAACGCTGAAGCTAATTATGCCAAAGAAAAAGCCTATTTCTATGAGCTAGGAGAGAAAGTCGATAAGGACAAAAAAAAGATTCAAGCGCTACTGGCTGACGGGATAGCTTCTGGCACAGAGGAAGAGAAAACGGCATTTAAAGTCGCAGATAATAAGCTCAATGATGCCGTCGCATTGCACTCAAAATGGATGGTTCATGTTGCAGACGTCTTTATAGAGCTCGAAGGCAAGCACTATCACGAAGCGGAATTACTTGACGCAGTGGTAGGTGAAGAGGCTGAAACCACCACCAAAATGGTTGATAGCTTGTTGACTGACGTCGGTAAATTCACGGAAAAAGCTGTCATAGATATCGAAGAAAAAGCTGTGATACTAGAGATTGTCGTGATCTCTTCCGTAATAGTGGCATTGCTCGTGGCGCTCATTATGTCGAAGATCATCCTTAACCGTATTTATGCGGGGCTCACGAAGGTGTCTGATGCGCTAGCTGTCCAAGCCGGAGGGGATTTCAGTCATGCAGGGGTCGTTGATGAGCCTGGCATTATTGGTGAACTACAAAAGAACATGGAAGGTACGCGTAAGAGTACAAATAGCATGTTGGCGAAAGTGGCGAGCGAAGTGGGCGAAGCGGTTGAGATGCTAAACACCGCGGCACAGGCAGTAAAGCGTAACTCAGATGCCCAGAGTGGTGAGATTACCCAAGTGGCAACGGCGGTCAATGAGATGTCAGCAACCGCGCAAGAGATTTCAAACAACGCGACACAAACGCAAGTGGCAACAGAGAGTGCATCGCAACAGTCAGCCGAGAGTATGCGTATCAACCAAGAGTCGATGAAACAAACCAACTCGCTGATCGAAAGTTTGAACCTCAGTAGTGTTGCGTTGACTGAGCTTGAGAAAAACAGCGGAAACATTACCTCGGTACTCGATGTGATCAAGGGTATTGCTGAGCAAACCAATTTACTGGCGCTAAATGCGGCGATTGAGGCGGCACGGGCTGGAGAACAAGGCCGTGGCTTTGCGGTTGTTGCTGATGAGGTGCGCAGTCTCGCACAACGTACCCATGATTCAACATCAGAAATCGAAACCATGATTGTGCAGTTGAGTAGTGTGACCAAGGAAGCGGTTGAAACCATGCAAAAGAGTTGTGAAATGGGCGACCAGACACTCAAGCTTTCGCAAGAATCCTCCACACTGCTGTCACAGGCTGGCAATGCAACATCTGAAGTGACCGACATGAATATGCTGGTGGCCAGTGCAGCGGAACAACAAAGTGGTGTGGTGGAAGAAATTAACGTGAATGTAAACCACATCAGTGAAATGGCAGCGCAAAGCGCGACGGAAGTTGAGCGTCTTGTTGAGGCCACATCGCTGCTCAATCAGATATCGAATGCTCTTCAAGTATCTACGGGAAAAACGGCGTAATGAAAGATTAACGCTAATGCGTTGCTATCAAGGTCGGAACGCTAATTTCAGATTAAAAAAAGCAGGCTAGCCTGCTTTTTTTATGCCTATAGACCACCATCAAAACCAAGCTGTCGCCATGCTTCATAGCAGATAATTGACACTGAATTCGATAAGTTCAGGCTTCGGCTATCAGGCATCATTGGCACGCGAATGCGATGGTCAGGTGAAAAGGCATCTCGAATACTATCTGGCAACCCACAGGTTTCCGAGCCAAATAGGAATATGTCTCCCGCTTGATAAGTTACGTCAGAATGTGGACGGCTGCCTTTTGTGGTACAGGCAAAAATACGGCGCTCAGACGCGTGATCGGGCGATGCTTCATCAGCAAACATGGCATCAAGAAATGCTTGATAGTTAGGGTAGCGGGTGACGTTGGTTAAGTCGTGGTAATCTAGCCCGGCACGGCGCAGTTTCTTCTCTTCAAAATCAAATCCAAGTGGCTCAATCAGATGGAGCTTACAACCCGTGTTGGCTGCGAGTCGGATGATATTACCAGTGTTGGGAGCGATTTGAGGTTCGTGAAGGACAATGTGGAACATGATGTTCAGAGACCGTGCGTTGGGGAAAAACGCAGTATACCTTGGCTGGTTAGTAGGGATAAAGCGACAAACAAAAAAGGAGAAGCCGAGGCTTCTCCTTTTCTTGAATAACGTGTGACTAATCGAAATTAGTTTTTCGCTTTTGCTGCCGCTTTAGCGATAGCTGCAAAGCTGTCAGCGATCAATGCTGCGCCACCAACCAATGCACCATCGATGTCTGGTTGTGCGAAGTATGCTTCAGCGTTTTCAGGCTTAACAGAACCGCCGTATTGGATAACAACGTTCTTCGCCACTTCTTCGCTCTTTTCAGCGATGTGCGCGCGAATTGCTGCGTGGATGCGCTGTGCGTCGTCTGCCGTTGCTGCTTTGCCCGTGCCGATAGCCCAGATTGGTTCGTACGCGATAACTGCGCCGTTCAGTGCTTCAACGCCTTGGGTGTTGATCACTGCGTCAAGTTGACGAGCACATACGGCAACGGTCTCGCCTGCTTCGTTTTGTGCATCAGACTCACCAATACAAAGAACAGGAACTAGGCCATTCTCTTTTAGGAATGCAAATTTCTTAGCAACGAACTCGTCAGACTCTTCGTGGTATTCACGACGCTCTGAGTGACCGATGATGATGTGAGTTGCACCGAAGTCTTTCAGCATATCAGGAGAGATATCGCCAGTGAACGCGCCGCTTAGATTAACGTCAACGTTCTGTGCACCCAAAATGATTTTGCTTTCCGCTTTACCTAGCAGTTGCTCTGCCAGATCCAAGTACATAACAGGTGGCGCGATAGCAACATCAACACCTTCTACACCATTAAGTTCAGCTTCAAGACCTTTGATAAGCTCAGCTACCATTGTCTTGTTACCGTTAAGTTTCCAGTTACCCATTACTAGTGGACGGCGCATAGGAATTTCTCCGTAATCCAATTATCAAAATCAATTGCTGGGAACGATAACAGCAGACCTGTCAGCATTTCCTGCTCAAAATCATAAATGCCATCGTTTTTACGCGTTTTACGCCGAAATGTGAACCTTTGAGTAACAAATTTTCGTTATAAATTTTCGGATTGGCGTGAAAATCAGGTATTGGCAAGGTGTGATCTGAGGTCAGATTTCCTCATCACAGTAACAATCGTCCGAAATGCTGGGGTAAAGTGGCTCAATATCGTAACAAGGAGCAAGTTATGCCCCATATTGTCATGGAGTACAGTGATCCGGTATCAGAGCGGGTCAATATTGGTCAATTGCTAGAAGACTTACATCAAACTGCGATAGGCAGTGGGGAGTTTGGGGCGGCAGATGTTAAATCTCGCGCCTACGCCAGTCACGAATGGTTAGTCGGGGAAAATGACAACCAAGAAAACTTTATTCATGTGACCTTGTGGTTACTTGATGGGCGTGACGAAAAACAGAAACATAACCTGAGCCACGCGTTTCTCGATGTTCTCAAACAGCACGGGACGGAAGTCGCCAGTTTAACGGTGGATGTGCGAGACATGGACAGGCGCTGGTATGCCAAGGCAACAAAAGAATAAAACACGGTTTATTGAAGCGAGAAGGCTGCAACATGTTGAGCCTGCTGCATCAGGCATGTAAAAAAGAGGCGGTGGCAATAAGCCACCGCGTAAAGACTGAGTTATCCCTCCACGGCAACAGTTTCTCTGTCGCGCTTCGGTTGCAATGTAGTGACGGTTGCGCTTCGCTCAGTTAAAGCTGAAGGGTCATTGACGGCCGTAGCAAAACGATCAAACTGACGCATCAGTTCTTTCATCAATAACGCATTAACATGGTTAGGATTTTTTCCTGAACTTATCACACGATTAATGTGGCTCATTTGGGCACGCAATTGTGGTTGCATGCTTTCGTTTGCACTTTCGATGATCTCTTCGCTCATCTCAATTCTTAGCGCTTCTAGTGCCTGCGGGTTGGATTCCGCTAATGCTTTTAATTCATCAAATGAAGGCAGAGTTTTCATGGCATTACTCCTTTGGCTGCGCATGACTTGCCTTTGACTATACGGTTAAAAATTGAGCGATCAATCACACCAATGACTCATAAGTGAGACGTTCTTGTTCGTGGGGTTTGGTGTGTTTTTAGTTTGATACAGGTAATTGTTTGATAGGGAGAGAAAACACGACATGCGGTATTTTTATGTCTCAATAATGAGTCATGTATGTAAAAAGTGCTGTTGGCGATTGCGGGGAAGAGTAATGAGGTGTTTTTTGCTGAATCTCTCATTGTTGACCGTCAATCGCGGCCTCTGGCAATGAGAGCTTCGAGAGATGATATCGAACAGGGAATCCGTTGCTGGGCTTACCAGTACTGCTCTGTGGTAATGTGCCCCGGCTTACGACGAAGGTGTTTTTCTAGCCCTTTGAGTTGGAGCAGTGCTCGTACATCTTTTACCATTTGAGGGTTGCCACACAACATAACGTGGCTTTTTTCTGGCGAGAGCGGTAAACCGACGACTCGCTCTAGCATTCCGTCTTCCAAAGCATGGGTTATACGCCCTGATAAGGCGCCTGCAGTGGGCTCTCTGCTTACAAATGGTTGCACCAATATCTGATCGCTGTGCTTTTTCTTCAGCGCATTTATTTCAGCTTGGTAACTCAGGTCTGCTGAGAATCGCACAGCATGGATCAGCACCACTTTTCGAAACCGCTGCCACACTTCCTGTTCTTGTAAGATAGACAAGAAAGGGCCTAGCGCCGTGCCAGTTGATATCATCCACAAATGTTCGCTCTCTGGAATGTCGTCAAGCGTGAAAAAGCCAGTTGCCTCTTTGGTGATCATGACGGTATCGCCTGCCTCCAGCTCATGAAGGCGAGGAGAGAGAAGCCCATCAGCCACTCGGGTGGCATAGATCTCTAGGTATTTACTGCTGGGTGGATTGACATAGGAGTATGCACGCTGAATGAGCTTTCCATCGATCTCTAGGCCCAACTTGGCAAATTGACCTGCTGCAAACGGCGCGACGTCGGCGTCCAGCGTTAGGCTGAAAAGATCTTTATTCCAGCGTCTGTTTTCAATGACTTCCGCTTTGATCCAAGTCGACATACACACTCCTTTAGCAAAATAGTTATCGGGATGACGCGTGTTAGCTTTTGTGTTGAACGTTATAAGTGCAACGGCGTTGTCCCTTTATGATGTGTTCGTCTCGCGTGACCTCATACTCGTCGCCAAGCACAGTTTGAAAAATATGCTTTTCAGATTTGCATAAGGCTGGGCATCGCTTCGCGGCCTGACAGATAGGGCAATGATTCTCGACTAGCAGGAAGCCTGTTTCGGTTTCCTGAAGCTCTGCCATATAACCTTCTTTCTCTCTAAGATAAGCCAAGGTTTCAAGTTTAGCCTTTAAATTATGGCAATCTTTGAGCGCATCGCGATATTGTTGCAACGTCTTTTCTTCTCGTTGCTGAATCACCTTGGTGAGTCCTGATTCGCCAAACAAACTTTCCACTGATTCAATCACTGATATCGCGAGGTCGCCATGGCTGTCAGCAAATCGACGGTGGCCTTCGGCGGTCAACGACCAATGGCGAGTCGGGCGGCCAACTTTGACGCGAATATCACTAAAATCCAGCAGACCATCATCTTCCATAGTTTGAAGATGTTGGCGAATTCCCATGGTCGTCATGCCCATTTCATCGGCCAATACGCGCGCACTGATTGCCCCTTCGCGTTTTATCTTGTGCAGGATTTTGTCGACTGTTTTCATCGTGATCTCATTTGTTCGCTTTACGTTCCATTATGAAGCGAGCTCGCTAAATAAAGCAATATCTTTACTTAAGAATTACAAGAGCTGTGAAGGTGGTGCTGGCAACCAACATGGGTCAGGGTCAACGAAGAGACCACTTGGTTTGGGGTGTCATTAAAGTGAGAAGCACTGTCACAACTTTAAAAACTGAATAAGAAACTTGATGAGTTACGCCTTGTGAGACCGCAAAGGCTGAAGCCTGTTACTAGACTCTCCCAACTTGACCTGTGTGTGTAGGTCACATTGTGGGTTTACTGGGAGGTTTCATGGCTGAAAAACGTGGTTTTCCTTTTCGTAACGTTTTCATCCTCGTTGGGGTTGCTGCCGTATTGGTCGCAGCTGCATATTTCTACGTTCGTCATCAGGAGAAATACCCCAGCACAGATGATGCCTACGTACACGGTAATATCTTATACATTGCGCCGCAGGTGAGCGGTCAATTGATTGAAGTGAACGTGGATGATTTTCAACATGTTGATAAGGGTGCGGTGATTGCCAGAATTGACCCGTCGGCTTATCAAGCGCGTGTTGAACAGGCGCAAGCAGCTTATGAAAATGCGACCGCAGCTAACAAGGCAACCAGTGATGCGATTGTGGGTGCAAGTGCCCGTATTCGCGCAGCGTCTGCGCAGTTGCTGGATGTGGAAGCCAAATATCGACGCAATATGGCGTTAGTAGAAAAGGGGTTGCTGCCAAAGCAAGCCGGCAGTGATTTGAAAGCGGAACTCGCCGCAGCCAAGAATAATTTGGATGCGTCGCGTGCCGCTATGTCCCAGCTGATCAGTGAGCAAGGCGCTTCTGGCTCTGCCGCACCTCTCGTGCGCCAAGCGGCCGCCGCATTATCTGAAGCATCGCTCAACCTTTCGTATACCTCGATTGTTGCGCCGACGTCGGGCACCTTGGGTGATGTGAAAGTTCGTCCAGGAAGTGTGGTTGCACCCGGTCAGGCGCTCATGCCATTGATAGAGGATGATTCATTCTGGGTTGAGGCTAATTACAAAGAAGATGACATTGGTCGTATCGACGCGGATATGACGGCGAATATAGTCTTGGATATGTATTCCGATACGTCGTTTAGTGGCGTTGTTCAGGCGATATCTCCAGCGAGCGGTTCTTCGTTCTCCCTGCTTCCTCCCGAAAATGCTACGGGTAACTGGGTGAAAGTGCCGCAGCGCTTTCCCGTGCGTTTAAGCATTAAAACGGAGGGCAATACACGACCCTTGCGTGTCGGCGCTAGCGCAACGGTTACGATTGATACATTGAACCGCGCTGAAGGCAATGGCGATGACAGCCAGTAGCCTTAACACCTCAAGTTCTAGCCCCCATGCTCCTAGTGCGCAGGTTCCTAGCGCACATGGCCCGCTGCCAGCAGGGCCAGGACGTTTAATGATCACGTTGGCAGTGATGCTTTCTGCCATCATGGTGTTGCTCGACATGACGATCGCTAATGTGTCGCTACCGCATATGATGGGGTCGTTAGGTGTGACGTCTGAACAGGTGACGTGGGTGCTAACGTCTTACTCAATGGCTGAAGCGATTTTCATCCCGCTTGCGAGTTATTTCAGCCTGCGCTTTGGTTCTCGGCGTTTGCTGTTGGTGTCAGTGGCTGGATTTATGGCGATGTCAGCGGCGTGTGGGCAAGCTGACTCATTAACGGAAATGATCGTGTTTCGAATCCTTCAAGGCGCATTCGGGGCATCGGTGATCCCTTTGTCTCAATCCATCATGATCCAAATCTATCCGCCGGAGGAGCGCGGCAAGGCCATGGCATTGTTCTCGGTTGGCATATTGCTCGGTCCCATTCTTGGTCCCACCGTCGGCGGCGTGATCACCGAACACATGGACTGGCGCTGGATATTTTATGTCAATGTGCCAGTGGGGCTGCTTTGCTTGAGTTTGTTGGCGATATTTGTTCGCCTCGATGGGCGAGACAAAACCTCGGTGGACTGGCCGCTGGTATTTGGCATGGCGATTGGTATTGGTTTGCTGCAACTGGTGCTTGAGCGCGGCAACCAAGATGGTTGGTTTAGCTCTAATACGATTTTGTTCGCCTTTATCATCAGCATGATAGCGTGGGCGTTTTTCTTGCTGCGATCGTTTAAAACCAAAGGCGATATTGCGCCTATGTGGCTGTTAAAAGACCGAAACTTGCTGTTGTCATGCATTGTGATGACGGGATTTTCGATGGGGATGTTTGGCATCACCCAATTGCAGCCGATGATGTTAGAGCAACTGCTGAATTATCCGGTTGATACGACAGGTTTCGTGATGGCACCGCGTGGTATTGCCTCTGCAATTGTGCTGATATCGATTTCTCGCATTATCGACCGGCTCGACCCGCGTATGCTGATTGTCGTGGGTTTGGTGCTCAATGGTATCGGTAGCTTCATGATGATGAGCTATTCGCTCGACATTGATGTTTACTGGGTATTGTTGCCAAGCATCATTCAAGGTGCTGGCATGGGATTGGTGTTTGCACCGCTCAGCCAGTTGGCGTATGCCACGTTATCACCGAACAACACTGTCGGTGGGGCGGTGGTCTTCAATCTTTGTCGAACCTTGGGTAGCTCGTTTGGGATTTCTATCGTGAACACCTACTTTAGCCAAATTCAGCAGAAGGAATGGCACGCCTTAGGCGGCGGAGTGACTCCGGACAATCCGGCAGTTCAGCAACTTGCTGCCTCTCAGGGCGTGACGGTGACCGATCCAAGCTTCATTGCCTCTGTGACTCAATTATTGCATGAGCAATCGACGTTGTTGGCGTTTGTTTACTCGTTCGGTTTTATCATGGTGTCTTACATTGTTTTGATCCCTTTGCTCGCACTCTTTAAGCGCCCGCCAGTTAAGGCAAACTTGAAACAAGAAACATAATTCGATTCCCAAGCAGTGCAATTGGGCGCTCGAAATCGCGGGCAAACAGGCAATAAAAAAGCACGCCGTGGCGTGCTTTTCTGCATCAATGGAAACCGATGATTATAGGATGATTGCTTTCACTGCGTCGTCTTTACGATCCATGTAGTGGATGGACTTAATACGACGGATAGTGCGGCACTTACCACGGATCAATAGCGTTTCGGTGGTGGCAATGTTGCCCTTGCGGGTAATGCCTTCCAATAGGTCGCCTTTGGTAATGCCAGTAGCAGAGAAGATAACATTGTCGCTGCTGGCCATGTCTGACATGCTCAAGCAAACATTGGTTTCAATGCCCATTTCTTTACAGCGCGCGATTTCAATCTCGCCCATGCGGCGGTTTTCTTCGTTGTTTTCTTTCACTTCGTGGCGTGGCAGTAGACGACCATTCATGTCACCGCCTAAAGCGCGAATTACCGCGGCAGAAACAACACCCTCAGGTGCGCCGCCAATGCCGTACATGAGGTCAACTTCGCTGTCAGGCATACAGGTCAGGATAGACGCAGCAACGTCACCATCAGGGATGGCAAAAACGCGCACGCCCATTTCCTGCATTTCGCGGATGGTGTCATCGTGGCGGGGTTTTGCCAGCGTAGTTACAACCAGCTCATCCAGTGATTTACCCAAAGCCTTAGCAACATTGATTAGGTTGTCACGCAGTGGCAGGTCAAGGTTGATGATGCCTTTTGCTTCAGGACCCACACACAGTTTTTCCATGTACATGTCTGGTGCTTTTAAGAAGCTGCCTTTCTCGGCGGCTGCGAGCACAGCTAGCGCATTGGATTGGCCCATCGCGGTCATACGTGTGCCTTCGATAGGATCGACGGCAATATCAACCGCATCACCGCCTAAACCGACTTTTTCACCAATGAATAGCATCGGTGCATCGTCGATCTCGCCTTCACCAATAACAATTTCACCTTCGATTTCGGTTTTGTTCAGAAGAATACGCATTACTTCTACTGCTGCACCGTCTGCTGCGTTCTTGTCACCGCGGCCAAGCCACTTGTAACCCGCCAGTGCCGCGCCCTCTGTGACGCGTGAAAAAGCCATCGCTAAATCGCGTTTCATCCGATCTCCAGTGTCATTATTTTGTGGAATCAAAAGCCATCAGCATCGTTGTCTGATAGCGAAAAAACTCGGCGCGGATTCTACCATATGCAAAAAGGAAACGTTTGCGTTTTTGTGGCAAGAAAAAAGGGGCAAGCCCCCTTTTCAATGCAAAGTCAGACCATTAGCGTGGGGATTAGTCGACTTCCCAACCTTTTGAGCACTCAACAGCACGCTTCCAACCGCGATGTCGGCGATCTCGTTTTCCGTCGTCATCACTTGGGCTAAAGCATCGATCAATTTCTGCTTTGTTTTTTAGTTCGTCAATGCTGCCCCAGAACCCCACGGCAAGACCTGCTAAGTAGGCTGAACCTAATGCGGTGACTTCGGTCACTTTAGGGCGATGTACCTCGGTGTTAAGCACGTCAGACTGGAACTGCATAAGGAAGTTGTTGGCCACTGCACCACCATCGACTTTGAGAAAATCGAGTTTGATGCCTGAATCGGCTTCCATTGCGGTTAATACATCTAGCGATTGGTAGGCGATGCCTTCGAGTGTTGCGCGAATAATATGGTTGGCATTGACGCCACGCGTGATACCAACAATGGTGCCTCGAGCATAAGGGTCCCAATGCGGTGCACCGAGCCCCGTGAAGGCGGGCACGACGTAGACGCCATTACTGGTATCCACTGAGGTGGCAAAGTATTCGGAGTCTTTGGCATCTTTGATTAAGTGCATTTCATCACGTAGCCATTGAATCGACGCGCCGCCCATAAACACAGCACCTTCTAGTGCGTAGGCCACGTCACCTTTGGGGCCACAGGCGAGAGTCGTTAGGAGGCCATTGTGAGACGTCACTTTTTCTTTGCCGGTATTCATGAGCAAAAAGCAGCCCGTCCCGTAGGTGTTTTTTGCCTGGCCGGCTTCTACGCACATTTGGCCAAACAATGCGGCTTGTTGATCGCCAGCAATACCCGCTATTGGGACTCGTGTGCCGCCTTTTCCGCCGAGGTTGGCTTTGCCGTATACCTCAGAAGAGGATTTGACTTCAGGCATCATGGCGCGAGGGATCCCTAGCGCTTTGAGTAGTGTTTCATCCCATTCGAGTGTGTTGATGTTAAACAGCATGGTGCGACTTGCGTTGGTATAGTCGGTAACGTGTACCTTGCCTTGGGTCATTTTCCAAATCAGCCATGTATCGACGGTACCGAATAGCAGGTCACCCTTCTCAGCCAATTCATAGGCGCCCTCTACATGATCCAAAATCCATTTGATTTTTGTGCCTGAAAAGTAGGGGTCGACCACTAAGCCCGTGTTCTCTCGGATATAGTCTTCAAAACCATCGGATTTCAACTGTTCGCAGATAGGTGCAGTGCGGCGACACTGCCAGACAATCGCATTGTAGATGGGTTTTCCAGTATGACGGTTCCACACAATGGTGGTTTCACGCTGGTTAGTGATGCCGAGGGCTGCAATTTCATCTGAGCGGATACCCATTTTACCGACGGCTTCGACCAAGGTGGACATTTGTGTGGCATATATTTCTAGCGGATCGTGTTCAACCCAGCCTGACTGAGGATAGATTTGAGGGAATTCCCGCTGGACGACCGTGACAATGTTTGCGTCGTGGTCAAGGATCACGGCTCGAGAACTGGTGGTTCCTTGATCTAATGCGACAACGTATTTTTGCTCGGTGCTCATGGTGCGTCCTCTATTGGTCCTTTTTAAAAAGCATAGTGCGACTTGGTCAGTGTTAGGCAAGGTGGTGTGTCATTGTTTCTTGAATGCTGATTTGCTCTGATGTTTGCGCCAAGCTCGCTTTACTTACTCTAATGGCGAAACGGTTTTCGTGAAGTCTATGCGTTGCAAAATGTGCGTTCGCTCATTAATTGCGCATTATATGGGTGAATTCGAACATTTAGCGTCTCAAATTGCAGAGTGTATGAGTATTCGAATGTGAATGGTGAAAAGTCGGTAGAAAAGAAAAAGGCTGACAACAGAAGTGTCAGCCCAGCCGATGTCGGCAAGTCTTGGAGTATTCCAAGAGAGATACGATCCTTATTAACCTATCACGCAACGAGTGAATATAAATTGAATTATGTCGCATTTTTAGTCATTTTGGTGTTTTAGAGGTAAGTGGCTGGTTCTGCGTTAGGCATTAAAAGGCAGTGAAAAGGCGTTAATTGGTGATTTTTTGTTCGCTTGTGATCCAAAAGTGGATTAGAAAGGTGCGACTGACGCAATGCCCCGTTAGAATAGGTTTTCTGGGACGTGCAAGGTAGAAAAGCCTTATAGGGCAAGCCTTGACGAAGATTGCGCATTTGCGCTTAGACGTTGGAAAACATAGGTGGCCTTGATGTCATTGGAAATTTTAGAGCAGCTTGAAGCCAAAGTTCAAATGGCAGTAGATACCATTTCTCTGCTTCAGATGGAACTTGAAGAACTGAAAGAACAAAACGAAGCACTAGGTCGTGAATCAGAGTCTGTGCGTGAAAATCGTGACGCATTGGAGCAGGAAAACACCCGCCTACGTGCCGACCAAGACGCATGGCAACAACGCATTCGTAGTCTGCTTGGCAAGATTGAAGAAGTAGAATAATAAAACAGAGCCGATGGGCTCTGTTTTTCTATGTACTCATTGTCTATTCCACCTTAGGGTGGTGACATATTTCACAAGGTTTATTGGCGCAACAACAATAGCGTCAATAAGTCTTATTACTTAATCAATTCACTCGATATCTATGGGCTCTTGAGACAATATAACGCCCGTATTATCGGCGTAGAGGTGATCTTCAGGAATGAAGGTAACGCCGCCAAAGTTGACGGGTACATCAGATTCACCCACGCCCATTCCGGTGTCTGAACTCTCAGCGCCAACAGGGAATGACGCCAAAGCTTGAATGCCAATATCAATTTCATCTAGCGAGTCGACATCGCGAACGCAGCCGTAAACCACTAAACCTTCCCAGCCATTTTCTGCTGCTGTTGTGGCAATTTCAGCGTCAATAAGTGCACGACGCAATGAGCCACCACCATCGATTAGCATCACACGACCGATACCGTTTTGCTCCGCAACTTCACGGATCAGGCTGTTGTTTTCAAAACACTTGATGATTGTGATTTGACCACCGAATGAACTACGACCACCGTAAGAGCTCATCATAGGTTCCAGTACATCAACCTGCTCCAAGTATGTGTCGCACAACTCTGAGGTATTGTATTCCATAATCAGACTTCTTCTTTGGGTTTAACGGTGCCGAGTTGGCAAATTTGTGGCAATCCGAGGGATGTCAGACGCCACCCTATGCAAAAAAGTATAACGACACGGTAGGGCATTGCAATGACTGACGCCATAATTCATTAAGGCACTTCTGATGTGTATCAATGAAGTAGGATACCAGCCGCAAACAGCACGTTGGTTAAGAGCGCAACTTTGACCATATCTCCCATCATTGGGCGAAGTGATTCACCGTCCTGCGAGGCGAATACGGCGCTGCCGTGTTTAACGGCCAGCGGCAGTGATAGTGTGAATAGCCAACCGGTGATACCCGTGTGCTCAAGCAGGGCGAATAAGGCAAAACAAAGGTAGGCGGTTATCAAGAGCACGAGGTGATAAGTGCGACCCCATTCAGCGCCCATGCGCACGACCAAGGTGAACTTTCCGCAGGCTTGGTCGTTGTCGATATCTCGAAGGTTGTTGATGTTGAGCACGCCGACGGCAAGTAAACCGCATGCGGTCGCGGGCAGAAGTACGGCGGAATCCAAGGTGCCCGCTTGCAGGTAATATGTTCCTGCCACGCCGAGCCAACCAAAGAAAATCAATACTGAAAGGTCACCAAGACCTTGATAGCCATAGGGCTTGTTACCCACGGTGTAGCAAATGGCGGCAAGAATCGCGAGTGCTCCAAGTCCAATGAAACTGACGATATCCGTGGCATTATCAAACGCACTGAGGACCAATGCGGCTCCCACGGTGACTATCAAGCACACGTTTAATGCCATGGCTTTTTTCATGGTTTGTGGCGTAACAAGACCTTGCTGTATCGCGCGTTTGGGACCAAGACGTGCATCATTATCTGTGCCTTTTACGGCATCACCATAATCATTCGCAAGGTTAGATAAGATCTGTAAAAGCAGGGCTGTGATGAGCGCGAGTGCCGTGAGCAATATCGAAAAATGTCCCGTTTTGGCGGCAACGGCACTGCCACACAATATGCATGCAACAGCCAATGGCAACGTTTTGGGGCGTGCGGCATCAAGCCAAGTTTTGAATGTGGATGAGGACATAACCAAAAAAGCGTGTGTGATAACTGGCTTCATTATTGGTTTTTTTACTTCGTTGGGCAATGAAAGCGCAGGATTAACTGAATTTGATGGCAAAATAAAACCAGCAAACAGGGCAAAGGCAAAGCAAAGGTAATAAAAAAGGGCAGCCTAAGCCACCCGATTTTGATTGATGCTGTGTGATTACAGAATAAAGCGGCTGAGATCTTCGTCGTCAACCAACTCTTCTAGACAGCTACGCACGTATTCTGCGTTGATTTCAACAGACTCACCACCACGCTCGCTCGCGTCGAATGAAACCTCATCAACCAAACGCTCCATCACAGTGTGTAGACGACGAGCTCCGATGTTTTCAGTACGCTCGTTGACACGCCACGCTGCGTTAGCGATCTCTTCAATGCCATCCGGCGTGAAGGTCAGATTGAATTGCTCAGTTCCCATCAGCGCTGAGTATTGCTCAGTCAACGAAGCATTAGGCTCAACAAGGATACGTTGGAAATCAGCAGCAGATAGCGCTTCCAGTTCAACACGGATCGGCAGACGACCTTGCAGTTCTGGGATCAAATCAGACGGGCTTGCCACTTGGAATGCGCCTGATGCGATAAACAGGATGTGGTCAGTACGGACCATGCCGTGTTTAGTAGAAACCGTGCTGCCTTCAATCAGTGGAAGCAGGTCACGTTGAACACCTTCACGAGATACATCTGGGCCTGAGCTTTCACCACGCTTACAGATCTTGTCGATTTCATCGATGAAGACGATACCGTTGTTCTCTACCATGTGGATTGCCTGGTCTTTCAATTCTTCTTGATTAACCAGTTTCGCCGCTTCTTCTTCCGTCACGGCTTTTAGCGCGTCTTTAAGCTTCATTTTGCGCTTTTTAGACGTATTGCCGCCACCGAGGTTTTGGAACATGCCCTGCAACTGGTTGGTCATTTCTTCCATGCCCGGAGGGGCCATGATTTCCATGCTCATTTGCGGAGCTGCGACATCGATTTCGATTTCTTTATCGTCCAATTTGCCTTCGCGGATTTTCTTACGGAAGCTTTGACGCGTGTTCGAATCGGGCTTTGGCTCTTCTGATTGTCCCCATGCATCGCGCGGTGGCGGCAGTAGGACATCCAGAATGCGTTCTTCAGCCAATTCTTCAGCGCGGAATTTCACTTTTTCCACTGCTTGCTGGTGGGTCATTTTCACCGCGACGTCAGTGAGGTCACGAATAATGGTTTCCACT
This sequence comes from Enterovibrio makurazakiensis, assembly GCF_050336585.1. Taxonomy (NCBI): domain Bacteria; kingdom Pseudomonadati; phylum Pseudomonadota; class Gammaproteobacteria; order Vibrionales; family Vibrionaceae; genus Enterovibrio; species Enterovibrio makurazakiensis. The sequence continues at coordinate 53,052 of NZ_JAKJSE010000019.1, forward strand.
TCTTTGCCCACATAACCCACTTCGGTGAATTTGGTGGCTTCGACTTTGATGAACGGTGCGTTGGCCAGTTTGGCTAGACGACGAGCGATCTCGGTTTTACCAACACCGGTAGGACCGATCATTAGGATGTTCTTAGGGGTAACTTCGGCACGCAGATCTTCGTTAAGCTGCATACGACGCCAACGGTTACGCAGCGCGATAGCAACGGCACGTTTGGCTTTAGTTTGACCGATAATGTGACGGTCTAGTTCAGACACGATTTCGCGTGGGGTCATTTCAGACATGCTGGGATCCTGCTTAGTAATCAAGTTCTTCAATGGTGTGGTGCTGGTTGGTGAAGACACAGATGTCGCCAGCGATGGTCAGAGATTTTACCGCGATTTCGCGTGCATCTAGCTCGGTGTTTTCAAGCAGAGCAATAGCAGCAGCTTGTGCGAAGTTACCGCCTGAGCCAATAGCAATCATATCGTGCTCTGGCTGAACCACATCGCCGTTACCAGTGATGATCAGAGAGGCGGTTTCATCAGCCACACAAAGCAGGGCTTCTAGTTTGCGCAGTGCACGATCAGAACGCCAATCTTTAGCGAGTTCAACCGCGGCTTTGGTCAGATGACCTTGGTGCATTTCCAGCTTACGCTCGAAACGTTCGAATAGGGTGAAGGCATCGGCGGTACCGCCAGCGAAGCCTGCCAATACTTTATTGTTGTAAAGGCGGCGAACTTTGCGGGCATTGCCTTTCATTACGGTATTACCCAGTGACACTTGGCCATCACCGGCGATTACTACTTTGCCGTTGCGGCGAACAGAAACGATAGTCGTCACGGAAGAACCTCTTCTTTGCTCTCTGGCTATAGCCAGTATGGGTTGTTAAGCAGGAAGTGGGGATGAGAAAAGATAAATTCAAGGGCAAAGAGAGTGAGAACTCGGTCTTTACCCTGATTTTATATTGAGGCGGATTAGTTCCAGTACCAGATAGCGCAAGGCTCTATGCCTGCACGGCGTAAAAGGTTTCGGTCGCGCTCGGCTTCTCGCTTCAAAGGATAAGGCCCCATGACAACGCGATACCAAATGCCTTTCTCACCTTGACTGGTTTTGATGTGACTTTCTAAGCCTTGAAACGCGATCATCGCTTTACGTTCGTCCGCTTGGCTGGCACTGCGATAGGCGCCGCACTGCATCAAATAAGGTCGGCTAGAAAGCTCTTGTTCATTCGCTTCAACCTGCACTTCTTTATTTTCCAGCTCTTCAATATAGCTCCACTGCTCCTCAGGTTTCGGAGGAATGACTTTTTCCTCTTTCTTCTGCGGTTTTGATGGCTTATTGACAGGTTTGGTTACTGCCTCTTTAGGCTCAGGCTGTGCAGGTGGTTCGCTGGTGGTTAGAAAATAGAGACCATAGCCAAAGCTTGCCACCAAGACTAACGCTATCAGCGCCCATTTAATCGGGAAGCCCGACTTTGGAGGCGGCTTTTTGCTGTTTCTGGTGGGTTTTCGCGGTGCTTTTCCGCGTTTGACATAATCTCGGGTTGCCACTGATTCGGATATCTTTTTCTGCGAGTTGGGGCTATATGGTACTGGCTTGCTCGAAAGCGCGCCAGTACCTAGCTTATCAGTTTAGCGTGATGGTGGTGCCACACTTTCTCTGATCACCAATTGTGCATCGAGTAAACGTGAACCAGCTTGAACATCATTGCCTTTCAGTATCTTCAACAACATGAGCATGGCTTGACGACCAATGTCATAGCGAGGTTGAGAAACCGTGGTCAGTGCTGGGTCGCAATACTCTGCAAACTGGATGTCATCGAAACCGACGATAGAGATATCGTGCGGAACACGAAAGCCTAAACGTTTAGCTTGCTGAAGTGCACCGATGGCCATCACATCAGAGTGACAGAATACCGCGGTTGGCGGTGTCGGCAGAGACAACAGGGTCGTCATTGCTCGAGCGCCAGCTGCAAAGGTGAAATCACCTGCAACGGTATAGGCCGGATTAACGGTCACTCCGCCGCGACGAAGTGCCTGCTGGTAGCCTTGAACGCGAAATTGCGTCAATGCTGCATTCGGATCCCCTGTGATCTGCGCGATCTGCTTGTGGCCTACCTGAGTGAGGTAGTTCACGGCTTCAAATGCAGCAGTAAGGTTATCAATGTGCACCGTTGGCAATTCGAGCTCTGGAGCATATTCACAAGCCATCACAAGAGGTGGCAGGTTCTTTTGCTCGGGTTTGCTGACATCGAACGGAAGATCGGTCCCTAAAAGGAGCATGCCGTCAGCTTGTTTCGTGAAAACTAAGTTCACAAATGAGCTTTCTCGGCTTGCTTGCTGTCCACTGTCTCCAAGCAGCACTAAGTAACCGTGCTCCATGGCAGCTTCTTCGATACCACGAATGATCTCTGTAAAGTAGGGATCACAAATATCGGGAACGATCACCACAATGGTTTTTGACTCATTGCGACGAAGATTTCTTGCGAGCGAGTTAGGGCTGTACCCTGATTCCATCACCGCCTGCTCGACTTTTTTGCGGGTCGACGCTGATACCTTCTCCGGGTTCATCAACGCACGCGATACTGTCGCCGTAGAGACGCCAGCCAGATGGGCAACATCCTTCATTGTCGCCATAGTGCTTTTCCTCTTGCTCGTAATGTATGGCAATGCTTCCCGATTAGGGACCTTCAGCAATAAGACTTTTTGTTAACAGGTCATATCTTAATCTGATGACGATGTATTAAACATGGTCATGTTAACAGTTATTACAAGAATACTGTGATCTTAGTCGGCTTAAGTGAATGAAACTTGTTCAGCTCATATCTTGAGGCTCGATATCCAAAGACCAACGCACCTTTTTCGACAAAGGAAGCTGACGAATGGCAGGCAATGCGGCAGACAATCTTTGTTGTAATATCCGCCGATTTGGTGCTTGAAAAATCAATTGCCAGCGATAGCGTCCTGCACGGCGTGGAAGCGGCGCAGGCGCGGGGCCCATTGCTGCGCATTCATCATTGGGTATGGGGGACGCATCCAGTATGGTTCTGATTTGCTGCAGAAACTGCTCGACATGCTCACTTTGGTTGGCCTCTGCACGAAATAGAGCAAAGAAGCTGTATGGGGGCAGATTGGCTTGCTGTCGCTCAGTCAACGCTTCGGTGGCAAAACTGTCATACCCCTTATGAATGAGCGACTGCAGCAAGGCATGTTCTGGGTGATGCGTTTGCAACAAAACAAAGCCGGGTTTACTTGCGCGTCCCGCACGCCCTGCGACCTGCACAAACAATTGAGCGAGGCGCTCTGGCGCACGAAAATCATTACTGAACAACGCACTGTCTACATCCACCAATGCCACGAGAGTGACATCGGGGAAGTGGTGCCCTTTGGCCAACATCTGTGTGCCAATGAGGATTTGGTAGTCCTTGTTGTGAATGGCATCAAGGTAGGCTTCTAGTGACCCTTTTCGGCGGGTGTTATCACGGTCAATCCGAATGGTTTTGAACTCAGGAAAGAGACTTTCTAGCTGCGCTTCGAGTTGCTCAGTGCCGACGCCGACGCTGATCAGCTGTGTTGACCCACAACTGCCACATTGATGGGGGATAGGGCGCTGCGTTCCACAATGGTGGCAACGCAATTCGCTGCTCTGTTGGTGCAGTGTATAAAACGCGTCACAGCGTTTACATTCAGCCAGCCAACCACACTCATGGCACATGAGCGCAGGCGCATAGCCGCGACGATTTAAAAAGAGCATCACCTGATTGCCTTCAGAAAGGTGCTTTCGCATTTCAGCAATCAGCGGTGCAGATAATCCCGCCTCTAAATACAGCCCACGAATATCGAGTACGCCATGTTTCGCTTTAATAGCGTTACCCGCACGTTTGGATAACGTGAGGTGGTGATATTTACCTGTCTTTGCGTTGTGTAAGCTTTCTAAGCATGGCGTGGCGGAGCCAAGTAACACTGGCACGTTTTCTTCATGTGCACGCATCACTGCAAGATCGCGGGCGTGATAACGAAAAGAGTCTTGTTGCTTATAAGACGCATCGTGTTCTTCGTCGACAATAATAATGCCGAGTGATTTAAACGGTGAAAACAAGGCCGAACGCGTACCAATGATAATGGCCGCTTCATTGTCTCGGGCTGCCAGCCATGCATTGAGTCGCTCAGTGTCATTAAGCGCTGAGTGCATCACTTCAACGGGCACATTAAAGCGACGTTTGAATCGGTTGATGGTTTGTGGTGTTAACCCGATTTCAGGAACTAAAATCAGGGCTTGTTGACCGCGAGCCAATACCGGCTCTAAGGCGTTGAGGTACACTTCGGTTTTGCCAGATCCCGTGACGCCCTCAATCAAGTAACACCCAAACTCTTGGCTAGCGTTGATCGTTGCCACTGTCATCGCTTGTTCGTGATTCAAGGTTGGCTTGTCTTCGACGATGCGGTAGTCAGTCGTCCAAGGCTTGGGGCGCACATTCTGTACGATTTCAATCCAGCCTTTTTCTTCCGCACCTTTAATGACGGTGGCGCTTAGGTCACTTTCTAGTAAATCGCTATGCGCCATTGCGCCGCTGCGCAGCATCGTCAGGATCCGAGCCTGCTTAGGTGCGCGGGTCAATGCGGTGATGGGCTGATCTTTTCCCGCTTCTGTTAGTTGCCAAACGCGCTCGCGCTCGCGATGCGCAGGTTTCCCTTTTCTTAGGCTTCCCGGCATCACCGTGGCTAATGCGTCACCTAATGGGTATTGATAGTAGCGACTCGCCCAGTTTAATACCTTATATAAAGAAGAAGGCCAAAGTGGCGCATCATCGAGCACAGCATTAATGGGTTTGAGTTGTGTGAGCGGGAAATCAGATTGGTCAGTCAGTGCCGTCACGATACCGATTTTGAATTGCTTGCCAAACGGCACGCGCACTCGTCCACCGACCACAGGCATGTCACTGCCAATCAGATAATCAAAGGTCTTATGAAGCGGGACGGGTAATGCCACTTGAGCGATGGTTGGGATCATGAGGTCCTAGCGTCTAGGTGGTTAAGCCAAGTTATCGCGACAGTGTACCTATGGTAAACATGCGGGTAAACAAGTGTGCAAAGCCTAAAATACGTTTTCTTTTGAGTCGCGCCACCAAAGGGCTAGCCTGCTACCAGCAAATGAATTGAACAAAAAAGTTGCTATCACAGGTCTCCTTGATTAGAATTTCGCGCCTACAAATTTTTGTCAACGACGTGTGGTGCCCGATAGGCTCGGGAGAGCGACACGGCCTTATATTAGAGGTTATCCCTATGAAAGCTGGTATCCATCCAGAGTACAAAGCAGTAACAGCAAAATGTTCTTGCGGCAACACTTTTGAATTCAACACAACTATGGCTAAAGACATTAACCTAGATGTGTGTGACAAATGCCACCCATTCTACACTGGTAAGCAACGTGTTGTTGACACTGGCGGCCGTGTTGATCGCTTCAACAAGCGTTTCGGTGCGTTGTCTAGCAAGTAATATTGCAGATTTCGAAAAAAAGGGAGGTGCGAAAGCACCTCCCTTTTTTTATGCCTGAATCGGCATATACGACCTGTCACATAAATCAGTAAAGATACTAATGAAGAATAACCGCGGATTGGGGTGGTTCTCACATTCTCACTGCGTTAACATTTTATGATTATATTTAGGGTAAGGATGTTCTCACCCTTAACTTGTTACGGATTGATCTTATCGCTTGCGAGATCGTTAACGTGACAAGGTTTTTAACCAATAACGATGAATAAAATCAGGAAATAACAACATGTCTGAAGACAAACGCCAACAGGCGCTGGATTATCACGCCTATCCTGTGCCTGGTAAAATCTCGGTAGAAGTGACCAAGCCTGCTGATACCGTGGAAGATTTAGCGTTGGCGTACAGCCCAGGTGTGGCAGAGCCTGTTCGTGAAATCGCACAAGATGCTGACAACGTTTATAAATATACTGCGAAAGGCAATATGGTTGCGGTTATTTCAAACGGCACCGCTATTCTGGGTTTGGGTAACCTAGGCCCGCTAGCCTCTAAACCTGTCATGGAAGGTAAAGCCCTTCTGTTCAAACGTTTTGCCGGTTTAGATTCGATTGATATCGAAGTCAAACACCGCACCATCGAAGAGTTTGTCGACACAGTTGCTAATATCTCCGACACCTTTGGTGGTATCAACCTTGAAGACATCAAAGCTCCCGATTGCTTTGAAATTGAAAAGCAGTTGATTGAGCGCTGTAACGTGCCGGTTTTCCACGATGACCAACATGGTACGGCGATCGTCACGGCAGCAGGTATGCTGAATGCGTTGGAGCTGCAAGGCAAAAACATCGAAGACGCTGTTGTCGTATGTTTAGGTGCGGGCGCTGCGGCAGTTGCGTGTATGGAACTGCTGATCAAATGTGGTGCGCAGCGTGAAAAGATTTACATGCTTGACCGCAAAGGTGTGATTCACACGCGCCGTGATGACATCAACGAATACAAGCAACTGTTTGCCAACAACACGGACAAACGCACATTGGAAGATGTGATCGAAGGTGCAGACATTTTCTTGGGTGTTTCTGGCCCAGACTTGCTGCCACCAGAGGCCTTGAAGCTGATGGCTGAAAAGCCGATCGTGTTTGCGTGTTCAAACCCAGATCCAGAAATCAAACCTGAGCTGGCACACCAAGTGCGTGATGATTTGATCATGGGTACGGGTCGTTCAGATTACCCGAATCAAGTGAATAACGTACTTTGCTTCCCGTTCATCTTCCGTGGTGCACTAGACGTACGTGCAAGCCGCATCAATGATGAAATGAAGTTAGCGGCGGTTGAAGCAATTCGTTCACTGGCAAAAGAGCCCGTACCCGCTGATGTATTGAAGGCTGCCCGCGTTGATGCATTGAGCTTTGGTATTGATTACATCATTCCTAAGCCTATGGACCCTCGCCTATTGCCACGCGTTGCGAAAGCCGTTGCGGTTGCTGCGGTTGAGTCAGGCGTTGCGCGTATTGAAATGCCAGAAAACTATATGGCCGATAAGTAATAGATGGCTGATAAGTAAAAGTACGGAAGAAAAATATCGGCACGAAAGACGAGTAACGGCCTCGGAGACGTTTCACTCTTCTGTCGTACTTTGAAGGAAAATAGTACTGTTTTTCTTTCGACGAAAAAAAACCAGCCAATCGGCTGGTTTTTTTGTCATAACTTTGTCATTGCGACGATGAAATCAATATTCTTCGTCGTTAAACTCGATACCTAATTCTTTCATGATGCGCTTCACTTCGGCAGGCACGCTATCCGCTTTGTCTTTGCGAATGTCGTCATCTGTTGGTAGCGGTTGGCCTGTGTAGGCATGCAAAAACGCTTCGCACAACAGTTCACTGTTGGTGGCATGACGTAAATTATTGACCTGTCGACGCGTACGCTCATCTGTCAGGATTTTAAGCACTTTCAGTGGGATAGAGACGGTGATCTTCTTTACTTGTTCTTTCTTTTTACCGTGCTCGGCGTAAGGGTTAATATATTCGCCATTCCACTCTGCCATCGTGCACCTTCTAAGCAGTTTCATTGATAAATCGCTGTCAACACCGGAAGCATGATGCCCAGGTTGGATGAATTTCGAATTTTAGCGATATTAACCGCTACATGTAAAGACATATAGACGTCCAGAAGTATTGACGTCTTGATTGTGAGTGGTTAAGGTTGAGCCTATCTGCTCGTATTATGATCGCATTTTGACAGGGAAAGACACCATGAGCGACAAGAAGTCAGCCACGATTGCCGTACGCACTGGCATCACTACCGATTCTCAGCACAATGCTGTGGTTCCTCCTATTTACCTTTCTACCAACTACGAATTCCCTGAGTTCGGCGAAGTGCCGACGTATGACTATGCGCGTGGTGGTAACCCAACGCGTAACCTTTTAGAGACGGCGCTTGCTGAGCTTGAAAACGGCGCGGGTGCGGTAGTGACGAACTGTGGCATGTCTGCCATCAATCTGCTGCTTTCTTTAGTTGGTCCCGATGATCTTATTGTTGCCCCGCATGATTGCTATGGCGGCACATACCGTTTGTTTGATTCCCGTGCGCGCAAAGGCGCATTTAAGATTGAGTTTGTTGATCAGTCTGATGAAGCCGCATTGGCATCAGCGTTGGCAAAGAATCCTAAGTTGGTGTGGATTGAAACCCCATCAAACCCGTTATTGCGCGTTGTCGACATCGAAGCGATTAGCCAGCAAGCACAGGCTGTGGGGGCGTGGGTTGGGGTCGATAACACGTTCTTATCTCCTGTATTGCAAAAGCCGCTGAATCTTGGCGCTGACTTTGTGGTGCACTCGACCACGAAATTCATCAACGGTCACTCTGATACAGTCGGGGGTGTGGTGGTTGCTAAAGAGCAAGCATTGGCGGATGAGTTGAAGTGGTGGGGTAACTGTATCGGCGCAACCGGTAACGCGTTTGATAGCTATATGACCTTACGTGGGTTACGAACGTTGAGCGCGAGGATGCGTCAGCACGAAGAGAATAGCGCAGAAGTCCTAGCCTTCTTGCAAACTGAGCCGTTGGTCCGTGTTATTTACCATCCGGCATTGCCAGAGCACCCAGGCCATGACATAGCCAAGAAGCAGCAAAAAGGCTTCGGCGGCATGTTGAGCTTTGAGCTCGAAGGGGGTGATAACGAGTTGAAGCAGTTCTTGAATGCACTCGAACTCTTTTCATTGGCAGAATCCCTTGGTGGCGTAGAAAGCTTAGTCACACATCCAGGCTCGATGACGCATCGCGCCATGTCTGACGAGGCGCAAGCGGAAGCAGGTATTGCTGCAACCCTCTTGCGTTTATCTATCGGTCTGGAGGATCATACGGATTTGGTCGCCGACCTGAAACAAGCATTCGATAAAGTGAGAGAGAATCAGTAATGAGCGCGGTTGAAGTCGTATCCCCTCAGCAGTCGCCGTCCCGCCAGTTGCATAAATTTGGTGGTAGCAGCCTTGCCGACCCAGAGTGTTTTCGCCGAGTGGCGAGAATTCTGGCGCAATATAGTGGTGCGACAGACATTATTGTCGTTTCAGCCGCCGGTAAAACCACCAATCGCCTTATCGAATGGCTAGGATTGTTGGATAAAGATGGACGCTTGGCCCACGAAACCCTACAAAGCTTGCGTAAGTATCAGCAAGATTTGATTGAAAATCTGATTGAAGGCGAAGCCAAACAATCCCTGGTTGACGCTCTGTATGAAGATTTCAGCAGTATGGCGCAGGTCGACGAGAGCGCACTGGGTGTTGCTCTGCGATCTTGGGCGCAAGGTTTTGGTGAAGTGTGGTCTGCACGTTTGTTGTCAGCGTTATTGACGCAGCAAGACATGCCCGCTGTGAAGCTCGATTCACGCAGTTTCTTGCGTGCAGAACGTTCGGTTCAGCCGGAAGTCGATCGCGCCAGTTCATGGCCTTTGTTGAAAGAACAATTGGTGCAACACACCCAGCGCCGCATCGTGATCACTGGATTTATGGCTCAAAACGCATCGGGCGAAACGGTGTTGTTAGGGCGAAATGGTTCGGACTATTCTGCGACCATCATTGGTGCGCTAGCCGATGTGAGCCGTGTGACCATTTGGAGTGATGTAGCAGGGGTTTACAGTGCAGATCCTCGTCTTGTTGATGATGCTTGCTTATTACCGCTATTGCGTCTCGATGAAGCGGCAGAGCTTGCTCGCCTTGCTGCGCCCGTGCTTCACACTCGTACATTGCAGCCTGTGGCGCAAAGCTGTATCGATCTGAATCTACGTTGTAGCTACGATCCCGAATCGGGGTCGACCCGTATCGAGCGCGTGCTGGCATCAGGACGTGGCGCCAAAATTATCACTTCGCTCAATGATGTGTGCCTACTCCAACTTGATGTGCCGCGAGGTCATGATTTTCATGTGGCGCGACGTGATATCGAACGATTGCTGACACGCAATCAAATTCAGCCATTGGCCTTGTCTGCCAGTGCTGATCAATATCGTATTCAGTTGGCTTACACCGCTGAAGTTGTCAACAGTGTGCTTGAGCAACTGCAAGATGCGGGCATTCCTGCTGATATTCGATTGCGTGAAGGCTTTAGCCTTGTGGCGGCAGTGGGGGCGGGCGTCACGGCGAACCCAGTTCATTGTCACGGTTTCTATCAACAACTGCGTGGTCAGCCGATTGAATTTATCAGCGAATCAAACAGTGGGCTGAGCATTGCGGCACTGCTGCGTAAAACGAATACGTCGTCACTAGTGGCAGATATCCATTGTGCCTTGTTCCAAGCGCAGCGTCGCATAGGCTTAGTACTGCTGGGGAAAGGCAACATTGGTAGCCGTTGGTTATCACTATTTAGTGAACAAAAAGGCGCGTTAGAAAAACGCCACGGCATGAACTTTGAACTCATTTCAGTGCAAGATAGTCATCATCAGTGGGTCGACTTTTCGGGTATTGATGCTGACGCTGTGATGGAACACTTTAGCGAGCGCGCGACGCCTTACGAAGCAACAGACTGGATACAGAACCTGCTCAATCATCCTTATGACGACATTGTCGTGCTTGATGTGACGGCAAGTGCGCCACTGGCGGGTCAATATCCTGATTTGGCAGAGCACGGTTATCACCTTATCTCTGCCAACAAAGTGGCAGGCTCTGCCAGCGGTGAGCATTACCATCTAGTACAAGATGCGTTTGCTAAGACGGGTCGCTACTGGCTTTACAATGCTACCGTGGGCGCCGGGTTGCCGGTGAACCATACTGTGCGAGACTTACGCGAAAGTGGCGATCAGATTATCGCGCTGTCAGGCATCTTCTCGGGCACATTATCTTGGCTTTTTCAGCAATTTAACGGCGACGTTAAATTTAGTGAGCTGCTAGAGCAAGCATGGCAACAAGGGCTAACGGAACCCGACCCGCGAGAAGATCTTAGCGGTGCGGATGTCATGCGTAAGTTGGTGATATTGGCTCGCGAGTCGGGTCTTGATGTAGAACCAGAGCAGGTGCAAGTGCAATCCTTAGTGCCAGAGGCATTGGCATCGTTGTCACTCGACGGCTTCCTTGATCAGAGTGTGTTACTTGATGAAGCGCTGGAAGAGTGGTTGGAGCAAGCCCAAGCAGAAAATGGTGTGTTGCGTTATGTGGCTCGTTTAACGCGTAATGGGAAAGCGCGTGTTGGCTTAGAGGTTGTTTCTGATGAACACCCACTGGCGAACTTGCTGCCGTGTGACAATATCTTTGCGGTCGAAAGCCAATGGTATCGAGAAAACCCATTGGTGATACGCGGTCCCGGTGCAGGGAGGGACGTTACTGCTGGTGCATTATTGTCTGATTTGAATCGCATCGCATCCTTGCTTAAATAACAAGAAAAGCGAGGAAAAAAAGCGGAGGGTTAACCTCTGCTTTTTTTATGTGAGTAAGATGCATATTGATCATGAAGAAATTTCACGATAAGCAAGTTGACATTGAGTTGCTCGCAATTCAATATCTAGACATATAGACGGCTAAACGGATGTCGTCATCAAGGATTTCTCGGTGAACTTACACCGAAGTAGGGAGACGTTATGGGTTATTCACATGCCAGCCATCTGGATTCACTAAATCAGAACCTTTCTGATTTAAGCGGCGATATCAATGTATCGTTTGAATTCTTTCCACCTAGTTCAGAAGCGATGGAACAAACGCTCTGGGCATCGGTTCAACGTCTAAAAAATCTTCAACCTAAGTTTATGTCCGTCACGTATGGCGCGAACTCGGGTGAGCGTGATCGCACCCATTCAATCGTAAAAAGCATCAAGCAAGAAACGGGTATTGAAGCCGCCCCACATTTAACGTGCATTGACGCCTCGCGTGAAGAACTCAAAACCATAGCGCGTGACTACTGGAACAGTGGTATTCGCCATATCGTCGCGTTACGTGGCGATTTGCCAGAGAAAGGCAAAAAGCCAGAGATGTATGCGTCGGATTTGGTTGAACTACTGAAAGGCGAAGCGGACTTTGATATTTCGGTTGCGGCTTACCCTGAAGTTCATCCAGAAGCAAAAAGTGCTCAGGCAGATTTGATTAACTTGAAACGCAAAGTGGATGCGGGCGCGAACCGTGCGATCACTCAGTTCTTCTTTGATGTGGAAAGCTATTTGCGCTTTCGCGACCGCTGCGTTGCGGCAGGCATTGATGTTGAGATTATTCCCGGGATTTTGCCTGTGTCGAATTTTAAACAGGCGGCAAAATTCGCCAACATGACCAATGTGCGAATTCCTAACTGGATGCATAATCAATTTGCGGGGTTAGAAGATGATCCTGTGACGCGTCAAATGGTAGGTGCAAGCCAAGCCATTGATATGGTGCGAGTACTGAGCCGTGAAGGTGTGAAAGATTTCCATTTCTACACACTTAATCGTGCGGAATTGACTTACGCTATGTGTCATACCTTGGGTGTGCGCCCAAACGTTTAGAGCGTTTAGCGTGTCGTTAACCCTAAAATAAGAAAGCCGTCGCGACCGCGACGGCTTTTGTTTTTCAGCAGCGTAGAGCCCCTGACTTAACGAGAAGCAACCGCTCTTTGATGCGGTGTTGCCACTTCCATTGCAGAGAGCTCAATAAGCACTTCATCTGCCCATGTTAACCATGCTTCTTTACGTAAAATATTGCGGCGCAATGTTAAACGTTCCAAACGACTTTCAGACGTTAGCAAGGATGAGTCTGAATACTTGCTGCGTTCCAAATCACGATATTGGCTGAGCTGCATACGTGATTCATCAATCAATGCATGCATGTGTTCAATCATGGGGGTTGGTTCGAAGATGCTACAGGTGAGGAGTTTAGCGGAGACTTCGTCACGATCAGTAGGGTGTTTTGCAGGAAGCAAAAACCACTCATAAAGACTTTGTCTGCCAATCTCAGTGATGGTGTAAACTTTTCTATCGGGTTTTCCATCTTGTGGTTCAAGCCGACAACTTACTGCGCCCATATCGGCGAGCTTATTGAGTTCACGGTAAACCTGCTGGTGGCTGGCTTTCCAGAAATGGCCGATGGCGTGAGAAAACTCTTTGGTTATATCGTAACCAGTTGCGTCACGATGGTTTAACACCGTGAGAATTACATGCGGTAATGACATCTCTTCTATCCAAAATCATAAAAGGCGATCCTTAGCCCTGGGATGTCGCTCTATGGCGAATTTTTATTTCCGCAACACGGGTGGATCGGTTCGTTATTAATGATATTCACTATCACCAAGCCAACGTATTTACCCCTAAAGTTACGAGGTGAAAAAGGCGAATAGATCACAACATTAAAAACGGTTAATTTTACGTCGGTGTTGGTTCATGCTTTGAGACCTAGAAAGGATTCGCGCAATCACCGAAACATATTAATAACATTATCAATCCGACGACAATCGAAAATGACTTATAGAAAAAGAAAAAGGCTGCAACTTGCAGCCTTTCTTATTTTTGATTCGCTTTCTCATTTATCCGGTATTGCGCATACCTGCAGCGATACCCGCGATGGTCACCATCAGTGCCTCATCAAGCTCGATACTTTCTTCGTCGCAAGTACGCGTGCGGCTAAGTAGTTCTGCCTGAAGCATGTTGAGCGGCTCAACGTAGATATTACGCAGTCGGATAGCTTCGGCGCCCCAAGGGTTTTGTTCCATGAGGTGGTCACTGTTTTCGACCATTAGCACGGCTTTAATGTCTTGTGCCAAGCGAGCACGAAGTTGCTCACCCAGTGGCCACAACTCTGCATCTACCAACTTCTCGTCATAGTATTGAGAGATTGATGGACTTGTCTTAGTGAACACCATTTCAAGCATACCCAAACGGGTTGAGAAGAACGGCCATTCACGACACATTTCTTCCAGCTGCTTTAAGTGACCATTGTCGATAGAGTATTGAATCGCTTGTCCGGCCCCCAACCAAGCAGGTAACAGAAGGCGGTTTTGGCTCCAAGCAAAAATCCATGGGATGGCACGTAAGCTTTCTACGCCACCGTTCGGGTTACGTTTTGCAGGACGTGATCCCAATGGCAGCTTGCCAAGCTCCAATTCTGGTGTGGTTGAACGGAAGTAAGGAACGAAATCTTTACTGCCACGTACAACATCACGGTACGCATCACAAGAAACGTCACTCAATGTTTCCATCAGATCGCGCCATTCTTGTTTTGGCTCTGGTGGTGGCAGCAAGTTGGCTTCAAGGATGGCACTGGCATACAGGTTTAGGCTGTTGGTTGCGACATCTGGCAACCCGAGTTTAAAGCGGATCATCTCGCCTTGCTCGGTCACGCGTAGGCCGCCTTTTAGGCTGCGTGGCGGCTGAGATAGAAGCGCTGCGTGCGCAGGCGCTCCGCCACGACCAATTGAACCACCGCGACCGTGGAACAATACGAGATCAACGCCAGATTTTTCACACAAGGTGACGAGTGATTCCATCGCTTTGTATTGTGCCCAGCCAGCGGCCATGACGCCCGCATCTTTGGCGGAGTCGGAATAGCCAATCATGACCATTTGGAAGTTTTGAATAAAGCCGCGATACCAATCGATATTCAGCAGTTGGCTGATCACAAGCTCGGCGTTGTTTAAATCTTCTAACGTTTCGAACAACGGACAAACGTCCATTCTAAACGGACAACCAGCTTCTTTGAGAAGAAGATGAACAGCGAGGACGTCAGACGCGGTACGTGCCATAGAGATAACGTAAGCACCTAATGCCTCACGCGGTTGCTGCGCGACGATACGACAGGTATCGAGTACTTCTTGCACTTCGTCAGACGGCTCCCAATCACGTGGCATGAGAGGGCGTTTGGAGCTTAATTCGCGAACCAAGAAGGCTTGTTTATCTTGCTCACTCCACTGGCTGTAGTCACCCATGCCGAGGCAGCGCGTGATTTCAGATAGGGCATCAGCATGGCGGGTGCTTTCTTGGCGAATATCGAGCTTGATCAAATTGACGCCGAAGCAGCGAATACGACGCAATGTGTCGAGAAGCAAGCCGTCTGCAATGATGCTCATGCCGCACTCATGCAGCGATTGGTAGCACGCGTGCAACGGCGTCCAAAGCTGGTCGACATGTGTGAGAATATCTTTCTCATCGATGTGCTGGCCTTTGATTTTGGCATCAAGGTAATCCAGCGTGTTGGTGAGCGTTTTACGCAGTGATTTCAAAATCGCACGGTACGGTTCGTGCTCGTCACCCGCCATGGCGCGAACAACATCGTTACAACGCGTCATCGACAGTTCGCTGACCAGCTCTTGAATGTCGCCTAGATAAAGGTCAGCGGCTTTCCAGCGTGAAAGCAACAGCACTTCGTGAGTGACTTCAGCGGTGACGAACGGGTTGCCGTCACGGTCACCCCCCATCCAGCTTGAGATTTGAATCGGCGCTGCATCAACAGGTAGGCTTTTACCAAGGTGCCCTTGAAGTTTTTGGTCAAACTGACGCAAGAATTCAGGTACGGCTTGCCATAAACTGTTTTCGATAACCGCATAGCCCCATTTGGCTTCATCTAGCGGTGTTGGACGTTGCTGACGAATCACGTCTGAATGCCAAGCTTGCGCAATCAATTGCTCTAAACGTAACTCTGCTTTGCCACGCTCTGTGCTCGAAAGATCGTTCAGCTCTAACTGCGACAAGCATTTGTTAATTTGAACGAGTTTATGAATGGTAGTGCGACGCGCTATCTCTGTCGGGTGCGCAGTTAATACCAACTCAATTTTCAAATCCTCTACCGCTTTCTCTGCATTGGCAGTGGAGACATCATTGCCTTTCAGACGCAGGAATAGGTCATCCAATGCATCTGGCCTGCAGATCAGCTCTTCGCAATTGCGAGAGATAGAATGGTATTGTTCTGCGATATTGGTGAGGTTAAGGAATTGGCTAAACGCTCGCGCGACAGGTAGCAATTGGTCGTTAGGCAGACTTTGCAGTACGTCAATGAGCTTGGCGTGGTCATCTTTATTGCCTGCGGATGCAGATTTCGAGAGTTTACGGATCTCTTCTACCTTGGCCAACAATTCATCACCATGTGCGCCCTTGATGGTATTACCCAGCAAGTGACCCAGCATGCTGACGTTGCTTTTTAACGCGTCATACTTGTCATTCATAAGTCATCCATTTCGTAACTTTGTTACATCCAAATTGCAATCGTAATGGCTCAATCTAGCCAATGAGAGCCCCTAAGGTCAATCTTATACGTATCTAAATTGATACTTTTTCCGTCACACCCCTTTGCTGATGGGGTGTGCGGGTAGATGTAACAAAATTACAATGAAGCTTAACGTCGTTCCGGATGTGCGAGCGAGAGAATAACTTGGTGTTTTTATTTTATGTATACTGTTGACATTAGTCACTTATCACGCTAAAAAGCACATATAAATTCATTTTAAATGAATAAACAATTATAAAGCTCATTGGATGTAGCGAAAGGTACGATACGAAATGGATAAGTTCTCAACCCCCCTTCTCCAGCGACGACGCCGACGTTAATTAAGACGTTGGGCGCGTGTGCCCCTCCCACAGCTGAGCGAGCTGATTGTTTCATCAGTCATGACTAGAAAGTAAAACGGATTTTTATGTTAAAGACAGTGATCGTCGGTGCCAGCGGTTATACCGGTGCCGAGCTAACCAAAATGGTTCATCTACACCCTCAACTTGAATTGACCGGCCTTTATGTGTCTGAAAACAGTGCAGATGCTGGCAAGCCAATCAGTGACCTCCACGGTACATTGAAAGGGTTGATTGATATGCCACTTTCGCCGCTTAGCGATGTGGATAGTGTGGCAAAAACTGCAGATGTGGTGTTACTGGCAACGGCGCACGAAGTCAGCCACGATATCGCTCCGGCTTTTTTGACTCAGGGTTGTAAGGTTTTCGATTTGTCAGGGGCTTTTCGCGTTCAATCTGACAGCTTCTACACCACATTTTATGGTTTTGAGCACCAGCACTCTGACTGGCTTGATAAAGCGGTTTATGGTTTGGCGGAATGGAACCATGAAGCGATTGCTTCCGCTGATCTCGTGGCAGTGCCAGGTTGTTACCCTACCGCGGCGCAACTTGCGCTTAAGCCTCTGATTGATAATGGACTGCTGAATTTAGAACAGTGGCCTGTTATCAACGCTGTGAGTGGTGCATCGGGGGCGGGTCGTAAAGCGTCAATGGCGAATAGCTTCTGCGAAGTGAGCCTTCATGCTTACGGTATCTTTAGCCACCGTCATCAACCTGAAATTTCGACCCATCTTGGCTGTGATGTGATCTTTACCCCGCATCTTGGCAATTTCAAACGCGGGATTCTCGCAACCATTACAGCAAAGCTTGCTGATGGTGTGACAGAATCCGCTGTGTCTTCAGCACTCGAGTCTGCTTATCAAGATATGCCATTGGTGCGTCCACTAGGGGCGAATCAAAGCGCTAAGTTGCAATCGGTTCAAAACACGGGCTTTTGCGACATAGGTTGGTCGGTGAATGGTCAACATGTGATCCTAACATCTGCCATCGACAATTTGCTTAAAGGCGCAGCAAGCCAAGCTATGCAGTGCATAAACATTCGTTTTGGTTTTGCGCCATTAACGGCGATTGTGTAGGAGAGTCACTATGAGTTTACGTCCTCTTGTCGTGAAATTAGGCGGTGCAGCACTTTCTTGTACTGAAACATTAGAGAAACTGTTCGACGCTATCGCGGCTTATAAAGCGTCGGCCCATCGCGATATTGTGATTGTTCACGGTGGCGGCTATTTGGTCGATGACCTGATGAAGGCATTGAACATTGACGTCGAGAAGAAGCAAGGCTTACGTGTGACACCAAGCGACCAGATCAATGTGGTAGCAGGTGCACTCGCGGGCACCGCGAACAAGTTGCTGCAAGGACAAGCGGTAAGAAGCGGTATTAACTCTGTCGGCCTTAGCTTGGCAGATGGTGGTCTGTGCAAAATGACACAGCTGGATCCTGAACTGGGTCATGTAGGGAAAGCCTCGCCGGGTGACTCTGCGTTATTGCAAGCCATTCTTGCTACGGGCTGTGTGCCGATTATTAGCTCCATCGGTATTGATGCTGAAGGTGAGTTGATGAATGTGAATGCCGATCAAGCAGCTGTTGCAGTCGCGGCAGCGTTAGACGCTGAGTTGGTTTTGCTTTCGGATGTGAGCGGTGTGCTCAATGGTAAAGGTAAGCTGATGCCTGCACTGGATGCGAAATTGGCGGATGAATTAATTGAAAGCGGTGTGATCACTGACGGCATGATCGTGAAAGTGAAAGCGGCGTTTGAAGCGGCAACGGCGTTAGGTCGTCCGATTGAAGTGGCGAGCTGGCGTTATCCTGAGAAGCTGGCTGATTTGTTCAGCGGCGGCAATATCGGTACCCGTTTCACTGTTTAACTGAATTTGTATTTATTAATGTCGTTCACCGCCTGTACTGACCGTCAGAGCGGTAACAAGGAGAAGTTACTATGAGCACTATTAAGAAGGTTGTACTTGCGTATTCTGGCGGTCTCGACACGTCGGCGATCATTCCATGGTTGAAAGAAAACTATGACTGTGAAGTTATCGCATTCGTTGCAGATGTAGGCCAAGGCGAAGAAGAGCTGGTTGGCATCGAAGAGAAAGCGATCGCGTCAGGTGCATCAGCGTGTTACATCGCTGACCTGAAAGAAGAAATGGTTGCTGACTACATCTACCCAAGTTTGAAAACCGGTGCAGTGTACGAAGGTAAGTATTTGCTAGGCACCTCAATGGCTCGTCCAATTATCGCCAAAGCACAAGTTGAGTGTGCATTGGAAGTGGGTGCAGATGCATTGTGTCATGGTTGTACGGGTAAAGGTAATGATCAGGTTCGTTTTGAAAGTGCTTTTGCTGCATTGGCGCCGCACCTGAAAGTGATTGCACCTTGGCGTGAGTGGGACTTGCGTAGCCGCGAAGCACTGCTAGATTACCTTGCAGAGCGTAATATCCCTTGTACGGCGAGCCTAGAGAAAATCTATAGCCGTGATGCTAACGCATGGCATATTTCAACGGAAGGTGGCGTATTAGAAGATACGTGGAACCAGCCAAATGAGCTTTGCTGGGTTTGGACTGTCGATCCAGAACAAGCACCAGACCAATCAGAAACCGTGACGCTGCTAGTCGAAAAAGGCGAAGTGGTTGCTGTTGATGGTCAAGCTATGTCTCCATACCAAGTGCTGACAACCTTGAATGAAAAAGGTGCTCGTCACGGTGTAGGACGTATCGATATCGTTGAAAACCGTTTGGTGGGCATGAAGTCTCGCGGTTGTTATGAAACACCAGGTGGCACCATCATGATGGAAGCGCTACGCGGTGTTGAGCAACTGGTTCTGGATAAAGATTGCTTTGAATTCCGTGAAGAGTTGGGCTTGAAAGCATCTCACCTTATCTATGATGGTCGTTGGTTTACCCCTCTTTGTGAGTCTATTTTGGCAGCGTCGGATAAACTGGCTGAACCTGTAACAGGTGAAGTTGTGGTGAAACTGTACAAAGGACAGGCTACAGTAGTGCAAAAGCGCTCGATCAACAGCTTGTATTCA
Source organism: Enterovibrio makurazakiensis (assembly GCF_050336585.1). NCBI lineage: Bacteria > Pseudomonadati > Pseudomonadota > Gammaproteobacteria > Vibrionales > Vibrionaceae > Enterovibrio > Enterovibrio makurazakiensis. The sequence goes on from NZ_JAKJSE010000019.1 coordinate 72,545, forward strand.
GAAGAATTTGCGACGTTTGGTGAAGATGATGTTTACGATCACAGCCATGCTGGTGGCTTCATCCGTCTCTACTCGCTATCAAGCCGCATCCGTGCGCTAAACGAAAAAAAACAAAAATAGATAGCTGGAAGCAATAAAGAGTTTAAGGAGAAGTAACTATGGCGTTATGGGGCGGAAGGTTTAGTCAGGCAGCCGACACACGTTTTAAGCAGTTTAATGATTCGTTGCGTTTTGACTATCGCCTCGCAGAGCAGGATATCGTGGGTTCTATCGCTTGGTCTAAAGCGTTGCGCTCTGTCGGTGTTTTGACAGAGCAGGAGCAACAGCGTTTAGAGCTAGCGCTTAACGAAATCAAGCTGGCTGTGATGGAAGATCCAGAACAGATCCTGCGCTCTGATGCCGAAGACATTCATAGCTGGGTCGAGCAACAGTTGATTGCCAAAGTCGGCGACTTGGGCAAAAAGCTTCACACGGGTCGTTCACGTAACGATCAGGTTGCAACCGATCTTAAGCTTTGGTGTCGTCAGCAAGGTCAGCAGCTTCTCCTTGCTCTTGATAAGCTACAAAACCAAATGGTTCAAGTTGCGGCAGTCAATCAAAGCACGGTATTGCCTGGCTACACGCACTTGCAACGCGCCCAACCGGTCACGTTTGCACACTGGTGTTTGGCCTATGTAGAAATGTTTGAGCGCGATTACTCTCGTTTGAGCGATGCACTCAACCGCCTTGATACCTGCCCATTGGGCTCTGGTGCGTTGGCGGGCACGGCTTACCCGATTGACCGTGAAGCGCTGGCACACAGCCTGGGTTTTCGTCGTGCAACGCGCAATAGCTTAGATTCGGTGTCTGACCGTGACCACGTGATGGAACTGATGTCTGTGGCAACCGTCTCTATGCTTCACTTGTCACGTATGGCGGAAGACCTGATTTTCTATAACTCAGGTGAATCGAACTTTATTGAGTTGGCTGATACGGTCACTTCAGGTTCATCCCTGATGCCGCAAAAGAAAAACCCCGATGCGCTTGAGCTCATTCGTGGTAAGACAGGTCGTGTTTACGGCGCGATGTCGGCCATGATGATGACGGTAAAAGCATTGCCGTTGGCGTACAACAAGGACATGCAGGAAGACAAAGAAGGTCTTTTTGACGCATTAGACACTTGGTTTGATTGTATCGAAATGGCGGCGTTGTGTTTTGATGGTATCAAGATCAACAAAGAACGTACCTTGGAAGCGGCCATGCAAGGCTACTCCAACGCTACTGAACTTGCAGATTACTTGGTTGCCAAGGGAATTCCTTTCCGTGAAGCGCACCATATTGTGGGTGTTGCCGTAGTTGCTGCCATTGAAAAAGGCTGCGCACTGGAAGAGTTGAGTCTTGATGAGATGAAGCAATTCTCAACGGTCATCGATGAAGATGTTTACCCGATTCTGACCATTGAATCGTGCCTAGAAAAACGCAGTGCTTTAGGTGGTGTTGCACCAACGCAAGTCGAATATGCGATCAGCCAAGCTGAGAAGCGCCTTGATAAACGCTATTCACCGCGAGTGAAGGTACGCGGAGCAAGGTTGACTGACCTTGATGCGATTGAAGGCATGGTGGTGTACTGGGCAGGTCTCGGTGAGAACTTGCCGCGTGAGCGTAACGAATTAGTGCGTGATATTGGCTCGTTCTCTGTGGCTGAGCACCAAGGTGAAGTGACGGGTTGTGCCTCGCTATATGTGTATGACTCTGGTCTCGCTGAAGTGCGCTCTTTGGGTGTGGAAGCAGGTTGGCAGAATCAAGGCCAAGGTAGCGCCATCGTTCAACACTTGCTGAAAAAAGCCAAGAGTATGGCTATCAAAAAAGTGTTTGTGCTGACTCGTGTTCCTGAGTTTTTCATGGGGCAGGGCTTTATCCCGACATCAAAGTCCTTGTTGCCAGAGAAGGTAATGAAAGATTGTGAACGTTGCCCTCGCTTGCATGCATGTGATGAAGTGGCGCTTGAGTTTACTTTCGACCAGGACCGCCTTATCGCCAAAGCTAATGTGGCATAGCGCAAACTGACAGTGCGAATGCACAGTAAGAACGGATCATAAGATTTAAAAAACCGGCTGAGGCCGGTTTTTTTGTGTCTGCAATGTCATGGCTTCACTACTTCACTACTTCACTACTTCGTTTCGGGGGCGCCTTTGCGAAAAGGCATCAGGATCAGGTGTAATGACAGCAAAAGGGCACAGGCTCCGGCGGCAAACAATAGGGTGATCGACTCTATAGATTTAGGCGTGTCGCTAAACCACAGAAGCCAAATGGGCCAAAGCAGTAAATTCATCACAGCAAGTTGGATCATGCAACGTTTGCAGCGACCCAGTTTGGCGCGTATAGAAAGTGAAGCATCCTGACAAAATCGGCAGCTCATTAATTCAGTCGGTGAGTGATTAGTTATTCGAAGCGTACAAACAAAAAAGCCCCCCGTAAAGGAGGGCAAATCATAAACCGAGTCGCGTTAAAAACGTGTCGGTATAAACGTGCGTTAACGCACTTTAGGGGAAACTTAACAACCGGGACCGCAGTCCAGGCAGTGTTTAATCATTTCAGGACCAAGGTGCAGTTTAGCATTCAGGTCACGCAGCGCAGTTCGCACACCCTCTTCAATCACTGGATGGTAGAACGGCATATCCAGCATTTGTGAAATGGTCATTTGATTTTGGTGCGCCCAAGCCAATAAGTGAGCTAAGTGCTCTGCATTTGGCCCCATCATTTCAGCGCCAAGGAAACGACCTGTTCCTTGCTCACCGTAAACGTTGAGAACGCCTTTGTTTCTTAGCATGACGCGTGAGCGCCCTTGGCCTTCAAACGAAACAGTGCCAGTTTCAAAGCAGCCACAGGTACCGAGGCGAGTGGTAATTTCTCTGTAAGTTTCACCCACCATCGCGATTTGTGGATCAGTGAACACGGCTGAAATCTTACTGCGACGCAGTCCTGCTCGGATATCTGGAGAACGCCCTGCGTTATCACCTGCGATTCGGCCTTGGTCTGCTGCTTCGTGTAACAGCGGAAGCTGATTGCTGGCATCGCCAGCAATGAAGATCGAAGGCACGCTGGTTTGCATGGTGTAGTGATCCGCGACAGGTACACCACGAGCATCAAGTTCCATTCCGGTATTTTCGATATCGAGTTTGTCGACATTCGGACGACGGCCCGTTGCTGCTAACACATAGTTAACTTCCATGTGTTGTTGTGTGCCTTGTTTGTCGAGGTAGCGGATATGGACTTTATCACCTTCACGTACCATCTCTTCAACCTTGGCATCGGCATCAAGATAAAACTCTTCATTGAAGGCTTTGTCTGCATATGCCATCACGGTTGGGTCAGTTAACGGGCCAACTTGACCACCTACGCCAAACACTTTCACCTTCACACCAAGGCGGTGCAGTGCTTGACCAAGCTCCAAACCAATCACGCCGGGGCCAAACACAGCCACAGACTCTGGCAAGTCATCCCAATCGAATACGTCATCATTGATGATTAAGCGGTCACCCAGATCGTTCCAAGGAGCCGGCCACGTTGGACGAGAGCCGGTTGCGATGACCACGCGTTTCGCTTCGATGCGGGTGTGGTCATCGACAATTAGCGTGTTGCTGTCAATGAATTTTGCATAACCTGCAATTTTGTCTTCTGCAGGAATTTCATCAACGCCTTCCAAAACAAAGCCAACAAAGCGGTCACGTTCGCGTTTGACTCGATCCATCACTTCGCGACCGTCAATTTTGATTTCACCTTGAGGGTAAACACCAAAACCAGGGGCCTTCTCGATATTGTGAACCGCTTCCGCGGCGGCGATGAGCAGTTTTGAGGGCATACAGCCGACACGCGCACATGTCGTGCCGTAAGGGCCGCCTTCAATCATGACTACGTTGTTAGTGTGTGCTTTTGCAGCGCGGTAAGCGCCAAGCCCGGCGGTACCACCGCCAATGACTGCTACATCAACATTCAAGGTTTTCATTGTAATTCTCCAGATGAAACGACGTCCTGACGGCGCAATGAATCGAATACGTTTATGGGGCTTTGGATAGAGAGAGGGCAGCCAATGCTGCCCTCAAGGTTTACGTGTTGAGATTAAGCGAAGTACGCTTCAAGCTCTTCACTACCACCAATGTGCTTACCGCCGATGAAGACTTGCGGCACTGTTGCACGGCCGCTGATAGCACGAAGGCTGACGGTGGTGGCATCTTGACCCAGTACAATTTCTTCGAACTGTAGCTTGTTATCGATCAGTTGTTGTTTTGCTTTCGCACAGAACGGACAACCTGGTTTGCTGAATACCGTAATTGATTCTTGTAGTTTGTGATTTGGTGCAATGTGGCCCAGCATGGTGTCAGCATCAGAGACTTTGAACGGGTCACCTGGCTCGTTTGGCTCGATGAACATTTTTTCTACCACGCCATCTTTAACTAGCATGCTGTAACGCCATGAACGCTCACCAAATCCGATGTCATCTTTCGCCACTGCCATGCCCATGCCACGAGTGAACTCTGCGTTGCCGTCTGGGATGAACGTAATGTTTTCTGCTTCTTGATCCGCTTTCCAAGCGTTCATCACGAAGGTGTCATTCACGGATACACACAGAATGTCATCAACGCCGTGCTCTTTGAATACTGAATGCAGTTCATTGTAGCGTGGCAAGTGAGTTGATGAACACGTTGGTGTGAATGCGCCAGGTAGGCTGAACACCACCACTGTTTTACCTGCAAACAGTTCATCCGTTGTTACATTAACCCATGCGTCGCCTTGACGAGTTGGGAAAGTAACGTTTGGGATTTTTTGACCTTCTTTGTTAATTAGTTCCATGGTGTACCCCTTAAAATAAATATTGTTTTCAGTTCTTTAATCCGGTGTTCCCGGTTGATGTGTTTATATTACGCCGACAGGGGTAGATAGTTCTAATTGATTAGGTTTATCATTTTAATAAGTGAAATCTATCAAAGGGTGTGTGAAGTGAATATTCGAGACCTCGAATACTTGGTGGCATTGTCAGAGCATCAACATTTTCGTAAGGCTGCGGAAGCATGCTTTGTTAGCCAGCCGACGTTGAGCGGTCAGATACGTAAACTCGAAGATGAGCTAGGTGTGGTATTGCTTGAGCGTACCAGCCGAAAAGTCCTTTTTACGGATGCTGGCATGCAACTGGTTCGTCAGGCGCAAAAGGTGTTAATGGAAGTCAAAGTGTTGGAAGAGATGGCGAGTCAGCAAGGGGAAGAGATGTCCGGCCCATTGCACATTGGGTTCATTCCCACCATTGGTCCGTACCTTTTACCGCATATTGTCCCTGCCATTAAACAGACATTTCCTGAGCTAGAGTTGTTCTTGCATGAAGCGCAAACCCATCAACTGGTTCAACAGCTCGATGAAGGTAAACTCGACTGTATCATTGTGGCATCGGTCAAAGAGACCGAGCATTTCAAAGAGATCCCGCTTTATCTTGAACCGATGCTTCTGGCTGTACCTGAAAGCCATCGATGGGCGAATGAGAGTGAAATTGGTATGCCAGAGCTGAATGGAGAGAATCTATTGATGCTGGCGGATGGACATTGCTTACGTGATCAGGCAATGGGTTTTTGCTTCGCGGCAGGTGCCAATGAAGACACGCGATTTAGAGCGACAAGCTTAGAAACGCTGCGCAATATGGTCGCGGCAGAAACGGGCATTACGTTGTTGCCGAAACTCGCCGTGCCTAAGAGTATGCGCCGAGATGGCGTGGTGTATATCAATGCTGTTGACCCAGAGCCGCAACGGCTGGTGACATTGGATTACCGACCGGGTTCGCCGTTACGAGCGAGATATGAAAAGCTGTCTGTCACCATTGCCTCTGCTCTAAAAGACGTTTGTCATCCTGTAAAAAACTAGCGTTTATAGAAGCTAGCGCTGCTACGTTTTGCGATGACACTGCGCTTAATTAAATGAGTCTAAAAAGAAAGGCGCCCTCGGGCGCCTTTCTTTTACGTGTTTTCGAATGCGGTATTTAACGTATCCGCATTATCTTGTCCGAATACAAGATTAAAAGAGCTCTTCGCCGTCGGACTCGTAAATGTTACCGCCGTTAGATGCTGCAGCTGATACATACTCTGTTGGTTCGGAGCCTTTTTCAAAGTACTCGAACATCGCACTGGCATCATTTTTACGGGTAAGTAAGCCGGTATCGCGGTCAATGCGGACTTTAACAATGTTCGACGGCAGCACTTTACGCTGCGCAGGAACATCCACGAGGGCATCCACCATAAAGTCTATCCATGCTGGCTGAGAGGTTTTTGCACCTGCTTCCGCGCCAGACGTTTGGGTGTTGTCTAGGTTGGCATTACGTGACGTTTTGCCAAGGTTACGAGAGTGGTCATCAAAACCGACCCAGACGGTTGCGACTAAACCGGGGGCAAAACCTGTGTACCATGCATCTTTCGAGTCGTTCGTTGTGCCCGTTTTACCGCCGATATCACGTCGGTTTAATGGTTTTTGCGCTCGCCAGCCTGTACCGTTCCAACCTGTACCTTGACGCCAATCACCGCCGCCCCAAATATTGGCTTCCAGCATTTCTCGAACCAAGAAGGCGTTTTGTTCGCTCAGAACTTTCGGGGCGAACTCGGGTTGATTTTCCATATCAGCCGTTTGCTCAAGCAGGTTCTCTTCTTCTAACAAGTTGGCGGAGTCACGTTTATTGGCTTGTTGCGAATCACAGTTTTCACGACAGATAGTCTGTGGAGTTGCGGTGTATTTCAACACACCAAATGCATCTTCGACTTTGACGATATAGAACGGCTTGAGGTAGTAACCCCCATTAGCAAAGACACCAAAACCCTGAGCCATTTCCATTGGCGTTAAACTGCCTGCGCCCAATGCCAATGCTTCAGCACGAGGGAGGTCGTCGCGTTTAAAGCCAAAGCGAGTGAGGAAATCGATAGTTTCATCAAGTCCAACGCGGCGAAGAACACGGACAGCCATAACATTTTTAGACTGTGCTAAACCAATGCGTGCGCGAGTTGGGCCGTCGTATGTTGGTGGCGAGTTTTTTGGTCGCCATGCAACGCCTTGGCTTGAGTCCCAGCGATTGATTGGAGCGTCATTTACCAGTGTTGCCAAGGTCATGCCTTGATCAATGGCGGCAGAGTAGATGAACGGTTTGATGCTCGAACCTACCTGACGGATGGATTGAGTTGCGCGGTTGAACTTGCTATGCACGAAGTTGAAGCCGCCAACCAAGGCTTTTACCGCACCATTATCCGGTGAGATGGCGACCATGGCTGTGTTGGCATCTGGTACTTGGCTTAAGTGCCAAGCATCATCGATGTGTTGTACCCATATTTGCTCGCCAACGCTCAAGATATCTGCGGTCTGCTTTGGTGCAGAGCCTTGGCGGTTGTCGGTAATATACCGGCGTGCCCACTTCATGCCATCCCAAGGTAGCGTAACAATATCGCCACTTTGAAGCTCTACGTTTGCGGTTTTATCTTCAACTTTGGTCACAACCGCTGGTTTGAGTTCGCCATAGCTAGGCTGTTTTTTCAGATGAGCGACAATCTCTTCGCTACTCCAAGGCTGCGCATTGTCACCCCAAAGATTTGCTACCGCACCACGGTATCCATGACGTTGGTCATAAGCGAGCAAGTTGCTCACAGTGGCATGTTGCGCAGATTGTTGAAGGCGTGAATCAACCGTGGTGTAAACCTTCATGCCTGATTCGTAAACGCCTTCTCCGTATTTTTCGACCGCCCAAGCACGCGCTAACTCCGCTACATAAGGGGCGTTCAATTCAATTTCAGCACCGTGGTAGCGAGCGATAAGTGGCTCATTACGCGCCTGTTCATATTCTGAACGCGTGACATAGCCTTCATCTAGCATGCGTTTAAGTACCACATTTCTGCGATTTGTTGCGCGTTCGATGGAATAAATCGGGTTCATGGTTGATGGGGCTTTTGGCATGCCCGCTAACGTGGCGAGTTCACTCAAGGTCAGATCGTTTAAATCTTTACCAAAGTAAACGCGTGCTGCAGCACCAAACCCGTAAGAGCGGTAACCCAAGAAAATCTTGTTAGCGTACAACGCCATGATTTCTTCTTTTGTTAGCAGTTGCTCAATGTGAATGGCGATGAAAATCTCTTTGATTTTACGCATGATTTTCTTCTCGTTGGACAAGAAGAAGTTACGCGCTAGCTGCTGAGTAATGGTACTCGCGCCTTGTTTCGCTGAGCCGGACATTGCAACCACAATGGCCGCTCGCGTGATCCCGATCGGGTCGATCCCTGGATGCTCGTAAAAACGACTATCTTCGGTCGCGATTAACGCATCAATCAAGTCTTGAGGCAGCTGATCGAAGGTGACAGGAATACGACGTTTCTCACCAAATTGGGAGATCAGTTTGCCATCAGAGCTGAATACCTGCATCGGCGTTTGCAGCTCTACATCTTTTAGAGTGGCAACGTCTGGTAATTCAGGTTTTACGTAAACATAAAACCCAAAAATTGTACCCACTCCAAGTAATATGCAAACTATTGCAAGGATGAGCAGTCGCTTAATGAACTTCACTTGATATTTCCCGTCACGTTTTTTGTCGAGCCGTCATATTGATTAGTGTGGGTAGTATAAAGACAACTGAACAAAAAATAACGGATCTGCAAAGAGAACTTTCAAAAAAGTTACTTGATGCTGACTTTTAAGAAGGTAGCACGGTAAATGTTTGGTGTAACAACGACTGTAGGCATTGATATTGGCACGAACACAGTGCGGGCGGCTTTACTTCAGCAACGCAATCAATCAGTCACGCTGAAAACGTTACTGGTTTCTCCTTATGACCCAGACACACTCGATACCGTATTAAAAAGTGTGAAAAAGCGTATTGCTAAGGCGTGCTCATTACCATGGCATTGGCCAAAGCATCAGATTATGGGTGTGCCGCAAAGTAGTATCGCTGTGAAGCGATTTCCAGTGCTAAAGGATGCTCCAGAGCATGAGCAGTTTGTGCAAGTTGGCTTGCAGCTATCTGAGAGTCTGGGGCTGCCATTTGATGAGCTCCTTTATGACTATCATACGCTTGCAGATAAAAGCGCCACTGAGGTATATGCCTGCCGAAAATCAATGTTGAATGACACATTAACGGGACTGGCTCAGGCTGGGTTCTCGTTGTCTGTAATTGAACTGCACACTCAGGCGTTAACGCGTTTATACCGAGAGCAATCAGACATTCAACTTGTGTCTGGGATTGGGTTGCTGGTGGATGTTGGCCTAGAGAGATTACAGATTTGTATGGGCGGAGAGCAATCAGGCCCGTTCTACCGCGAACTGCCGGCACCGATGCTGACTCAAACCAGCGATCCTTCGACAGATCGACATCTGTATACTGAGCAACTAGCCGATATCATCAAGCGACATTATCAACTCGCGGCAACTCAGCTTTCTGGCGCCGAAGTCTCTCACGTGTGGTTGTCGGGCGAGTGTGCAAAGCATGTCGACATCTTGCAACTTGAATCCCTCTTATCTTGGCCGACCCAAGCGTTGAATCCATTACGTGGATTGACGTATTCCCCCGCTCTTATTGAACAACTTAATGAGCCTGTGAGTGCCTGGTCTACCGCGATTGGTCTCGCGTTGCGAGGAGTTAACCAATGATTGTCAGTATTAACCTACTTCCATGGCGAGAGATAAATAGACAAGCAATACGTCGGCAGTTTTTTCAAAAAGTGGCATTGCTACTTGTTTTGTTGATGGCACTCACTGGATTTGGGCGCTGGATGATGAGTCAACAACTCGAGGCGCAAGAGGCTCGTAATGCGCGTTTGCAAACTGAGATAGACAGTTTGAATACCACCTTACGTGCGTTTGCGAAGCGGGAAGTAGAGCGAGATACGCTTCAACGGCGTTTAACGTTGGTGAATGCGCTACAAAAGCAGCGAAATAACGCCACATTGTTGTTTAACCTTTTACCTCAAATCACCCCTGATGGTGTGGTACTCGATAAAGTCTCGATGACATCTGGGAAAGTGAACATTGAAGGGCGAAGTCGATCCAATGCGCAGTTGGCCACATTGCTGGCATTGTTAGAGGCCGATCCTGCCGCTAGCCAAGTTCAAATACATTCCATCATCAGTGACTCGTCACGATCAACCTTTGTCGAAAAGCGATTTAAGGCAACCTTTGAGTTGGTGGGTTACGTGGTTCCTAACTTACCGCAGGAGAACACAGATGGCCGCTGATTGGCGTGATTGGGATATTGATGAAATCCCTGAATGGCCCGCAGTGGCGCAAAATCTGCTGCTGGGTGTTATCGCCCTAGGGTTGTTGGGCGCTGCGATGTTCTTTGTTGTATTGCCTGTGCAAGACGATATAAACATGGCAAAGCAAGAGGAGACACTGCTTCGCACTCAGTTTCGAATCAAAGCGGAACAAGTCGCCGCTTTGCCAAATGTTGAAGAGCAAATGGTTGAGCTGCAACGCTACTATGCGCGCTTAACACAGCAACTTCCGGCCGAAGATGAACTCGCCCTTTTACTGGCTGGGATTAATGATACGGGTCTGCAATATGGTTTGAGCTTTGAGCGTCTTAATTGGCGCAATGGCAAACGTATGGGTTGGCTGTATCAGATACCACTAGAGATAGAGCTAAAGGGTGACTATCGAAATGTTGGTCAATTCTCTGCTGCGCTAGCGCGTTTGCCGAGGATTGTCGCGCTTCAAAATTTCTCGATATCACGGGAGGGCAAGCAGAGTGACCTGAGGTTTACAGTTACGGCGCATACCTATCGATATGAAAACGCCAATAAGGGGGTAGCGCAATGAAGTATCCCTTAACACTGATAGCACTCGTCGTGCTGACGGGCTGTGAGCAAAAGGACGCCTCGCAAGAACTCGATCGCTTTATCGTGCAGACGTACTCTGCCGCAGAAGTGACGGCCACTCCGCTACCACCCGAACCTGTCTATGCGGCATTGCCGTTTAACCCAGCGGTAGACACCGATCCCTTTGTTTTACCAGCGGCTGAAGAAGAAGACACCTTGGCAAAAGGTGATTGCTGGCAGCCGAGTGATTTACCGAGCAGAGACTCGTTGGAAGGATATGAACTCGCGTCGTTAGATTTTAAAGGGGTTATTGGCTTGCCAGGCAGTTACTGGGCATTGGTTGAGGCACCCGATAGCACTATTCACCGAGTAGGGATAGGACGCATGATGGGTAACAATCGAGGTCGCGTCGATAGCATTAGTCAACACACGCTTTCTATTACCGAACACCTTCCAGACGGCCTTGGCTGCTGGCAGGTACGTAACGTCAGATTGGCACTAAATAACAACAAATAAGGGTAAACAATGAAAAGCCTGAGGGAAGGATGCCAAGGCAAAATGCGCAGAGGGATGCATTGGGCTCTCGCTGCGATATGTTTGCTTGTGACACCACTGGTGTTCGCAAGCAACCAGCTGCAAAACGTCGAGTTTTCAAAAGGGGAAAGCGGTAAAACACTTATCGTTCTTACTTTTGCCGAAAAGTCCGTGGTAACGAATTTTGGCAAAGAAGACAAAGCACTAGTTATCAACGCCAAAGCGACACAGGTTGAAGACAATCTGATTGGTTCACGAAGTCTCGATCAGATTGACACAACGGCAAAGTCTCTCGATGTACAAGCCGTCGATGATGATACCCAAGTCACTTTGACAACTTCTGGGTACTTTGGTTACGACTATTATCAAACCGACAATGTACTGACAGTGGAAGTGTTCCCGTTTTCATCGTTGCCGAAGAGCCAATCTAACAAAGACAAAAAAGCCAAGAAGAACGCCAATATCTCTATCAATTTCCAAGACATTTCAGTGCGTTCTGTCTTGCAGATGGTGGCAGAGCACAACGGATTTAACCTTGTTGTGTCGGATTCGGTCAACGGCACGTTGACCTTGAGGCTCGATGATGTGCCTTGGCAAAAAGCGCTTGATACCATCTTGAATGTGAAAGGCTTAGACAAGCGTCAGATGGGCAATATCTTGCTGGTGGCTCCCAAAGCAGAGTTGGATGAGCAAGAGCGCTTGGTGTTGGAGAAGCGCCGTAACGAAAGAGAATTAGCATCGCTGCGTTCAGAAGTGTTGCACATAAAATATGCCAATGCTGTCGATCTGAAAGATATGCTTGATGGTGGGGAAGATGAAGGCATCAGCTTGCTTACTGAGCGTGGCAGTATTGCGGTTGACCCTCGAACTAACGCCTTGGTGATCCGTGATCTCGCAGACAATATCGATGTGGTGAAATCGCTGATCGCTTCATTAGATATTCCTGTCGATCAGGTTGAAATCGAAGCGCGTATTGTGACAGTGGATGAGGGGACACTTGAAGAGATAGGTGTGCGTTGGGGTGTTGCCAACACTAACGGAAGTTTCACCACTGGCGGCTCAATTGAGAGCAACGTAGGGTGGGACAACAATTTCATTTCAGATAGAGACAGTGGAGATTTTATTACGGGTGGTGGAGGTTCAACGCCATCACAAAATAATATCGATGACTTCTTGAACGTGAATCTAGGGGCTGTCAGCCCGAACGCAGCCAGTATTGCGTTTCAGGTGGCGAACCTCGGTAAAGATTTGCTGCTGGATCTTGAACTATCGGCTTTGCAAGCAGAGTCACGCGCCGAAATTATTTCTTCGCCACGTCTACTTACCACCAATAAAACTGCGGCCTATATTGAACAGGGTACCGAATTACCTTATCTCGAGGCATCCTCCAGTGGTGCAGCTGCTGTGTCATTTAAGAAGGCGGTATTGAGCCTTTCTGTAACCCCTCAAATCACGCCAGATAATAAACTGGTGTTGGATTTGCAGGTCACCCAAGACAAGCCTGCTGGTACAGTTAAAGCCGGTACGGGTGAAGCAATGGCGATTAATACTCAGCGTATTGGCACTCAAGTTCTCGTTAATGACGGTGAAACCGTCGTGCTAGGGGGTATTTATCAACATGAAATGATGGAAGGTGTCGATAAAATCCCATTGCTTGGCGACATTCCTGGGATTGGTCAATTGTTCCGCCGAAATTATGAAACCATGGGCAAACGAGAGCTTCTTATCTTTGTTACACCAAGGATTATGGCGCAATAAAGTGATTTAACTCATTGTGTTATAGGTACTTGTGGTAACAAATATCCTACACAGGCTGAAGTGAGCACCAAGTGCTTGTTTCAGCCTGTTTCCTCGATAAACATGCCGTGCCCGTAAATTTAAACTGCCATAAAGGCGTATTTTAAGTTGCCAAAGGGCTAGTTGACCTGAGATAATTTTTGGTCTGATCACGAATTATCTGTGAGGAAATTGGCGCCTCGGGCTTTCAAGTAGCGAGCCTGCGGGCGGTGTTGTTTTCATTAACCGCGCGTATATTGCTTAAAATGGCTGAAAAACGAAATATCTTTCTTGTAGGTCCAATGGGGGCTGGCAAAAGCACAATTGGTCGACACCTAGCACAACAACTACACATGGAATTTTTTGACTCGGACACCGTGATTGAAGAGCGCACTGGTGCTGATATCGCATGGGTGTTTGATGTTGAAGGTGAAGAGGGATTCCGTGTTCGCGAAGAGAACGTCATCAACGACCTGACTGAAAAGCAAGGTATCGTACTGGCGACCGGTGGTGGTTCAATCTTGAGTAAAGAGAGCCGTAACCGTCTGTCCGCTCGTGGCATCGTTGTGTATCTTGAAACCACTATCGAAAAGCAGTTGGCACGAACTCAACGTGACAAGAAACGTCCATTGTTGCAAACCGATCAGCCTCGTGAAGTGCTGGAAGCGTTGGCACAAGAGCGTAACCCTCTTTACGAAGAAATTGCTGATTACGTAGTTCGTACTGATGATCAAAGTGCCAAAGTTGTGGCAAATCAAATCATCGAACTATTGGAAAATCACTAAGCACGAAAAAGGTATTCCATGGAAAGGATCGACGTAAACCTAGGCGACAGAAGTTACCCCATATCGATTGGTGAAGGATTGCTTTCCGATCCCACCTTCTTTTCTGATGCCAAAGGTCGTCAAGTGGTGGTTATCACAAACGATACCATTGCTCCGCTGTATGCGGATCGTCTCCTGAATACCTTGGAAAAAGCTGGTGGTACACCAGCTTTGCTTACCCTCCCTGATGGTGAGCAATACAAAACACTCGACACATTTAATACCATCAATACGTTTTTACTCGAGGGTAACTACGCTCGTGATGTATTGATTGTCGCCCTTGGCGGCGGTGTGATTGGTGATCTTGTAGGTTTTGCGGCTGCTTGTTATCAGCGTGGTGTGGACTTTATTCAAGTGCCTACCACTTTGTTGTCGCAAGTGGACTCCTCTGTGGGGGGGAAAACCGCGGTAAACCACCCTCTTGGCAAAAACATGATCGGCGCGTTTTACCAACCTAAAGCGGTCGTAATTGATATTGATGTTATGCAAACGCTACCTGCCCGTGAGTTCGCAGCAGGTATGGCAGAAGTTATCAAATACGGCATTATTGCTGACAGCGCATTCTTTACATGGTTGGATGACAACTATTCAGCGCTGAATCAGCTAGACTCCGCAGCTTTGGTGTATGCCATTAAACGTTGCTGTCAAATCAAAGCTGACGTCGTCGCTGAAGATGAAAAAGAGTCTGGTGTTCGTGCTTTGCTCAATCTTGGCCATACTTTTGGTCATGCGATTGAAGCAGAAATGGGCTATGGCAACTGGCTACATGGTGAAGCGGTTTCCGCAGGTACTGTGATGGCAGCTAAAACGGCTCAGTATCAACAATTGCTCTCGCAGGAAGATGTTAGCCGTATCACTTCCTTGCTAGAAAAATCGAATCTCCCCGTGAAAGCACCTGCCAGCATGGACTATGATGCCTTTATTAAGCACATGAAACGCGACAAAAAAGTGCTTTCAGGGCAACTTCGCTTTGTGCTGCCAACGTCTATTGGCACCGCTGAAGTAGTTGCAAACGTGACTCCCGAGACGCTTGCTGAGGTCATAAAGACACACTAAGCGGGTTTGTATATGACAGGCTCCCAAGACATGATCGCACTGGATTTAGATAGCCAAATCCAGTTGTTGTCAAGAATACAGTTTCTTACTCGATTCAGTTCTAACCTAGTCCAAGTCACCGGTGAACCCGGTGCAGGCAAGACGTGGCTAAGCGAACGCTACCTCGAGAATTGGGCCAATGAGCCTACTCAATCCCTTCTTATCTGCAATCCTAGCCAGCAAGATGCGCAGCACCGCGCCATTATTTTGCGTCAGATCGTCCGAGACGGTGTTTTCAATGAACAAGATTCGATGCTACAAAGCCTCGAATATATGCTCGAAGGTCGAAGTGTTCATGCGCTGGTTGTCATTGATGATGCGCAGCGTTTGAGTGCCAACATCATTGCTGAATTGTGGGCACTAGTGACCGAATCACAACAACGCGATGGTTGGCAAATCAATGTGTTACTGTTTAGTCTCAAAGGGAAACTAAATAAGTGGCTACATAAAGTATCTTATGGTCAGGGTGTTAAACCACTCGAACTAGAAGTCAGCCCTTTGGCTGACAATGAACGCGAAATGTTCATTGAAGTGATGATGGTTAGCCGTCAACTGGATGCTTCTCAGCGCAGAGCGCTAAAGCAAAAAGCAGCATCATTGCCTTCGTTACCCGGCGCTTTACGAGGGCTGGAACAGCAGGAGACCTCCTTAATGGAAGAGAAAAAACGCCGCTCCCCATTACCGTTACTCATTTTAGTACTGCTTTTACTGGCCATCGGTGGTGGTATTGTGTGGTGGTCAATGATGCCTCAAACTCATCAAGAAGAAGTGGTAGACATGCCAGATGGTGTGAAGGCTCTCGCTGATATTTTGGAAGAAAAAGAGCAAGAAATAGCGGCACAGACAAACGGTGATGCATCGATGTCGGGCGAGCTAAAAGACTCTTCAGTGGTGCTTGATGACACTATGGCTTTGCCTGATACCTTAGTCGTTGAAGGTATGACGGTTGGTCGTCGTGACCAAGACCGTCGTATTGTGGTGCCGGATAATGTGGTTGACGCCATCATGGATGATCAACAAATCGGTGGTGATGGAACCAATGCTGTGGCTGAACCGTTGATCCCTGAATTGGCTCAACCTGAAAGCGTGCCAATGTCTGAGTCTGCAGAAACGCCCCCTACAGTGACGGATGCAGTGGTATCACAGGACGTTGTTACAGCTGTAAATAAGCCATCTACAACCCAGCCAACGACGCAAGCATCGACACAAGATAAACCTGTTGCGACTGATGTTCCTATGGCTAACCAGTTACTACTGACCGTCCCGAAAGCGCGTTATGCGTTGCAGCTTGCAGCATTGCAATCAAAGACTGCCGTTAGCGAGTTTTTGGATCAATACGCTCTGCAAGGTAGAGCTTTGGTTTACGAGACTCGTCGAAATGGTGAGTCTTGGTACATGGTGTTGCTCGGCGACTACCCAACGGTGGCTGAAGCACGACGTGCTGAATTGGCTTTATCTGCCGATGTTCGAGGCTTAAATCCGTGGGCGAAATCCTTCACGCAGATTCATAAAGAGATAGGACTGGTTAATTAACCGCACTTGAGCGTCACGTCAGGTGCGAAATTACGCTGATTGATGGTTAAAAATGAGATACAATCCGCCACCTTTCGAGCATCTGTGGTAGTGGATACACATTAATGAAAAAGCATCGCGCCTTTCTTAAGTGGGCTGGGGGTAAATACTCTCTGGTTGACGATATCCGCAAACATTTGCCAGAAGGCAAAAAGCTGATTGAGCCATTCGTTGGCGCGGGTTCGGTGTTTTTGAATACTGACTTCGAACAATACCGTCTTGCTGACATTAATCCAGATTTGATTAATCTTTATAATCTGCTCAAACAAGAGCCGCATCGCTATATTGATGATGTGCGAACCTTGTTTACGCAAGAGTACAATCAAAAAGAAGCTTACCTTTCTATTCGCGAAGAGTTTAACGCCACCACTGACCCGTATTTGCGTTCGCTTTACTTCTTGTACATGAACCGCCACGGTTTTAACGGCCTTTGCCGTTACAATAAAAAAGGTGGCTTCAATGTGCCATTTGGCTCTTACAAGAAACCTTATTTCCCTCAGGCCGAACTGGAGTTTTTCTCAGAGAAATCCAAAAAGGCGACGTTTGTATGTGAAGGTTATGAGCAAAGCTTTAAGAGTGCGCGCCGTGGCAGTGTGATTTATTGCGATCCTCCTTATGCACCGCTTTCGTCAACGGCGAACTTCACTACCTATTCGAGTGGCGGATTTAGTCTCGATGACCAAGCGATTCTTGGCGATTTAGCCCGAAAAGCTGCGATGGATAAGAGTGTTCCTGTGCTGGTTTCAAACCACGATACACCGTTGACGCGCAGTCTATACCATGGTGCACACCTCAACGTGGTAAGAGTCAAGCGGACGATCAGTCGCAATGGCAGTGGCAGAAACAAAGTGAATGAGTTGCTGGCGCTATTTGCATGCGAAAGTCCGGAATCACCGTAGTCTGAGGATACCTGAGCATCTTCAAATCGCTGGGGTATCGTTTAATTTGGCGTGATTAACGCCACCACACCAATCAATCCCAACACAAAGAACACGACAAATAGAATACCGACCAATAGATAGGGCGCCATACTGGCTTGCTTGAAATCTCGCTGTCGATTTTTGTCTGATTGCACGCCAAACATGGCGGCAAAAACACTTTTCACTACTTCCCAAATCCCGACTTTTTCGGGTTGTCGATCTGTGTCGTGCATGATGGCTCTCTTGTAGTATCTGATTGTTCTGACACCAGCTTAGCCCATTTGTACTGGCATCACTTGCACCATCTATAAAACGAACACGTTATGGTATCAATCAGAGGATCTGATAAGACAGACGGCCTTGGATCGGGTAGAATTGCGCCGACTTTTGGGCTTAGTGAGGCTATAGAATGAAGGATTTTCTGATTGCGCCGTCGATTCTTTCGGCGGATTTCGCACGTTTAGGTGAAGACGTCGAAAGAGTTCTGGCAGCGGGTGCTGATGTGGTGCATTTCGATGTCATGGACAATCACTATGTACCAAACCTCACGTTTGGTGCACCTATCTGTAAAGCTCTTCGTGACTATGGCATTACTGCGCCGATCGACGTTCATCTGATGGTGAAACCGGTAGATCGCATTATTCCTGATTTTGCGAAAGCTGGCGCGAGCATGATTACCTTCCACGTGGAAGCGAGTGATCATGTTGACCGCAGCTTGCAGCTGATCAAAGAGCATGGCTGCCAAGCAGGCGTGGTATTTAACCCTGCGACGCCATTGCATCACCTAGACCACATCATGGACAAGGTGGACTTAATCTTACTGATGTCGGTAAACCCTGGCTTTGGTGGTCAGTCATTTATTCCCGAAACGCTAAATAAACTGCGTGAAGTACGTCGTCGTATTGATGAAAGCGGTCGTGATATCCGTCTTGAAATTGATGGTGGCGTAAAAGTCGATAATATCCGTGAAATTGCAGAAGCGGGTGCGGATATGTTTGTGGCGGGCTCCGCTATCTTCAGTCAGCCAGACTACAAAGCCGTGGTCGACGAAATGCGAGCTGAACTGAGTAAAGTAGGAAAATAATTCGTGACGGTAACTTTTGAATCGATCAAATACATCGCGTTTGATCTAGATGGCACCTTGGTAGATAGCGTGCCAGATTTGGCTGAAGGCATTCGTATGGCATTGGCAGATGTTAATCTGTATACAGTGACTGACGACGAAGTGCGTAATTGGATTGGTAACGGCGCTGAGATTATGCTCAAGCGCGCACTTAGCCAAAGTGTGACAATTCGTCCGGACATCGATGAATCTCTTTATCGCCAAGTGCGCGAACGTTTTGATTTTCACTATGCCAACAATGGGCATGGTAAAACCATCGTTTACCCAGGCGTAAGAGAAACCCTGAGTGCTTTGCTAGCCGCAGGCTACACACTAGGCATTGTCACTAACAAGCCGTATCAATTTGTGCCAGAAATTCTGGCTGACTTGGATCTCGCGCATTATTTTACCGATGTGATTGGTGGGGACTCTTTGCCAACCAACAAGCCAGATCCTGAAGGTTTGTTTAGTCTTCGTGATAAGCATGGTCTAAGCAACGACCAAATGCTGATGGTCGGTGATTCTAAAAACGATATTCTTGCCGCAAAAAATGCAGGCTTTGCCTCGGTTGGCCTGACTTACGGGTACAACTATGGAGAGCCTATCAGCGATAGCGCTCCAGAGTTTGTTGCTGAACACTTCAATCAGCTTTTAACGGTTCTCAGCACCGAAAAAACAGCGTAAATTAAAAACGATTAGAATTTTCTCGAACAGACAGCCAGCGTGTGGTCACGCTGGCTGAATTGACTGACAGGAACAGAAAGAACATGAGTAATCCTTCGACCAAACCCATTGTACTTAGCGGTGTTCAACCTTCCGGTGAACTTAGTATCGGCAACTACATCGGAGCTTTGCGTCAGTGGGAACAAATGCAAGATGACTTCGATTGCCAGTACTGCATCGTAGACTTGCATGCGATCACTGTTCGTCAGGAAGCAGAAAAGCTGCGTGAAGCAACACTGGACTCTCTCGCTTTATGCCTAGCGGTAGGCGTGAGTCCTGAAAAAAGTAACCTGTTCATTCAATCGCATGTGCCTGAACACGCACAATTGGGTTGGGTGCTGAACTGCTATACACAAATGGGTGAGCTTAACCGCATGACCCAGTTCAAAGACAAATCAGCACGTCACGCAGAAAACATTAACGCCGGCTTGTTCGGATACCCAGTATTGATGGCAGCAGACATTCTTCTGTATCAAGCCAATCAAGTGCCTGTGGGTAATGACCAGAAGCAACACTTGGAACTGGCGCGTGATATCGCAACTCGTTTCAACAACGTGTACGGCGACGTATTCAGTGTGCCAGAACCGTATATCCCACAAGTGGGTGCACGAGTAATGAGTCTTCAAGATCCGACGAAGAAAATGTCGAAGTCTGATGATAACCGCAACAATGTGATTGGCCTGCTTGAAGATCCGAAAGCTATTGCGAAGAAAATCAAACGTGCAATGACTGACTCAGAAGAGCCACCACGCGTTCTTTTTGATATTCAAAATAAGCCGGGTGTGGCGAACTTAATGGGTTTGATGTCCGTTGCAACGGGCAAAACGTTTGCTGAGATTGAAGCAGACTACGCCGACAAAATGTATGGTCATTTGAAGACGGACACCGCAGAAGCCGTTGTCGCTATGCTTGAGCCTGTTCAGCAGCGTTATGCAGAATTCCGTCAAGATCGTGCTTACTTGGATCAAGTGATGAAAGCGGGTGCAGAAAAAGCCTCTCAGCGTGCAGCCGTTACCTTGAAGAAAGTGTACGAAGCCGTGGGTTTTGTGACTCGCCCTTAACGTGCACCGTTGAATACCAAAAAGCAGCGTTCGCGCTGCTTTTTTTGTTTCTAGTCTCGCCAATATCCCTTAACTTGCGACGAACTTAACGATTTCGTTTTGTGTTGAAGCTTGCATCAATATCCAATTTCCCGAACAAACGCCCTTCCTTCTTTCGGCGATCTGCGGTTTTCATCACGCAAATGAAATCTCAGGCTGTTAAATCATTTGTTGTGTTTATGACTTCGCACGCAAAAAAGGACAGCAAATGAAGATCTCAACATGGAGCTCCCTAGCTCTCGCATTAAGTGTGGCTTTGCCTGCCAGCGCAGACGTATTGATAACCGAGTATGTCGAAGGTTCATCAAATAATAAGGCAATTGAAATTTCCAACCTCGGTGCCTCTGCGGTAAACCTTGATAACTGGTCGCTTAAACTCGCGTTCAACAGTAACACCACTTTCTCGTCGACCATTGCGTTATCGGGTTCATTGGCGGCGGGTGACAGCTTCGTTGTTGGACACAGTAGCGCTTCTGCAGATATTACAGATGTCAGTCAGATCACTACGGGTTCCTTAGGATTTAACGGCAATGATGTTGTGGCTTTGGTCGATGATGGCGATAACATTATTGATAGCTTAGGCGAACTCGCACTGGGTTCGAACTATGCGGTGAATACGACGCTGCGCCGTCAAGATGGCAGCACTGGTCGCACCGATATCACGACGGCGTTTGATTCGTCGATTGAATGGCAATCATACGCACAAGATACCTTTGATGGATTGGGGTGCAGCGGCCTTGATGCTTGTGATGGCGGCGGAGGTGGGGGAGGAAATACCTTCACATGTGATGACGAGACCTTGACGCCAACCTATGCGGTACAAGGCAGTGGTGCGCGCAGTCCTCTAGTGCCTGATGGCAGCTTTGAAAGTGAAGATAGCTACTTTGTGTCCGGTGTCGTTACTGCGGTCACGACGAGCTTGTACAAGGGCTTTTGGATTCAAGATGCCAATGGTGACGGAGATTCAGCCACGTCTGATGGTTTATTTGTGTTTACAGGCCAAGCGCCAACCGACATCGAGCCCGGAATGCAGGTATGTGCTGGAGGCAAAGTTAAAGAATTCTTCAATCTCACCGAGCTTGATGCATCAGGCGATAAGTGGGAAGTCATCGAGACAGTTGGCGAATTGGCAGCGACCGAACTTGCGGTCAGCGAGGGCGAGTCTCTTGATGATGCACTGGAGCGTCATGAAGGGATGAAGGTACGTTTGACGCAAACCAGCGAGATGGTAGTGACACGTAACTTCGGCTTTGACTTTGATGCGTTCAGAAACAATATGGTGTTGTCCCATGAAGCACCATTATTCAAGCCAACGCAGCTTCATATTGCTGGCTCACAAGAAGCAGCAGATTTGGCGGCGGCGAACGATGCCAACCAACTGTTTATAGAGTCAGATGAAAAAGCGCCAGATGGCGTTGTCCCTTACTTCCCTGGACTAGATGCCGAGCAAGGTTATATCCGGGTCGGAGATACGGTCACTAATCTGGAAGGTGTGTTGGGCTATAGCTTTAGTGATTACCGTCTGGTGGTAACGAATGAGCTCACTGCAGGAGACTTTGTGCGAGAGCAAGACAGAACGGCTGCACCACAAACATTTGATAACACCAACCTGAAAGTCGCTAGCTTTAACGTACTGAACTATTTCACCAGCGCCAGTGCGATTGGTGGTGCTCTGAATGTGACGTGTGATGACCAAGCAGATGCGGATGCATCTCGTGGTTGTAACCGTGGCACGAAAGACGCGGCGGAATTTGCGTTACAACAAGCCAAAATCGTGAATGCACTGACCGCAATGGATGCAGATATTGTTGGCTTGATGGAAATCGAAAATAACGGATTTGCGGATACGGGCGCATTGGCTAATTTGGTGGCGGAATTAAACAGTCGCTTTGCCGATGAAGCGGAGCATTATTCGTATATTACTCCTGCTGCTTCCGATCTGACTGAAGGAGCATTCCTAGGAGGGGATGCCATTCAAGTTGCCGTGATTTACCGTGATGCAGTTGTGTCTCCATCGGGTGATGCAGTGGTTGTACGTATGCCTGAACAGCATATTTCGGGTGAAAATCCTGATGGTGAAACGCGTCAATTAGACAAGTTCCAACGTGATAGCTTGCTACAAACGTTCAATGTGGTTGAAGGTGAAACACTTTCAGTGGCGGTGAGCCATTTCAAATCGAAAGGCTCAGGTTGCTATGAAGACTGGATTGCGGGTGAGTTCAGTGACGACCCTGCCGATCTTCAAGGTCGCTGTAATGAATTCCGTGTTTCTGCGGCAGAAACGCTGGGCAATGCGCTCAGCGACATTCAAGGTGATGTGATTGCATTGGGTGATTTTAATGCCTACGGGCGAGAAGATCCGATGCGTGTCTTTACTGACTACGATTCAGCGAGTGCCGAACGCAAGATTGTAACCGCTGCGGGGACATCCATTGCTGGCGTCACGCTCGACGACGTTGCGCGAGAAGTTGGAGATGGCTTTGGCTACGTGAATTTGGCAACGTATGCGCTTGGTGATGATGCGTTCTCTTACACCTTTGATGGTGAACTGGGCAGCTTAGATCATGCTGTTGGTAATGCCAGTGTGGTGGAGAAAGTCACAGGGGTTGAAGATTGGCACATTAACTCGGTAGAGAGTTCATTATTTGAGTACTCCGGACGCTTCACCGGCGATCTGGTTAAATCAGATAACGCCTATTCTTCGTCCGACCACGACCCCGTTGTGATTAGCCTGCAGTATGCAGTAGCACCGCAGAAGTTCACTCTGAGATTTAAGAACAAGAGCTTTTTCTGGGTGCAACCTACGATCAATGGACAAGTGGATTCATCACGCCCTTGGTTACGTTGGAAAAGTAATCGTAAGTACAACCAAGACAGTCAATTCCTCGCTGATCAAGGGATTGGCTTTGGTGATTCAGTCTCGCTAGGCATGCGCCTGTGGGGATTCATTGATATCCCATGTGGCCAAGCCACGCTTGACGAGAAAACCAAGGCGGTGTTCCGTCGCTTTAGCTGCAATATTAAGTAACAGCATCTTTGCCAAACAATAGGCTCCTTCGGGAGCCTTTTTTTCATCCATCTTTTAAAGGGTTGCACGCCAATTCTTGACGACGCTTGCCGATTCTTGACTACGCTTATAGGTGTCTCATTAAAGAGGTGAAAATCTCTTTAATGAGCAAGATCCCTTCGTATCACTTTGAGTTAAATCGGTAGCATGCATGTCAATTATTGAATCATTGTCATTATTTTTCCTGCCTTCCGTGACGTTTCAGCCTTTGCCACACAGCTTCACAGGGCCGTGGGTATTGCTGACAGCATCGGTGGCAACGTTCGCGACGGTGACGTTTGCTTTCTTGCATAGGCCTTTGCAGGAAAAAAGATCCTCTCTGTTTCAATTTTCCCCGATTCTAGTGAATGCGGTTGCGTTGACTGTAGGCATGGCACTGATGCCCATTGGGACCGTGCTATCGGTGTCATCGTTTCAAAATGAAGGCTTTTTGCCTGCCATGTTTGCCATGCCAACGGTTATCACTTTCTACTTTAATTTGGTTGCTTTGAGGCTGATTGCTTATCAATCGAACCCACCGATTAAAATATTCATGGCCGCTGGGATGCTATCTGTGTCAATGGTTGTGCAAAATATCTTGGTGTATGCCGGTATTAATGGTGTCGCGATTGCACATTTTGATATGGCGGTTTTCACCATGGCTTCGGCGGCAGGGGGAGCGTTAATCACGTTTGCATTGTGGTCACGTTTTTCCAAACACAGGAGCGTGACGCAGGAACGGGATATCTCTGGGGCGTTAACCAGTGGTTTGTGTTTTGCGCTGGCGTTGCTCCTATGCGCAATACTCTCGTGCGAAGCGATTTCACTGTCTTCGCAGCCCAACCGCATTGACTTGCGTCCCTATGAGGTGCGGGATGTTTTGATGATCCTGACATTTATTGTCAGCTTTGTATTGTTGTTTAGTCTGTTAGCGAATGCTTACTTCAGTGTAAAAGCGCAAGCGATTCGACTCGGGCAGAGAGAGGAAAAGCTAGATTCAATTCTAGAGACAGCAACCGAAGCGGTTATTTCTATCGATAGCAAAGGCAAGATTACCTTCTTTAACCCTGCAGCAGAAAAAGTGTTTGGCTGGTATGCATCAGATGCTGTGGGTAAAAACATCCGTATCTTGGTTACTGATGAGCATCAGCATCGACACGACATGTACATTCATAATTTTCTTGATAATCGAGAGTCAGGGGTCGTGAATAGTGTCCGTGAGGTGATGGCAAAGCACAAAGATGGTTCTGTGTTTCCAGTGAGGCTGGCCATTGGATACCAGCAGAAAGGCGATGAACATTGTTTTGTTGGCATTATCTCTGACATCTCAGAGCAGCGACACCTTGCGTGGGCGTTGAGAGAGAATGCAAAACAATACCGATCCTTAGTGGCCAATCTCCCGTGTATGGCCTTTCGAGAAATGACTGGTGCGACGCGTCATATGGTGTATATCAGCGAAGCCGCGAAGTCGATGACGGGGTATAGCGCATCCATACTGACTGGTGAGAATGGCGTTTCTCACTTTGTTGATAGGATTCACGTTGAAGATACTGCGAATTATCGTAAAACGAGGGAAGTCGCATCAAGGCGGAACGGAAAATATGACTGTGAGTATCGGTTCATGAGCCGAGACGACGAGGAAAAATGGTTTTGGGAAATTGGTCATAGTTATCGTGCCGAGGATGGCAGTGCGTGGATTGACGGCATCATTGTCGACATTACCGACAAGCGAGAAGAAGAAAAAGAGATCGAAGAGAAAATACGCTTAGCAGATAAGGCATCACAGTCGAAAGCTTCATTTCTGGCAAACATGAGTTATGAGTTTCGTTCTCCAATGAACTCGATATTGGGGTTAACGGAAGTGTTGATCGACGAACAAAATAATCCCATTCATCGTCATCATTTGGAAGTCATCCGAGAATCGGGTAACAGCTTATTGAAGCTCATCAATGACATTCTTGATACCTCGAAACTAGAAAGCCAATCTTTGCCGCTCGACATCAATGATTTCTCGTTAGTTCAGCTTTGCCGTCAAATAGAGTTTATTGCTAGAGAAACGGTACAAGCCCGAGAGTTGCAGGTGTCTCTTCATTACAGCCACCATCTCAGAGAGCATTACGTGGGTGATTCTCGCCGCATTAAGCAGTTACTCCAAAACATGATGCGAAGTGCGTTAACGAAAACCGACAAAGGTAACGTCGCGCTTCACGTCCTCCCGACAGGCGATATGGTGCGTTTTGCGGTGGCGAGTTACTCCTTTGAAAACGATAAAGCGTTGACTGCAGATGCGGAAAAATCAGGCCAAACCTTATCTGCCACTTTAGTGACACAGCTTATTGAGCTGATGAATGGCAGTTTATGGTTTGATGGCGAATCCATACATGGTTCTGTGGTGTATGCCGACTTACCGATCATTTTGGCTCAACACAGCGCTCAGCTTAGCGGTGAAACTGTTCGCTACGCACTGCCACCATTAGAAGTGTTAGTGATTGATGATGTGCAACGAAACCAACAAGAATTGAGAGACATGCTGTTGCGCCAAGGTGTGAAAGTGTTGACCTTCACGGACATTGAGGCGGCAGAAGACGTGATTAAAACGCAGCAGGTGGATGTTGTCTTATTCGATGCGTATTTGGATGAGCAACGTTATCCCTCTCCTGAAACGTTGCGCCAATGGTCTGAGCAAAGTGGGTCAGATTCGCTGAGGGTCATTGCGATGAAACTGTCCGTTGATCCAACACCTGATGAAGAATGGGCCAAGAATGGTTTTGATGGTGTGGTTGAAAAACCATTTTTCAGTGATGCCGTACTCGAAGTATTGAAGCAGTGCTGTGGTTGTGCCGATGAAAATGTCACAACTATCAACTTGGCACATCAGGAAAAAGAGAGGGAATACTTCAATGATGCATGGGCATTCCAGCACTGGCCAACGTCAGAGATTTTGTTAGGTGTCGTAGCAGAATACCGGACTAACTATTTTGGTCTTTCGCTTCATGTGAGAGAGATTTTAAGCGAGCAACCCGAAGCAGTAGAACGATTGCTCTCTGAAGCCATTGATGGTGCTCATCACATAGGTTTTCAGCGGCTTGAACAAGACATGACACGATTGCTTTCTTACATTGAGGGTGGAGACATTGCAAAAGCTGAATCCAAACTCGATGGGCTGGAGGCCTGCATGACTAACACATTTGACATGGCTCTGGCCTATCTTGGAATACGTTCTGATGAATTAGACAGCGACCTAGCGTTAGTCAAACTATCGCAAGAAGCGTTTGCTCGTAAAACCGAAGTGTTTATTAGTAAGTTGTCAGAAGGTCAATTTGACGACACGTTATATAAAGAGCTCGTCCCCACGATGGCCAGCTTTGTCGCGCCTTCACTACTTTCAAAGTTTGTCGCGTCGATAGAAAGTTTTGAACTTGATGAGGCATACAGTTTGATCTTAACCATGATGGATAAGATGCCAAACTCGCAGCGTAATGGAGTCCAAAGTTATGGCATATAAAATTCTTGTTGTTGATGATGAACCCAGCAACCTGCACGTCATGAGAACAATATTGCAAGACCAATACACGCTCATTTTTGCCAAAAGTGGAGAGCGAGCGATAGAACTCACGATGCAACAAAAGCCCGATTTAATCTTGCTCGATATTATGATGCCGGGTATGAACGGCTATGAAGTGTGTCGCCAGCTAAAAAGTGAACGGACGGTTTGCCATATTCCTGTGGTGATAGTTTCGGCACTGGATGAATATCAGAGCGAGGTGGAAGGGCTTAAAAGTGGAGCTGCTGATTTTTTGATTAAACCCGTTTCCCCTGAATTGGTCAGAAGTCGTGTCGCGAATTTGCTCGGGGAATCCCGAGCGAAAAACATGCGCGAAAACTACCAATTGGTCATGAATCAAATTGCCGCTGTGGCAGCGCTTCATAATAACTTAGTGGAGATTTCGGCGCCTCGAATAGCGCAATTGTGCGAGTGGTTAGCCTTGCAATATGGCCTCACGAAATCAAAAGCGGAAGACATTTCATTGGCGTATCCGTTATGTGCCATTGGTGAGCTTTGGGATGATGGGGGCAATAACACATCTGCAGAAAGCCGAAGCATGTTACTTCTTTCTGAGGCCACCAAAGGGTTTGCGTGTTTGTCGGTTACGCTACTGACTTATAAAAACACACGTTGGGACGGTGCCGGTTTTCCTGAAATTGAAGGGGAGAAAATCCCCGAAGAGTGCCGTGTTGTCAGTGCTGCTGAGTTGTTGGATGCAGAAATCGAACGGCAGGAAGGCAGCGTTGAGCAGCGAGTGCTTGGAGCGCTTCAGGCTATTTCGCAGCAGGCGGGCACCTTGGTGGACCCTAGACTTATCCATATACTCGACACGCAGAGTGATATGCTCATTAAACATTATGCACTTTGGCTTTCTACGCCATGGCCAACGCCTATTCTTCCTATCAATGAGTTCTAGCGTTGCAGCTGATGCAGTGCGCAGATGCCTGTGGTAGCATTTGCGCCCAGTTCCGCTGACGAAGTGCGGAAAGGCTTTGGCGGGATCAACTGTGCTGTTAATCATTGATAATTACGACTCTTTTACTTACAACCTGTATCAGTATTTTTGTCAATTGGGTGTCGAGGTAGAAGTGCATCGCAACGACGCGATCACACTTGCTGATATCGATGCAATGGCACCGAGTCATCTTGTCATTTCTCCTGGGCCATGCACCCCTGATGACGCAGGTATCTCTCTCAATGCTATCGAATACTTCTCGGGAAAACTGCCAATACTCGGCGTGTGTCTCGGGCATCAAGCCATGGCACAAGTATTTGGCGCTAAGGTCATACGCGCAAGGCAAGTGATGCACGGTAAAACCAGTCCCGTCATGCATAATCATCTCGGCGTGTTTGAAGGGTTGAACAATCCGCTCACGGTGACTCGCTACCATTCACTTGTGGTTGAGACGGCATCCCTCCCTGATTGTTTTGAGATCACCGCTTGGACACAGCGTGATGATGAGTTTGATGAAATCATGGGGATTCGCCATAAAACGCTCGCATTGGAAGGCGTTCAATTCCACCCAGAAAGTATTTTGACCGAGCAAGGCCATCAGTTACTGGCGAACTTTCTTTCCTCATCTTGCGACTAACTCTTCCCGTTCATCGCCACTGACGTGTGGGGTGAAGACGATCTGTATCACCAATTTTACATTTTAATCCCACTGTTTTCGGCCTGTTAACAGTGAAACCTTATTCACTCCGATACTCTCTCTGTCTCTTTGTTTCCCATGAGGAAAGACACTCTTACCTGTCGTGGTGTTAATCATTTCGGCGCAATTGCGCATAACTATGACATTGTGATGAATTTCCCCATCTTTACACCCTAAGGGTTTGATATTTTCTGCTATTGATATGGTTAATGAAATGTAAATACTATGCTTATAGCAGAATCGACAGAAGGATATGAGCGATGACAGCCGGACATAAAGTAGAACGTAAATTGTTCGATGAAGTAATGGTGCCATGTTATGCACCTATGACAATGATCCCTGATAGAGGCCAAGGTTCTCGTATCTGGGATCAAGACGATCGTGAGTATATTGATTTCGCGGGTGGGATAGCAGTGAGCTGTCTTGGCCATTGTCACCCAGTGATGGTGAATGCGCTGAAAGAGCAAGCCGACAAGCTGTGGCATCTGAGCAATGTGATGACCAACGCCCCCGCTCTGCGTTTGGCGAAGAAACTAACAGAAGTGAGCTTTGCTGAGCGTGTGTTTTTTGCTAACTCAGGGGCTGAAGCCAACGAAGCGGCACTAAAACTCGCACGTCGTTGGGCAGTTGACGTTCACGGCCCAGAGAAGAGCGAAATCATTGCCTTCGCACAAGGTTTCCATGGTCGTACGTTCTTTACGGTGACGGTCGGTGGGCAGGCTGCTTACTCGGATGGCTTTGGCCCGAAACCGGGCAATGTTACCCATCTTCCTTACAACGATCTTGACGCACTCGCTTCGGCAATGTCGGACAAAACCTGTGCCATTATGATGGAGCCACTTCAAGGTGAAGGTGGCATTGTGTCTGCGGACGCTGCATTTTTGCAAGGCGTACGAGAGTTGTGTGATAAGCATAATGCATTGCTGATTTTCGATGAAGTCCAAACCGGTAACGGCCGTACCGGCACATTCTATGCGTATGAGCCAACAGGTGTCGTTCCAGACATTCTGAGTACCGCTAAATCTCTTGGCGGTGGTTTCCCAATTGGTGCCATGTTGACGACTGAAGCACTTGCGGCACACATGAAAGTTGGCACGCATGGCTCAACCTATGGCGGCAACCCATTGGCATGTGCCGTGGCTGAGGCTGTGGTTGAAGAAGTCAGCAAGCCAGAAGTACTGGCTGGTGTGCAAGAGCGTGAAGGCTGGTTCCGTGATGGCCTCAAAGCACTGAATGACAAATACAATATGTTTAGCGAAATTCGTGGCAAAGGCCTTTTGGTGGGTGCTGCATTGAATGAAAAATGGCAGGGACGCGCACGTGACGTTTTGCTAGCAGCAGGCGATGAAG
This sequence comes from Enterovibrio makurazakiensis, assembly GCF_050336585.1. Lineage (NCBI taxonomy): Bacteria > Pseudomonadati > Pseudomonadota > Gammaproteobacteria > Vibrionales > Vibrionaceae > Enterovibrio > Enterovibrio makurazakiensis. The sequence continues at coordinate 102,585 of NZ_JAKJSE010000019.1, forward strand.
GCTTACTTCTGCTGGTGGCTGGAACCAACGTAGTGCGTATGACGCCATCACTGGTTATCACGAAAGAAGAATTCGAAGAAGGTATGGCGCGCTTGGATCGTGCACTGGCAAAACTGACAGCGGCTTAATTGCTGCGTGGTTTTGACCATCCACTGCATCAGGAGGAAGTAAGATGCTGGTAATTCGTCCCATCAGGGAATCAGATTTTGATGCGTTGATGCTGTGTGCCGAAGAATCGGGACACGGTTTTACGTCACTGCCGGTCAATGATGAATTGATCCAAGGCCGTATCGATCACTCGGTTGATAGTTTCTCCCGTAACGCACAAGCACCGGGCACTGAAGGCTATCTCATGGTAGCGGAAGATACGGAAACCGGTGAAATTGCTGGGACGACGGGCATAGAAGCTGCCATCGGGCTGGATAATCCTTTTTATAGTTATCACATCAGCAAAGTGGTGCATCACTCTCGCCGACTCAACGTGCATAACGTGGTTGAAGTGCTGACATTCGGAAACAATTACACAGGTGCGACCGAAATCTGCACCCTGTTTTTGCGACCTGAATTTCGTGGTGGGCTCAATGGTAAATTGCTGTCTAAATGTCGATTCTTGATGCTGGCGCAGTTTCCTGAAAAGTTCTCGGACATTATTTTCGCTGAGATGCGTGGCGTGTCTGATGAGGACGGAAACTCGCCGTTCTGGAAATGGCTCAAAGAACACTTTTTCTCGATTGACTTTACCCTCGCAGATTACTTAACAGGTATTGGCCAAAAAGGCTTTATTGCGGATTTGATGCCTAAGCTTCCGATTTACGTGAATTTGCTCAGTGATGAAGCGCGTGAGGTGATTGGGCAAGTGCATGAGAAAACGCGCCCAGCGTTACGTTTGCTTGAAAAAGAAGGTTTTACCTGCCGTGGCTACGTCGACATTTTCGACGCGGGTCCTACCGTGGAGTGCTTGCTTCAGAATATTGATTCAATTCGTCGCTCGTTTACCGCAAGGGTCAAAGTAGCGGAGCACAGCAGTGCGCAGGATTACCTGATTTGTAACAGCGACTTCCAAAACTTCCGTGCCACATCGGCCAAGATTGGCGTTGACGAAGAACGAAATGAAGCATTGATCAGTCAAGCCGTTGCCGACGCGCTCAACGTGAGTAACGGTGACATGGTGCGACTCGTGTCTGTGTAGGAGTAAATAATGACACAATGGATTGATAACCAGCCAGTCGAAGGCAAAGGTGACACGTTTGAATCGCTAAACCCGTTTAATAGCGAATCGATTTGGCAAGGACGAGCAGCTACGCCTGATCAGGTTGGATCTGCTGTGAGCGCGGCGCGAAATGCCTTTATGACGTGGAAGCATACGTCGTTGGCGGAGCGTCAGGCTCTGGTCGAACGATTTGCTGATGCAATCAAAGCGAACAGCGAGCACATTGCGCAAGTGATTGCGGAAGAGACAGGTAAACCGCTTTGGGAAACGCGCACTGAAGCCGCTGCCATGGTGGGTAAAATTGCGCTTTCACTGCGAGCGTATCAAGAACGTACGGGTGAACGCAGCAAAGATGTGGCGGGAACGCAGGCAGTATTGCGTCATCGTCCGCTGGGTGTGATGGCGGTATTCGGGCCATATAATTTCCCAGGGCATTTGCCAAACGGACATATTGTCCCTGCGCTGTTAGCGGGTAACACCGTCGTCTTTAAACCGTCTGATCTGACACCTAAAACCGCCGAAGAAACCATGAAGCTGTGGATTGACGCAGGCTTACCAGCAGGTGTGATCAATATGGTACAGGGTGGTCGTGAAACCGGTGAAGCTTTGGCGCAATCAAAAGGCATTGATGGCTTACTCTTTACCGGAAGCGCGAATACTGGCCATATTCTTCACCGTCAATTTGCAGGTGAGCCCGGTAAGATGCTGGCATTAGAAATGGGCGGCAATAACCCAATGGTGATTTCCGAGCATTATGGCGAACTGGATGCGACGGCATACACCATTATTCAATCGGCTTTTATCAGTGCAGGACAGCGCTGTACATGTGCACGTCGCCTGTATGTGCCCACCGGAGAACGAGGAGACGCGCTGTTGTTGCGCCTTGTTGAGATGACCAAGAACATCAAAGTTGGCGGTCAGTTTGACGAGCCTGCATCTTTCATGGGCGCACAAATCTCTGTACGCGCCGCTGAGGGCATTCTTGCGGCGCAGGCTAACCTAGAGTCACTTGGCGGTGTGCCGCTGCTGAAGGCGGAACTACTGCATGATGCCGTGGTATCGCCAGGCATCATAGAAGCCACGGCGATTGCACAATTGCCTGATGAAGAATACTTCGGCCCACTGCTTCAAGTGGTGCGTTATGAATCGCTTGAGCAAGCCGTCATGTTGGCCAATGACACGCGTTACGGACTGTCTGCGGGACTCATCTCTACCGACGATAGCGAATGGGAATATTTCTTAGATCATATTCGCGCCGGTATCGTAAATCGAAACCGCCAATTGACGGGTGCCAGTGGCGATGCACCATTTGGCGGGCCAGGCGCTTCAGGAAATTTACGTCCGAGTGCTTACTATGCAGCGGATTACTGTGCGTATCCGATGGCATCAATGGAAGGCGATGATGTTTCTATGCCCGCACAACTGAGCCCAGGACTGTCGCTGTAGCGACGAAGGTCAAACAAGAACACGCAATGTAGGAGGATGTGATGGAACGCGTACAGGCTTTATTTGATGGACTGTGGAAAGACTACACGCAACGGTTGTGCCCGTCGGCAGCGAAAGTACATGGGTTGTTGGAGGAAGGAACACCTCTTCTCAACGATCATATCGCGCTACGCACGTTTGCGCTTCCCAAGGTAGGACTTGATCGCTTGGCTGCGCCGTTTATCGCTATCGGTTATGTCCCTAAAGGGGAGTACCATTTTAAGGCTAAAAAGCTGTTCGCGCGCCATTTTGAACATCCTAATCCTGAGGCCCCTAAGGTGTTTATTAGTGAGCTCTTGGTTGGGCAGTGCTCTTTCGAATTGCAACAAGCCGTTCGAGCCTTGGTCGAACAAGTCGATGACGCAGCACTTAACGATCCTGCGTTTTTGTACGGTGGACGCCTATGGGATATTGATACGGCAACCTATGAATTACTTTCTGGTGAAAGCGAGTATGCAGGTTGGTTATCCGCACATGGCTTTGGTGCCAACCATTTTACGGTAAGTGTGAACCAGTTGAGTTCACTCGACGAAGTGGCGGATGTCAACCAAGTGCTGCGTCAGTCAGGCTTTGCTATTAATGAATCTGGTGGTGAAGTAAAAGGCGACTCTGAAGTGCGCTTGGAGCAATCAGCCACCATGGCTGACAAGGTGACAGTGAAATTTAGTGATGGTGAGAGGCAGGTTTCAGGAGGGTTTTATGAATTCGCGAAGCGTTATCCTTTGCCTGATGGTTCTCTGTATCAAGGTTTTGTCGAGGCGTCTGCCGATAAAATTTTTGAAAGCACTGACCAATAGGTCATCACCATTGCTAGGTGGCGAGAGTGCACTGAGTCACGGTCACTAGATTCTTAGCGACTGTCACTATCGCTGCTTAAAAATGACGTAACAAGACCGAGCTTCAATACCCAGCTTCTATGGATGATCGGTTGAATGGGATGGCCATTCCGTATGAGTGGGCGGCGTAGAGCGTTGCTCATCATCACCAAGCATGCGTTGTAGTTGGTAGTGAGACATTCCAGTAAAACCTGTCAATTCAGTGCTTGCTTGCCCCCACGGTCCGATGGTTGATGGGGGAGGGTTGCTTCCAAACGCATGACGTTCCATGTCCATATCGGGACTCCAGCTTGTCCATGTTGTGCACGTATATTCATACACACCTTGCACTGAAACTTAGCACCAAATTGGGAACTCTGTGATGAAATTCGTGTGACAGCTATCACGCAGAAACAAAAAACACGCGGAAACAAAAAAGCCACCTAAAGAGGTGGCTTTCACTTCAAAGCAAAACGGTTTAGCGAGTGCCGTATACCACGATAGTTTTACCGTGTGCAGAAATTAGGTTCTGCTCTTCAAGCATTTTCAGAATACGACCAACGGTTTCACGTGAACAACCCACGATTTGACCGATTTCCTGACGGGTAATCTTAATTTGCATACCGTCTGGGTGAGTCATTGCATCTGGTTGTTTCGCCAAGTTCAGCAATGTTTGCGCGATACGACCTGTCACATCTAGGAATGCCAAGTCACCTACTTTCTGGCTAGTCACTTGTAGGCGACGAGCCATTTGAGAAGAAAGGCGCATTAGAATGTCTGGATTCACTTGAATCAGCTGACGGAACTTCTTGAATGAGATTTCAGCGACTTCGCATGGAGATTTAGCGCGAACCCAAGCTGTACGCTCCTGATCTTCCTCGAATAGGCCCAGTTCGCCAATGAAGTCGCCCTGGTTGAGGTAAGAAAGGATCATCTCTTTGCCTTCTTCATCCTTGATCAGTACAGCCACAGAACCTTTCACGATGTAGTACAGCGTTTCTGCTTTCTCACCAGCATGGATCAGCGTACTTTTAGAAGGGTACTTATGAATGTGGCAGTGTGAAAGGAACCACTCTAGTGTTGGGTCTGTTTGAGGTTTTCCTGGAACCATATCTCTCATTTCCTCTGCAGTTGTTGCCTGATGAGTCTTCCTTAGCCCACCGTCCTGCGGCACAAGTCCGTCGGATAGCATAAAGTGTCAACCGTCAGGCTACAAGCTCTCTGTTTGAGTCATTGAGTTTATCCTTTTTCCAGCACGATTTCTTGATTTTGATATGGACTTAGTGCCCTATTAAAGGCTAAAAACGTGGACAAGATCACGACACTGAAAGTAAATGGAGGAAAGAGATGCGAGCAAGCGTCAAGTGGTGCGGAAATAAGACTTTTCTAGGCCAATCAAATTCGGGTCATAGCGTTGTCATGGATGGTGATGGGGGTGAAAAAGCACCAAGCCCCATGGAAATGGTATTGATGGGAGCGGGAGGATGCAGCTCGGTTGACGTCGTCGCGGCCTTAGAATCGGCCAATCAAGCCATCTCACATTGTGAAGCTGTATTAACGGCTGAACGAAGAGAGCAAGCCCCTCGTTTGTTTACGGGCATACACTTTCACTTTGTCGTGACAGGGTCGGCATTGGAAGATTCACTAGTAGCCAGAGCGGTGAAAGACAGTTTAGAAAAATATTGCTCTGTGTGTTTGATGCTAGGTGCGGGCATGGAAATGACGCATTCCTATGAAGTGCGAGATATCGCCTAGCTGCACTGTTTGAATGTAGCGAAGAGACATAGGGCATTTGCATGTTTGTCGGTTGATAAAACAAAGATATGGAGGGCATTGCCCTTCATATCTCGTGCTTTAGGCGATGAGCTGGCAAGGTCTTAGGTTGTGCTGTTGCCAAGACTTTCAGACAGATAGCGTTCTTTCTTTCTTTCTGGCTTAGCTAATCTTGCCTGTTTCAATCAATTGTTGAATAAGAGGTTGAATAATCAATTCAACCGCAAAGCTCATTTTCCCACCGGGGACGACTAACGTATCGTGCCTCGACATGAAAGAGCCTTGAATCATGGCCAGTAAGTAGGGGAAGTCCACCTTTTTAATACCGCGGAAGCGGATAACGACAAAACTCTCATCAAGACTCGGTATGCCTTTGGCATTCAGCGGGTTTGAAGTATCCACGGTCGGGACGCGCTGAAAGTTAATGTGTGTCCGGCTGAACTGCGGTGTGATGTAGTTGAGATAATCATCCATGGAGCGCACGATCGAGTCCATGACGGCTTCACGCGAATGCCCGCGGTCACGCGTATCGCGCACGAATTTCTGAATCCACTCTAAATTCACAATGGGCACCATGCCTATGAGCAGGTCGACGTGCTGTGCGACGTTGATGTCACCGTCTACAATGCCACCATGAAGTCCTTCGTAAAACATCACGTCATTGTTTTCTGGCAAATCTTGCCATGCGGTAAAGGTGCCCGGCATTTGGTTGTAGGGAACCGCTTCATCAAAAGTATGTAGATACCGACGAAATTGCCCAGTGCCGTGTTTGCCGTATTCGTCGAAAAAAGATTCAAGCCTAGGGAAGTCATTGGCCTGCGGGCCAAAGTAACTGATATGGCGGCCTTGATCTCTTGCTTTACGGATTTCCACGTCCATTTCTGGACGGGTAAAACGGTGGAAACTGTCACCTTCGACCCACGCGGCACGAATGTCCATCATGTTGAAGATCTTCCGAAATGCATCAGATGTAGTGGTGGTTCCTGCGCCGGATGAACCGGTGACTGCAATAATAGGATGTTTTGCAGACATGACAAACCCTGTCAATTTTAAAAAGATGTCAAACAATTAACAGGGTGTTGCGATTGGGTCAAGTAGACGTTAGGCGGTGAGTGATCGCGCAGGTTTGATATCGACGGTTTCGTGCAACTCGGAATAGACCACCATTGCCTCTTTGTTTTTGAGCAGGATATAGACCTGTTCGACCTTTTCGTCGAAGCTCGCTTCTTGCTCGCCGTAGTCCGTGCCTTCACGTAGCACGAAGTGTTCAACTAAATTTCTAAGCGTTTCTTCTGGGATTTCTTGCCAAGGGATGATCATCGCGATACCTACAACATGAGACGGTGGCGGAATGTGGCAGTAAACACGATATCGGTACTGTTATCGTGATTAAACATATTTTCCAAGGCCACCAATTCTAGCGCACTGGCATCAAAAAGGTAGCGATAACCCAGAGCAAACTCATGAACGGGTGCGTTCAACTCCCCCAAACTCTCCGTGTCTGTTTTTGCCTGCGAGAGCAGGTATTCGCCAATGAATTCGTGATTTTTGCGCCATTGGTACTGGTAACTGATGCCGCCGCTCATGCTTGTCGATTTCACGCTTACGAAGTGCTGAGGCTTGTCTGGGCGATACACGATTGCCAAAGAGGCGGTGACGTGATGTTTGTTGCGTTGATAGCCGTAGTTTATTTGCAAAGCTTGCTCAAAAGAGGTGTTGGCAAACGTGCCATGACTCACTCGATTAAAAAACAGCGTTGCTCCCACACTGACGGCATGATGTGCCGAACGATAGACGGTGTGCTCCCCATAGAGATTGATGGCGCTGAGCAAGGGGTCACCGACAAAGTCTTCCCTTGGTGCAGAATTGTCATTCGGAAAGTCGATAAAAAAGCGGTCTTCGTCGACCTCAGTTCGCCCATTTTGGTCTATGCCGAACATGCTATGAAATTTCTCGGTCAGGCCATCCAAACGGTTATTGGCCGCATAGCGATATTGATACCAGACTCCTATTTTATTGGTATCACTCGGGGCATGTAAGAAGCCGACCATGAATTGATTGTGGTAGTAATCGAATTGATATTCTGGCGTGTTAGCCCAAACACTGGCAATAGCCGCTGAGGCGAACACATCGGTTTCACCATTTTTTAAGATTGTGGGGTCGTGCAGCAAGGGCGTCAAACCCGTGATTTGCAGAGGCGCTTGGCTTTGTACAATGAGCGGGCCTAGTCGGGAAGAATGAGCTTTCGTTAACTCATCTTTTGATTCGTCAGCGTAAGTGGGCTGCAGAGTGAAAGGCAGCGCAATTAAGGAGTAAGCAGTGCGAGATAATGTCATTGTTCACCTCTCTCGCCCTGCTTGGTTAAATTACTTTATGTGCAGGGCTAACCAACGAGGCACTTCTTTCTCAAGCCAAAACTCTGGCTTTTTGAGTGTGCCTGACACAAAACCAACATGACCACCGTACTGCGTTAAGTGGTAATCAATATTTTCGGGCAATGGGACTGTCGGTATCACTGCCTGTGTCATAAATGGGTCATCTTTAGCATGGATCACTTTTAGCGGTGTCGCAATGTCTTGCAGCACGGATAAACCGCTGCATCGTTGGTAATAATCTTCCGCACTATCAAATGCATTGAGCGGAGCTGTCACCGTTTCGTCAAATTGGTACAAGGTGGAGATCTTCACTTTTTGACCCGACGTCCAGTGACCAATTTTAGGGTGTCTCTGAAGTTTGTTGGTGAGCGTTCGGTTCATTGAGCGCAGCAAATACGCCTGATAGACCTTTGAAAAACCCTGTTGGATGCGTGACGAGCAGGCGCCTAAATCGAGGGGAGGGCTGATCACACAGCCAGCTTTTATCAACGGGTCGTGATTAAACTCGGCTAAATACCGAACTAACATGTTTCCACCCAGTGATACGCCTGTTGCCAGTCTTGGCACATCCGGAAAGCGCTGTTGAATGTATTCCAGCATCAAGCGGGCATCGCTTGTTTCTCCTGAGTGGTAGCTGCGAGCTTGACGGTTTATCAAACCACTACAACCTCGAAAGTGCATCATGACGCCCAGCCAGCCTTGTTGTTTAAAGGCGTTGAGTAGTCCGTTGGCGTAGGGGCTATAAAAACAGCCGGCAAGGCCATGAAACAGCACCACCACGGGTTTTCCATGGGCTTGCTCTGGATCTTCGGTCCAACAAATGTCGAGGAAGTCATTATCCGGCGTATCAATGCGTTGCCAAACAGGTTCAAACACGGCTTTTCTTCTAACAAATCGGGGTAGCAGTGTTTGTACGTGAGGGTTACTCCCCCATTTCATTGGGACAAAGGTTTCTTTCATTGTGCGTGTGCTCATATCGCAAATTCAGACAACGGTGGATTCGCCAGTAATTTCGCCAGTTGTTGGCAGCCAAATTCCAATGCATCGCGGGTCGGTGGGGCGCTAACGGCAAGTCGCACGCATGGAGGGGCAGAATAGCCAGCAGGGACAAACAACTCTGAAGATTTAATTTCAAGACCTTGCTCTTTGCAAGCGGATAAGAATTCACTCAGTGACCATTCTTCAGGTAAACGCAGCCAGCCATGAAAGCCGTTCGGATGAAAGCGCAGATGGGCGTCCCCAAGATAGTGTGTCACCATTTCCCATCGTTGCTCCATCTCTTGGCGAATGGTATGCAACACCTGATTTGCGCCACCATTTTCTAGCAAAATCGCAGCCATAGCCGTCAATAAGGGGCTGATCATCCAACTGTGGTTTTGTAGCGCGTTAACAAATTGCGGATAGTAGCGTTCCGGTAAGTTTAGAAAACCCAGCCGTAAACCCGGCGCCAATGTCTTCGCGAATCCGCCAATGTAAATCACGGTATCGGGTGCGAGATTCACCATGGGTTGTGGGCGTTCGATAGGCAAGAGTCCGTTGACATCATCTTCCACAATCACCAGATTCTGGGCTTGGCAAACCGCGATAAGGGCATGGCGCCGAGACTCGCTCATGATGGCAGTGGTGGGGTTTTGCAGTGTAGGCGTTAAATACACCAAACGAGGCTGATATTGCTGACAGGCTGAGTTCAAGGACTCCGGCAGCATGCCCTCATCGTCCATATCAACAGGTTTGACGGTGAGCTGAAGTTGACGCGCCAGGCTCATTAATCCGGGATACGTGAATTTATCTGCCAAAATGGTATCGCCAGCGCGACAGAGCGTGAGTAAACACAGTTGCATCGCATTTTGTGCCCCAGAGCAAAACAACAGTCGATTAGGGTCGGTAGCGATATCATGCTGCGCAAGCCACTGCGACAGGATTTCACGATGGCGAATAATGCCAGACGGCGGCTGATACAACATCAGGTTGTTCAATTCATTGGGATGAGCGGCGAGTTGCTGCAAGGCGCCAGAAAACAGATCTGCGCGATTAATCGCTGGTGGCACATTGTAACCAAAGCTGGTTATTCCTGGGCGCTCTGGACCCGCAAACGTCCACCGTGTCTTGTCGCTTTGACACACATAAGTACCCGCGCCCACCTTGGCTTCCACAATACCGCGTCGCTCTGCCTCCGCGTAGGCCCGCGTAATGGTTCCGACTGTCACTGACAAAGCATCGGCGAGAGCACGATGAGTTGGCAGTTTGCTACCCGCAGCAAGCTCATTACTTTGTGCCTTTGCGGCAATGGCGTCTGCGATTTGACGATAAATCGGCGTGCCGTTTTTCTCTAATACAATATTCATGATTGTCATGGTGACAATAAACCTTTTGATCCGTATTTCGATCCCTGCTAGCGTGAATTTTGAACAATGAATGCGGTCATTTCAACTTTTTGTGTGAATTGTATCGGTACAATGTGAGCAAGGAGACAATTCATGATGGAACTATCTTTTCTGGTAACACTGGCACTGTTCGCCGCTACGATGACGGGCACGCCAGGCCCTAATAACATGATGCTGACAGCATCTGGGGCAAATTTTGGCTATCGTCGTACGGTGCCACATTTGGTGGGTATCACGCTAGGTGTTGCCTCGCTAATCGCTGTGGTAGCAGCAGGACTGGGCGTGGTATTTAAAACCTACCCTATGGTGCAAGAAGGGATGAAATTGGTTGCCAGCGGGTACTTACTCTATCTTGCATGGCGCATTGCAAACGCTGGGGCACCGTCCGAATCTGCATCGTCTGAACGTCGTCCAATGACGTTGATGGAAGCTGCATTGTTCCAGTATGTGAACCCCAAAGCGTGGGCAATGGCAGTGAGTGCCGTGGGGACATTTACTTTGTCAGGGGGCGATTATTGGTGGTCGGCGTTGGTTATTGTGATGGCATTCATCGCGGTTGGTTTTCCACTCACCTCTTTATGGGCTGCATTCGGGGTCTGGGTGGGTAAAGCACTCTCAACGGAAAGAAGTTGGGTGATCTTCAATCGCCTTATGGGCACGTTAACCGCATCGTGCTTGCTGTTTATTTGGATGTGAGTGGACGACGAAAGAACCTGATAACGGTTGATTTAACGCGTACTGAGCCCTTTCATCAGTGTGGGGTATAAATAGCGGGCTGCGATATCAAGTTGCTCGCAATACAGCTCTACCGCAGAAGGGCCAGTGTCTAGCCAAGGCTGTTGATTGATACACGTAAGTAATTCTTGTTGTTGGAATTTCTCGAGGGTGAGTTCGTAGTTCAGCATCTTTTGATATGCGCCACGTGATAGCTGAGGTTTGAGTTCTCGGCGCATTAAGCGGTAGCGTGTTAGTAAGGTTTCAGAGTGGGTCAATGATTGGCGAAGCGCAGCAAGCGAATGCGCAGACAGCATAAAGCCTGCGTCTTCTAGCCACGCAAGCAATAAGACCAAGTTGACGTTGCCCTTAAACGTATCTTGCAGTTTAAGACTGGCGTGTTTGACCTCTTGCTTGCCGTAATGATGCAGGCAAAATTGCCACAGCCCATTGGCCGTGGCATTGTTTTTTATCGGTTTTGGAACGCCACTTCCATCGCTTCCAGTTGTTCTTGAAGATCCATCCATTCCATTTCCACCTCTTCCAGCGATGATTTCGCATCCGCTTGCTTGCGCAGCAACTCAGTCAGCATATCTTTGTTAGATGCTTCATAGATAGAAGGTTCCGACAAGGCTGATTCTACGTCAGCGATTGTGGCAGAGAAGGTTTCGAGTTTTGTGTCCAATACGTCAATTTTCTTACGAATTGGTGCCGTTTCTTTACGAAATTCTGCCTCGAGGCGTTTTTGCTCTTTACGGGAGACCTGCGAACTAGCCCCCGTCGCTTTGGCGTTGTCTGCTTGATCTTGTCGACGCTCCGCACGCTGCTGTTCGGTCAACCATTGATGGTAGTCATTCAGGTCACCATTGAACTGAGACACTTGACGATCATGCACCAAATATAAGTCATCGGTTGTCGCACGTAGTAAGTAACGGTCGTGACTGACAATGACCATTGCTCCTTCAAAGGACTGTAGCGCTAAAGTCAGCGCTGACCGCATATCCAAGTCTAAGTGGTTGGTCGGTTCATCGAGTAAAAGCAGGTTAGGCTTTTGCCAAACAATGAGTGCCAGTACGAGACGTGCTTTCTCACCGCCGGAGAAGGGACCGATGATATCTAGCGCTTTTTCACCAACAAAACCAAAGCTGCCAAGGTAGTCGCGAAGTTGTTGCTCTGTGGATTTTGGCGCAAGGCGCATCATGTGCTGTAACGGCGTTTCATCCGTACGTAGTGTTTCCAGTTGGTGCTGGGCGAAGTAACCAATCTTCACACCTTGCGAATATTGGAGTTCACCGGCTTGTGCTTGCAAATCCCCAGACAGCAATTTGATCAGTGTTGATTTACCCGCGCCATTGCGTCCCAGTAAGCCGATACGACTGCCGGGCACCAAGTTAAGGTGAATTTTTTCTAAGATCAGTTTGTTGGGATAGCCCGCAGCCACATCTTTCATCATCAGGATCGGGTTAGGCAATGCACTTGGCTCGCGGAATTCGAAGCTGAATGGGTTGTCGAACTGGGCTGGCAGCACTTTTTCCATGCGTTCTAGCGCTTTGATACGGCTTTGAGCCTGACGAGCTTTACTGGCCTTATAGCGAAAACGGTCGATGTATGACTGCATGTGCGTCATTTGCTTTTGTTGTTTCTGGTACATCGATTGTTGCAGCATGAGCTTTTCAGCGCGCATGGATTCAAAGGCTGAATAGTTACCGGTGTATTCGTTTAATAGCTGATTTTCGACATGTACGATGCGACTGACCACAGGGTCAAGGAAATCACGGTCATGGGAAATCAACAGTAAGGTGCCACGGTAATTTTGTAGCCATTTCTCAAGCCACATAACGGCATCTAAATCTAAGTGGTTGGTTGGTTCATCGAGTAGCAAGAGATCAGAGCGACAAAGCAGCGCTTGAGCAAGGTTAAGGCGCATACGCCAACCGCCCGAGAATTGGGTTAGGCTCCATTGCATTTGCTCTTGGCTAAATCCAAGACCATCAAGCAATTCGGCGGCACGAGCACGAATACTGTAGCCACCGACAGCATCAATTTTATCGTGGATTTCGGCGACTTTATGCCCATCGTCGATGGTTTCCGCGTGGCGGAGGGACTTCTCCAAGGCACGGTATTCGCGATCGCCGTCGATAACGTATTCAATGGCTTCACGTTCTAGCGCAGGGGTTTCTTGTGCCACCCAAGCTAATTCCCAACCGCTTGGGAAATTGCAGCTCCCGGCATCTAGCGATAATTCGCCTTTCAGCAGGGCAAATAAGGTTGATTTTCCACAGCCATTTTTTCCCACAAGACCGACTTTATCGCCAGGGTGAATAGTGGCAGATGCTTGATTGAGTAACGGTTTTCCGCCGCGAAGAAGCTGAATATCAGAAAGTGTGATCATGACTACTGGCGGCCCCGGCCGCATGCCTTGGAGGTGAAAATTCTGGCGCAGTTATACCACAGGCCACCGGTTTACTTAAGAAGCGATATATTTCAGAGCCGCAAAATCGAGAGTCGTTGGCCGCTTTTAATCGTTTTGTCGTAGCGGCAGACCGTGAAAAGTCGAGGTATTTACCGTATGGTGGAAACAATAATGAGAGTCACTCATCATCGTATGATTTGTGTCATCATAAAAAGACAATAAAAAATATTATGTTATACCTAGGCAATATCGAGACGTTTTTGCTTGTTAGATGCTGAAGCTTCACAGTGATAAAGGAATTTGCTGCAAAATGGAAAACAAGACGACGTCGCTTTTTCGGTCAAAAGTATTAATCATCTTTGCTCATCCTGATCCATATGAATCGGTGGCGAATAAGCGCATGATCGAGGCAGCGAGTCAGCACGATCATGTCACCATTCACGACCTTTACGCGACCTATCCCGATTTTATTATTGATGTTCATTATGAACGTGAACTCTTGCTCGCCCATGATGTGATTGTTTTTCAACACCCGCTGCAAATGTATTCCTGCCCATCTTTATTGAAAGAGTGGATTGATGTGGTATTAGGTAAGGGCTTTGCCCACGGTGGTGGTAACGCACTGGCAGGGAAAACGTGTCGCTTTGTAGTTACGACGGGTGGCGCGTCAGAAGCCTTTAGTCAAACGGGCTATAACAAATACAGCATGGAAGAGTTGTTGCAGCCCTTTGAGTTGACGGCGCTGCTATGCCAAATGCGTTGGGTTGAACCATTGATCCTACACTGGGCGCGTCGAATTACTGACGATGATAGAAACGCCCACGCTGAATTGTATGCGGATTGGTTGTGCCACCCCGTTTCGGAGGTGGTGTGATGGAGCATAGCTTTCTTCTCGACGCCCTCATTTTTCTCGCCGCGGCTGTTATTGCGGTGCCTCTCGCTCAGCGTCTTGGAATTGGTTCTGTATTAGGTTATCTGATTGCGGGAGTGGTGATTGGCCCTTGGGGCTTAGGCCTTATCAGTGATGTTGAAGCCACTCTTCACTTTGCTGAACTGGGTGTTGTACTGCTGTTGTTCTTAATCGGTCTTGAGCTAAATCCTAAGAAGTTGCTGCAAATGCGCAAACCCATTCTGGGTTTGGGGGGCAGTCAGGTATTGATCAGTGCGGTGGTCATTGGTGTCACTGTCATGCTATTTGGTGCTTCCAGAGTAGATGCTCTTGTTGTTGGAATGGGGCTGGCGTTGTCTTCAACCGCCATTGCGATGCGGATTATCGAAGAGCAACGTTTAATGCGCAGTGAAGCAGGACAATCTGCCTTTGCCGTGTTGTTGTTTCAGGATATCGCCGTTATCCCTATGTTGGCAGTATTGCCCGCACTGGCTGGCGGAGCTGGTGGAAGCTGGTTAGACGTCGCCATCATGTTAGGCGCGGTCATTTTACTTCTGGTTGGCGGTCATTATCTTTTGCGTCCATTGCTTCGTTGGGTGGTGATGAGTCGCGTCAAAGAGATGTTCACGGTTGCAGCGTTGTTATTGGTTATCGGTATTGCACTTGGTATGCAGGCGTTAGGCTTGTCGATGGCATTGGGAACATTCCTTGCGGGCGTGTTACTCGCAGAAAGTGAATATCGCCATGAGCTAGAAATTGCCATTGAACCTTTCAAAGGGCTATTACTGGGCCTGTTTTTCATTGCTGTGGGTATGGCGGTAGATTTGGGGCTGTTACTCGACTATCCACTCGAGATTTTAAGTGCGGTTTTTGCTTTGATCAGCGTGAAAGCCGCCATCATATATGGGTTAGTTAGATCCTTCGGTGGAAGCGCTAAATCGCGCAGCCAAGTGGCGTTACTGCTTAGCCAAGGCGGTGAGTTTGCATTTGTTTTATTCACTGCAGCGCGTGGTGAAGGGCTTCTCGACCCTGATTTGAATGCATTCTTATTAGTGGTCGTGAGTCTGTCGATGATGACGACCCCCATACTGCTGATGCTGCAAACTAAGTGGTTTGCTCGCACGATCAATGCTGATGCCTCTTTGCCTGAAAACGAGCAATTTGACCATGACGGTGGTCGCGTGATCATCACTGGCTTCGGTCGATTTGGTCAGGTGGTGGGACGCTTACTGTTTGCCAATAAAATAAAACTGACGATTTTGGAGCGAGACCCTTCGCAAATCGCGCTGCTGCGTCAGTTTGGTTATAAGGTTTACTACGGTGATGCGACGCAACTGGACTTATTGCGAGCGGCTGGCGCAGCCACGGCAGAGGCGATTATCGTGTGTGCTGATTCGCCAGAAGAAGTGATGGAAATTGTGTCGCTTTGTCAGCACCATTTCCCGAATATCAAGGTATTAGCGCGAGCACGTAGCCGTGTTGAAGCCAACCAACTGTTAGGCCACAATGTTGACGGGTTCTCCCGAGAAACATTTTTAAGTGCTCTAGATTTAGGTAAACAAACACTGATCGCTTTAGGGATGCACCCGTACAAAGCGAAACGGGCGGAAGCTTTTTTCCGCAAGTTAGATGAGATGCGCTTGCATGAAATGCAGCCTCACCACAGTGAGGATGTGTCGGCAGCATCAAGAACAAAAGAAGCCCGCTTGGAGTTGGAAGAGCTGTTTGACCTCGAAATGAAAGGGGACACAGAGCGACATAAAAGCTGGAATCGGGAGTAATATCAATCGCTCGATATGGCGGGACGAACGTGGATATCGGGCGTTGTGGTTGATGGATAGGTACAAGGACTGACATGGCTAAGAAACGTTTTATTGCTGGTGCAACCTGCCCTTCATGCAATGAAGGTGACACAATGCGCTGGTGGCAAGAGCACCATGTAGAAGTGGTGGAGTGTGTGAAATGTGGTCATACTGACCGCCGTTCACCCGTGGCATCGGAAGATTCTGAGTCCGCACCCAAACAGCAGGATGCGCAAGTGATAGGGATATTTAAACCGCAGTGATAGTCGTAGCGAAAAGATTTATGTATTATCGGCGCCGAAATAAGCAGGTGGCCATGATGCAAACTCGCGATGGCAGCACCCAGACTTAAATAACCGCTTCCGGAGTAAAGATGAAAGTCACTAAAGACGTGGTAGTAAGCATTGCTTACCAAGTAAAAAATGAAGATGGTATCGTTGTTGACGAGTCAACCCAAGCGAACCCATTGCAGTACCTTCAAGGTCACGACAATCTGATCATTGGCCTAGAAAACGCGCTGGAAGGCCGTGAAGTTGGCGAAGTATTTGAAGTGACAGTTGCACCGGAAGATGCATACGGCGAACACATGGACGAAATGGTTCAACGTGTTCCTGCTGACGTATTCCAAGGCGTTGACGAAATTACTGTAGGTATGCGCTTCCTTGCGGATACTGACCAAGGTCCAATCCCAGTTGAAGTGACTGAAGTTGACGGCGACGAAGTGGTTGTTGACGGTAACCACATGCTGGCTGGCCAAACCCTAACGTTTAACGTTGAAGTGGTTGAGCTTCGCGAAGCGACCGAAGAAGAGATCGAACACGGTCACATCCACCAAGCGGGCGGTTGTGGCGGTCATCACGACCATGACCACGAAGGCGGTTGCTGTGGTGGTGAAGACAAAGGCGACGACCACGAATGTTGTGGCGGCGGCGGTTGCGGCTCTCACTAATCGTGCTCTGTTAGACGCTTTATGCGTCTGACTGATAAAGCGCTGTTCGAGAAATCGAGCGGCGCTTTTTGTTTTTTAATATGGGCGTAGAACCTAGGTTCTGGAAGAAGAAGTTCCTAGGTAAGAGCAAAGCGCTTTACACTGAGCGAAGAACCATTTAACTCTGCAGTAATCAGTCCCCGATAATGAAGGAATCGCCATGTCCCACTCTTTCTCGATCGCTATTCACGGCGGTGCAGGCACTATTGTTCGTAGCTTAATGACACCGGAGCTTGAACAAGATTACCGTCAAGCCTTGGCGCAGTCTGTACTGGCGGCTCATGCTGTGCTCGTTGCGGGTGGTCATGCTGTGGACGCAACGGTCGCTGCTGTCACTGTGATGGAGGATAGTCCCCTGTTTAACGCCGGAAAGGGCTCGGTGCTGACGCATGATGAAACGGTGGAAATGGATGCCTGTGTGATGGATGGGCAAGATCTCGATGCTGGAGCGGTCACCTTGATACGTCATATCAAAAACCCCGTTCAACTGGCCTGCGACGTGATGCGAAAAAGCCCACACGCCATGTTAGCGAGTGAGGGCGCGGAGACGTTTGCATTCAAAGAGTGCGGCTATGAGTATACCGAGCAGGATTACTTCTTCACGGATCGTCGATACAAAGAACTACGTGCAATGAAGAAAACGGGTGGCATTGCGCTCTCTGAAGCTCGTTACCCAGATGAAAAAAAACACGGCACAGTGGGAGCGGTGGCACGTGATAAGAACGGTAATCTTGCAGCAGCCACAAGCACTGGTGGCTTGACGAATAAGCGCTGGGGACGAGTTGGAGATACTCCCATAGTTGGTGGTGGTAACTACGCACGTAACGGCAATGTGGCGGTGTCTGCCACAGGGATGGGCGAACTTTTAATGCGCTGCACCGTGGCGGGTGATATTGCAGGGCGTATGCAGTATGGCAATGCGAGCATCGAACAGGCCTGTCGCGAAGTGATTCATGGCGACTTTCTTGATCTCGGTGGCGAAGGCGGTGTGATTGCGATTGACGCAAACGGTAAGGTTAACTTTGAACTGAACTGTGCGGGAATGTACCGAGCGACGGTTGATGAAAGTGGAAATGCGTTAGTGGCGATATTTGCGGATGAGGATCTGTCGTTAGTTAGCGAGTAATGAGAGGCGAGGTTCGAGTGAGAGAGCAGTTTAATATCTTTGCTCTTTCTCGTTCCTCGCGAACCGCATTTACTGGCATCTCTTAGTAATGCGGAGGTGGCGTTTCTTCGTTCATGCTCGCAATGTTAGCCGGCTCCATAGCTTTTAGCTTGGTGACGAGAAAAGCAATCTGCGTATTCATGCGGTCAATGTTTTTCTGCTGGCCTGTTAACGCATCATTGAGCTCTTCAATGGTGTGTTCTTGAAAGGCTTGCTTGATTTCCAGATCTTCAATCTGCTTTTGTAGCTGTTGTTCAAATTCGGTCATGTTCTTAATCTTCCTGCGCTATCCAAGCCTGTGCGATACCTGCGGAGGTGCCAGATATAACGCGTCCAGTTGGATCAATGGCGACATCATACACCACCGCGCTTGGTGGCCGAGTATTTTGTTGTTCTTCTGCTAACCAACGGCCTAGGTTGTCTCCGGTCGCGGTATTCCAGTACTCAATCCGTCGACCAGGTGTACCCGTCACCAATTTGGTACCGTCATCTGAAAAGCGTGCCGTCGAAAAGTTGGCATGGCGCTGGAACATCTGTAGTTGGCTCATTGGCTCGCCCGTGGATAAATCCCATATGATGGCTGAATCATCACCATCAGCGGAAAACGCGAATTTTCCGCTACGATGTAATTCCACACGAGTAATGCGATGTTCGTGCGCGAACTCATTCAATATTTGACCGGTTTCCGTGCTCCAGAAGTAGGCGTTGTGATCATTACCGCCAGACATGGCGTATTTGCCGTTAGGAGCGAGAGAGACGCTGTTGACTTTATCGTTATGGGCAAGGAACTCTAAGCGTCTTCCAGTGCCTAAGTCTACGAACAAGGCTTTGCCGTTAGACAGCGCGAGCAGAATTTTCTGACCGTTATTGCTGATATCAACATCGCGAATAATACCGTCTGATATCGACCACAGGCCTTCAGCTTGCCCCCATGCGAGATCCCACACTGCAAAGTTTTGTGAGGTGGCAGAAATCGCATAACGATTGTTATCGGAAATCTGGCTGGCAATGACAGTGTTCTTGTTTGGGTCCTGATAACCAAAATCGGCAAGTTGCTTGTTTTGGACTAAATCCCAAAGAACGATGCCTTTTTCAGTGGATGCCATCAGGGCGAAGCGCCCATCTCGGCTGAGGCTGAAACTGGTCACGCCATCCGGCTGAAGCGTCCAACGCTGGGCTTCGTGGGTAGAGTGAAAGCATCCTGAAAGTGCTAACAGTGTCAGAAATAAGCAAATTGTGCTGGCGAATTGTCGCGTCACCCTTGTGTTCCTTATCTTGGACCCCTATAACGTCGAGTATATTGATTGTTTTGGGCTTTCGCATTGTTCTCGCGTAAGCGAATAAGAGAAATGTGGTTTTTATACCAACGGAGTAACGAATGAAATCAGTTTTTAAAGTGTCATTGCTAGCGGCAACCGTTGCATTGGCAGTCGGTTGTCAAGAAGACGCGAAAGAAGAAACAGCGAAAGTAGAAGCACCTGTGGCCGTTGAAACTGTCACCTTTGCGACCGAAGATGATAAAGCAGCCTACGCGATCGGTGCATCGTTGGCGCAATACCTAAAAGCGAACCTTGAGCAACAGAAAGAAATTGGTTTGGCATTGAGCTCTGATTTGGTTCTACAAGGTGTGCAAGACGCATTTTCAGATAAATCAAAACTGAGTGATGAAGAAGCGCAAGCTACGTTACAAGCGCTGGATCAGCGCGTGGCTGAGTTGGCACAAAAGCAAGCACAAGAAAGTGCTGCTGTGGCAGTTAAAGCGGGTGAAGAGTTCCGTGCACAGTTTGCGAAAACTGAAGGCGTAACAACCACTGACTCGGGCCTGATGTACCTTGTTGAAACCATGGGCGAGGGCGATAAGCCTGCAGCGGAAGACACTGTTGTTGTGCACTACAAAGGTACGCTGACTGATGGTAAGCAGTTTGATAGCTCGTATGATCGTAATCAACCAGCCACCTTCCCGCTTAATCGCGTGATCCCTGGTTGGACTGAAGGTGTTCAGTTGATGCCTGTTGGCTCTAAGTTTAAATTCGTTATTCCTTCAGAGTTGGCATATGGCGAGCAAGATACGCCAACCATTCCTGCTAACTCAACGCTGGTATTTGATGTTGAGCTACTAGAAATTAAAAAGTAATCATTACCGAACGAGCGCCACTGGATAGTGCCAGCTGTGATGTTCGCATTGGATTACTTGAAGCCCCGACTGTTGTCGGGGTTTTTATATCTTTTGAACCAAGTCTGTTAGACTTGTCGCTGTATTTTAAATATTGCAGATTTCGTTTATCTTTTGTCCGTTGATGAGCGAAAACTAACAAAAGGAAAGCAGGCCGTGGTATCAACAGACAGTTTGGGTTCAGATGTGATCGTCGACAGTGACTTTATCGAAAGTAATCCGTTCACAGAGCAAGACTACACAATCCTAAAGTCCTATGAAGCCGTTGTAGACGGTCTGGCTGCATTGATTGGCCAACACTGTGAAATCGTGTTGCACTCCCTCGAAGATTTAAATACGTCAGCGATTAAAATTGCTAACGGTGAAAATACAGGGCGTCAGGTAGGCTCACCGATCACTGACTTAGCGCTACGCATGTTGAGAGATATTGAAGGATCTGAGCGAAACTTCTCTCGCGCTTATTTCACGCGAGCGAAAGGGAATACCCTGATGAAGTCCATCACGGTAGCCATTCGTAATGGCGATAACCGAGTGATTGGATTGTTGTGTATCAATATCAACCTCGATGCCCCCTTCTCTCAAGTACTTCAAGCCTTTATGCCAACAGAAGAGGCCCGTCAGGCGGTA
This sequence comes from Enterovibrio makurazakiensis, assembly GCF_050336585.1. Taxonomy (NCBI): domain Bacteria; kingdom Pseudomonadati; phylum Pseudomonadota; class Gammaproteobacteria; order Vibrionales; family Vibrionaceae; genus Enterovibrio; species Enterovibrio makurazakiensis. The sequence continues at coordinate 123,398 of NZ_JAKJSE010000019.1, forward strand.
TCCGCGGTTAACTTCGCGAGTGATGTTGATGAGCTTGTCGATCAAACCGTTGAGCGTACGATAGAAGAAATTAACGCGGATAAATCGGTCTCGAACAACACCAAGAATCGCCAGATTGTGATGGAGCTGTTTGATAAAGGTATTTTTGATATCAAAGATGCTATCAATCGCGTCGCGGATCGCCTCAATATTTCTAAACACACCGTGTATCTCTACATCCGTCAACGTAAAGGTGAGGACGGGGAAAGATGACACTCAACTATGTCATCGTGGTGAGTACACCTGTCTATGGGCGTCAGTCGTCAATGACAGCGTATCGTTTTGCCGAAACGCTCGTGGCGCAAGGGCATAAACTATCCAAAGTTTTTTTCTATCAAGATGGCGTGTCTAACGCCTCTTCGCTAACCGTGCCTGCGAATGATGAATTTGATTTGGTGTCGGCGTGGCAAGCATTGGCGAAAACTCATCAAGTAGAACTCGAAACCTGTGTTGCCGCTGCGCTTCGTCGTGGGCAAGTAGGCGAGGATGAAGCGAAGTTGCATGGCTTGTCTTCATCGAATATGGCGGACGGTTTTTCTCAAGCGGGACTAGGTTCACTATCTGAAGCGCTGCTTACTGCTGATCGCGTTATTCAATTTTGAGAGAGTGGACATGAAGAAATTAGGGTTTGTCTTTTCATCCGCACCACATGGTTCTGCTGGTGGGCGTGAAGGGCTTGATGCTGTGCTCGCCACCTCAAATTACAGCGAAGACATCACATTATTCTTTGTCGGTGATGGAGTGATGCAATTACTGGCGAATCAGCGTCCTGATAAAATAGGCTGCCGCGACTATATTTCTACGTTCAAAATGCTCTCCCTTTGTGATGTGGAAGAAATCTATGTGTGTAGCTCGTCATTGAAAGAGCGTGGATTGCATCAATCACCGTTGGTCATTGATGCAGAAATTGTGTCATCAACGACGATTTCCGAGCGACTTACTCAGTGCTCGAAAGTACTTCAGTTTTAAAGGACAGATGATGCTTCATACCGTCAGCTCTTCCCCTTTTTCATCCTCATCATTGAGCAATTGTCTGCGTTATTCTGACGTAAACAGTGAGATCTTACTGATCGAAGACGCCGTGATCGCCGCAATTGACAGCGGACAGTGGCAACAAACACTGACGTCGTGCGGACGCCGAATTTATGTGCTTCGCGAAGATGTAGTCGCGCGAGGTATAAATGAAGAAAACATTAAATCAGCAGAACTTGTTGATATTAAAGGTTTTGTGTCGCTAACCGAGCGGCATGTCACGCAAATGAAATGGTGAATTTCGCCACTTTCGACTAGCGTAAAAGTTCAGGATTGCAGCGTTTACAATTTGCGCGATGCAAAGATCGTTGTATAAATCTTGACACCTAAATAGACCACGCCTAAAATTTCGCGTCCCTACTTTTGTGGGGCATAGATTTTTCACACTTATACGTAAGTAATATCAGGAGCTATTTAATGGCAACTATCAACCAGCTGGTACGTAAACCACGCGTTAAGCAAGTTGCGAAAAGCAACGTGCCTGCGTTGGAAGCGTGTCCGCAAAAACGTGGTGTTTGTACTCGTGTTTACACTACCACGCCTAAAAAACCTAACTCGGCTCTACGTAAAGTTTGCCGTGTTCGCCTGACTAACGGTTTTGAAGTAACTTCATACATCGGCGGTGAAGGCCACAACCTGCAAGAGCACAGCGTTGTTCTTATCCGCGGCGGTCGTGTAAAAGACCTTCCAGGTGTGCGTTACCACACCGTTCGTGGTGCACTTGACTGTGCAGGCGTTAACGACCGTAAACAAGGTCGTTCTAAGTACGGTGTGAAACGTCCGAAGTCTTAATGGAATCCGTTAAGTAAGGCCAAACACTAATTAATTTGTAATTTTGAAAAAACTGAAAAGTTTTGGATAAAACCTGAAGAAGACAACGGAGAATTCCATGCCACGTCGTCGCGTAATTGGTCAGCGTAAAATCCTTCCGGATCCTAAGTTCGGATCAGAACTGCTGGCAAAATTTGTAAACATCGTAATGGTTGACGGTAAAAAGTCGACTGCAGAAAAAATCGTTTATGGTGCACTAGACATCATGGCAGAGCGTTCTGGTAAAGAGCACCTGTCTGTGTTTGAAACAGCTCTTGAAAACGTACGCCCTGCGGTAGAGGTTAAATCTCGCCGTGTTGGTGGTTCAACTTACCAAGTACCAGTAGAAGTTCGTCCGGTTCGCCGTAACGCACTTGCTATGCGTTGGTTGGTTGAAGCAGCGCGTAAGCGTGGTGAAAAATCTATGGCTCAACGTCTAGCTAACGAAATGCTAGATGCATCTGAGAACAAAGGTACTGCGGTTAAGAAACGTGAAGACGTTCACCGTATGGCTGACGCTAACAAAGCGTTTGCTCATTACCGCTGGTAATACCTTTTTAGGCGCGGCATCTGCCGCGCCTAAACCACATTCTAAGGTTGACCTTAGTAAGAGGATACTACTGTGGCTCGTAAGACCCCTATTGAGCGCTACCGTAACATCGGTATTTGTGCTCACGTAGACGCAGGTAAAACTACAACAACAGAGCGTATCCTGTTTTATACCGGTCTTTCTCATAAAATTGGTGAAGTGCACGATGGTGCCGCAACCATGGACTGGATGGAGCAGGAGCAGGAACGTGGTATCACTATCACATCCGCTGCGACTACAACCTTCTGGCATGGTATGGATGCACAATTCGCTGAGCATCGCATCAATATCATCGATACCCCAGGACACGTTGATTTCACCATTGAAGTCGAACGTTCTTTGCGCGTATTGGATGGTGCAGTCGTTGTATTCTGTGGCTCTTCTGGTGTTGAACCTCAGTCTGAGACTGTTTGGCGTCAAGCCGACAAATATCAAGTTCCTCGTATGGTTTTCGTCAATAAGATGGACCGTACAGGCGCAGACTTCTTGCGCGTAGTTAATCAAATTAAAGATCGACTAGGTGCTAATCCTGTTCCAATTCATTTGAATATTGGTTCAGAAGATGAGTTTCGCGGTGTTATCGACCTTATTAAAATGAAGGCGATAAACTGGAATGAAGCTGATCAAGGGATGACCTTCAGTTACGAAGAGATCCCTGCGGACATGCAAGAGTTAGCAGAAGAGTGGCATCAAAACCTAATTGAAGCGGCTGCTGAAGCAAACGAAGAGCTGATGGACAAATACCTCGAAGATGGGGAATTGACAGAAGCCGAAATCAAGCAAGCATTGCGTGAACGCACCCTAAACAACGAAATCGTACTGGCAACTTGTGGTTCTGCATTTAAGAACAAAGGTGTTCAGGCGGTGCTAGATGCTGTTGTTGAATACCTTCCTTCACCAGTTGACGTGAAAGCGATCAATGGTGAAGACGAAGATGGCAATGTGATCGACCGTCATGCAGACGATAACGAACCATTCGCAGCACTAGCATTCAAAATCGCCACTGACCCATTTGTTGGTACGTTAACCTTCCTGCGTGTTTACTCAGGTGTGGTGAATACTGGCGACACAGTTTATAACTCTGTGAAGCAAAAGCGTGAGCGCTTTGGCCGTATCGTTCAGATGCACTCGAATAAACGCGAAGAGATCAAAGAGATCCGCGCGGGTGACATCGCGGCGGCAATTGGTCTGAAAGACGTGACGACGGGTGACACCCTTTGTGCACTAGAATCTAAAGTGATTCTTGAGCGCATGGAGTTCCCTGAGCCGGTTATTCAGATCGCCGTAGAGCCTCGCTCACAAGCTGATCAAGAAAAAATGGGTATCGCGCTGGGTAAACTGGCGGCAGAAGACCCATCATTCCGCGTTGAAACGGATATAGAGTCAGGACAAACCCTGATCTCTGGTATGGGCGAGTTGCACCTCGACATCATTGTCGATCGCATGCGCCGCGAATTCAGCGTTGAATGTAATGTAGGTAAGCCTCAGGTGGCATACCGTGAAACCATCCGTGGTAATGCTGAAGTCGAAGGCAAGTTCGTTAAGCAATCAGGTGGTCGCGGTCAGTATGGTCATGTATGGATCAAACTGGAGCCGTCTGAACTCGGCGAAGGCTTTGTCTTCGTTGATGAAATCGTTGGTGGTTCAGTACCAAAAGAATACATCAGTTCAGTGTCTAAGGGCATTGAAGAGCAGATGAGTAGTGGTGTCCTTGCCGGTTACCCAGTACTTGACGTAAAAGCCACCTTGTTCGATGGCTCTTATCATGATGTTGACTCCAACGAAATGGCGTTTAAAATCGCTGCATCTATGGCCTTTAAGAAAGGAGCGCTCGAAGCGCAACCTGTTATTCTTGAGCCAATGATGAAAGTGGAAATCACCACTCCAGAAGACTGGATGGGTGATGTAGTGGGTGACTTGAATCGCCGCCGTGGTTTGATTTCCGGTATGGATGAAGGTCCTGCTGGTTTGAGAATCATTCGCGCACAAGTACCGCTGGCTGAGATGTTTGGTTACGCAACTGACTTGCGTTCAGCGACTCAGGGCCGCGCATCTTACTCTATGGAATTCAGCGAATACGCTGATGTTCCAAAGAATGTTGCTGACTCAATCATCGCACAGCGTTGTTGATTAGTAGCTTTGATGTTGGCATTGTTCGCCAGCATTGATAAAAACTTCTGATCGCACTTACGACGGTAGGTGCGACTCATAACTAGGAAGGAACACGATCGTGTCTAAAGAAAAATTTGAACGTACGAAACCGCACGTAAACGTTGGTACTATCGGCCACGTTGACCACGGTAAAACTACTCTAACTGCAGCAATCTGTACTGTACTTTCTAAAGTATACGGCGGTTCTGCACGTGACTTCGCATCTATCGATAACGCTCCAGAAGAGCGCGAGCGCGGTATCACTATCTCTACGTCACACGTAGAATACGATACTCCTKCYCGTCACTACGCACACGTAGACTGCCCAGGACACGCGGATTATGTTAAAAACATGATCACCGGTGCTGCGCAAATGGACGGTGGTATCCTAGTTGTTGCTGCAACTGATGGTCCTATGCCACAGACTCGTGAGCACATCCTTYTAGGTCGCCAAGTTGGTATTCCTTACATCCTTGTTTTCATGAACAAGTGTGACATGGTTGACGACGAAGAGCTTCTAGAGTTGGTTGAGATGGAAGTTCGTGAACTTCTTTCTGAGTAYGACTTCCCAGGCGACGATTGCCCAGTAATTCAAGGTTCTGCACTAGGTGCATTGAACGGCGAAGAGCAGTGGGAAGCGAAAATTGTTGAGCTAGCTGAAGCACTGGATTCTTACATCCCAGAGCCAGAGCGTGCTATCGACAAGCCATTCATCCTGCCAATCGAAGACGTATTCTCAATCCAAGGCCGTGGTACTGTTGTAACAGGTCGTGTTGAGCAAGGTATCGTACGTGTAGGTGACGAAGTTGCTATCGTTGGTATCGTAGACACCATCACCACTACTTGTACTGGTGTTGAGATGTTCCGTAAACTTCTTGACGAAGGCCGTGCTGGTGAGAACGTTGGTGTTCTTCTACGTGGTACTAAGCGTGAYGAAGTTCAACGTGGTCAAGTACTGGCTAAGCCTGGTTCAATCACTCCACACACTACTTTCACTTCAGAAATCTACGTTCTGTCGAAAGATGAAGGCGGCCGTCATACTCCGTTCTTCAAAGGCTACCGTCCACAGTTCTACTTCCGTACAACTGACGTGACCGGTACTATCGAACTGCCAGAAGGCGTTGAGATGGTAATGCCTGGTGATAACATTTCTATGACTGTTACTCTAATCGCGCCAATCGCGATGGACGAAGGTCTACGTTTTGCTATCCGTGAAGGTGGCCGTACTGTAGGTGCGGGTGTTGTTGCTAAGATCGTTGCTTAATTTTAAGCTTCGGTAGCACAATGCAAAAAAAAGGACGCTTCGGCGTCCTTTTTTAATGCCTGTTTTTCAATAAGTAATAATGATGGCTAAGGAAACAACGGTTTTCCTGTTACTAAATGCCCAGTTCAATCGATAAATACAATTTGTAATGTGAACTATTCTCGTTTACATTCTCATGGTGGGTTGTTGAGAGAGTTGTTATGTACGTTTGTTTGTGCCACGGAATATCCGATAAGAAAATCAAGAAACTTGCTTTCGAGCAGGGGATTACTGATATCCAAGGTATTCGTCGAATCACCCCATTGGGCTCTCAATGTGGAAAGTGTATTCGCCCAACAAAAGAATTGCTTAATGAACTCTCTACCGAATTATCTACCTTAGCGATGTTTAAACAGGCCAGTTAAAATAACGGCTGTGTCCCAATAGCGCGATTGACAGCGCCTTGAACAGTTCTACATTTAGTAGATGCTGAAAAGGAGCGAGCGCGATGAAATCTGATCCTAAAATCATCCAACACCTCAACAAAGCCCTTGGTAATGAACTCATTGCCATCAACCAATATTTCCTTCATGCCCGAATGTACAAAGACTGGGGACTAAAAGTTCTCGCAGATAAAGAGTATGAAGAGTCGATCGATGAAATGAAACACGCTGATGATCTGATTGAGCGAATATTGTTCCTTGAAGGCATTCCCAATTTACAAGACCTAGGCAAACTTCGCATCGGAGAAGATACGCAAGAAATGCTTGAGTGTGACTTAGCGTTAGAGATGGATGCCATTCCTGATCTGAGAGATGCTATTGAGTATGCCGAAAGTGTTCGTGACTACGTATCTCGTGATTTGTTTAACCATATCCTCGAAGATGAAGAAGAACATGTCGATTGGTTAGAAACACAACTCGGTTTAATCGATAAAGTCGGTATTCAAAACTACAACCAAGCACAGATGATTGAGGCTGAAGAATAAGGGCGTTGAATGAGCAATTGAAATGACGCCAGCCCAGACAAAACGTGTGCTGTGATTAATTTTTAAACGGCACTTGCAAAGCGTTTTGTGATCTGTATAATGCCCGCACTGCCTGAGACAAAATGTTCTCGTAAGTGCAGTTGTGAACCAATGAGCACAGGAGGAAGACTAGTCGTCGTAGGCTTTTAGCTTGATTAGTCAGTAATGTATACTCCGCTTATGTTCGCAGTCATGTTAAATGGCTGACAATGTATCAAATATTGATACTACGGTTTCACATAAATCAATCGGCATTCCCTCGTTTTAATGAGGTAGAGTGGCGATATTGTTTGTGTAATTTTTTAATTTGGAGCTCTGTCTAATGCAGAACCAACGTATCCGTATCCGCCTGAAGGCTTTCGATCATCGTTTGATCGACCAGTCTACTGCGGAAATCGTTGAAACCGCAAAGCGCACTGGTGCGCAGGTTCGTGGTCCTATTCCACTGCCAACTCGCAAAGAGCGTTTCACCGTTCTTATCTCTCCGCACGTCAACAAAGATGCACGTGATCAGTACGAAATTCGTACTCACAAGCGTCTGATCGACATCGTTGAGCCAACAGATAAAACTGTTGACGCTCTGATGCGTCTTGACCTTGCTGCGGGCGTTGATGTTCAAATCAGCCTGGGTTAAGAGGGGATTTAAGTAATGATTGGTCTAGTCGGTCGTAAAGTAGGCATGACTCGCATCTTCACTGAAGAAGGCGTTTCTATCCCTGTAACCGTTGTAGAAGTAGAAACTAACCGTGTAACTCAGGTACGTACTCCTGAAGTAGATGGTTACTCTGCTATCCAAGTAACTTCAGGCGCTAAGAAAGCAAGCCGCGTAACTAAGCCAGAAGCTGGTCACTTTGCGAAAGCAGGTGTAGAAGCTGGTCGCGGTCTGTGGGAATTCCGTCTGAATAGTGGTGAAGAGTTCGAAGTTGGCGCTGAGCTAAACGTAGATCTGTTCGCAGAAATTAAGAAAGTTGACGTTACTGGTACATCTAAAGGTAAGGGTTTCCAAGGCGCTGTTAAGCGTTGGAACTTCCGTACTCAAGATATGACCCATGGTAACTCTTTGTCTCACCGTGCACCGGGTTCAATTGGCCAATGTCAAACTCCAGGCCGTGTATTCAAAGGCAAAAAAATGGCAGGTCACATGGGTGCTGAGCAGGTAACTACTCAAAACCTAGAGATCGTACGTGTTGATGCTGAGCGCAAACTGTTACTTATTAAAGGTGCAGTCCCTGGTGCTACTGGTAGCAACGTGATCGTTAAACCAGCCGTTAAAGCGTAACGTCGAGGAGTTAGTAATGGAATTGGTAGTCAAAGGCGCTGATGCGCTAACTGTCTCCGAAACTACCTTCGGGCGTGAATACAACGAAGCCCTGGTACACCAGGTAGTCGTTGCATACGCAGCAGGTGCCCGTCAGGGTACTCGCGCTCAGAAAACCCGTTCAGATGTACGCGGTGGTGGTGCTAAGCCATGGCGTCAGAAGGGTACTGGCCGCGCCCGTGCAGGTACAATCCGTAGCCCAATTTGGCGCTCGGGTGGTGTAACTTTCGCAGCTCGTCCACAGGACCACAGCCAGAAAGTTAACAAGAAAATGTACCGTGGTGCTCTTAAGAGCATTCTGTCTGAGCTAGTTCGTCAAGATCGTTTGATCGTTGTTGACAACTTCTCTGTAGAAGCTCCAAAGACCAAAGAGCTAATCGTCAAGCTGAAAGAGCTTGAACTGACTGAAGCTCTGATCGTAACTGCAGAAGTTGATGAAAATCTGTTCCTTGCGGCACGTAACTTGTACAAAGTTGACGTACGTGATGCAGCAGGCATCGACCCAGTTAGCCTGATCGCTTTCGACAAAGTAGTGATGACTGCAGCAGCAGTTAAACAAGTTGAGGAGATGCTGGGATGATCACTGAAGAGCGTATTCTTAAAGTTCTACGTGCTCCGCACATCTCTGAAAAAGCAACCATGGCTGCTGAAAACGGTAACACTATCGTTTTCAAAGTAGCAATGACTGCAACTAAGAAAGAGATCAAAGCGGCAGTTGAGAAACTGTTCGAAGTTGAAGTTAAGTCTGTAAATACTCTTATCACTAAGGGTAAGACCAAACGTCAAGGTGCTCGCCAAGGTCGTCGTTCAGACGTCAAAAAAGCGTACGTTATCTTGAAAGAAGGTCAAGACATCGACTTCGCTGGCGGCGCTGAGTAAGACGGAGGAGTATTAAAAAATGGCAATTGTTAAATGTAAGCCTACTTCACCGGGTCGTCGTCACGTTGTTAAAGTTGTTAACGCTGACCTGTACAAGGGTAAGCCTTACGCACCGCTTCTGGAGAAAAACCAGAAGTCAGGCGGTCGTAACAACAACGGTCGTATCACAGTACGTCACATCGGTGGTGGTCATAAGCAACACTACCGTGTAATTGACTTCAAACGTACTAAAGACGGCATCCCAGCGAAAGTTGAGCGCCTGGAATACGATCCAAACCGCAGTGCAAACATTGCACTGGTTCTGTACGCAGACGGTGAGCGTCGTTACATCATTGCACCTAAAGGCCTGAAAGCTGGTGACCAGATTCAATCTGGCGCTGATGCTGCGATCAAAGCAGGTAACACCCTGCCAATGCGCAACATCCCAGTAGGTTCAACTGTTCACTGTGTTGAACTGAAGCCTGGTAAAGGTGCACAGCTGGCTCGTTCAGCTGGTGCATACGCACAAATCGTTGCTCGCGATGGCGCATACGTAACTATTCGTTTGCGTTCTGGCGAAATGCGTAAGGTTCTTTCTGAAGGTCGTGCGACCATCGGTGAAGTTGGTAACGCAGAACACATGCTGCGTGAATTGGGTAAAGCTGGTGCAACTCGTTGGAAAGGCGTTCGTCCTACCGTACGTGGTGTAGCAATGAACCCAGTGGATCACCCACACGGTGGTGGTGAAGGTCGTACATCAGGCGGTCGTCACCCAGTATCACCTTGGGGTATGCCAACTAAGGGCTTCAAAACCCGTAAGAACAAACGTACCGACAAGTACATCGTACGTCGTCGTAACAAGTAATTTTAAAGAGGATACGCCATGCCACGTTCTCTCAAGAAAGGTCCATTTATTGACCTGCACTTGCTGAAGAAGGTAGAGAAAGCGTTGGAAAGCGGTGACAAAAAGCCTGTTAAGACTTGGTCCCGTCGTTCAATGATCATCCCTCAGATGATCGGTTTGACCATCGCTGTCCATAATGGTCGTCAGCACGTACCTGTTTTCGTCACTGAAGAGATGATCGGTCACAAGCTGGGCGAATTTGCACCAACACGTACTTATCGCGGCCATGCTGCAGATAAGAAAGCTAAGAAGCGTTAAGGAGTTAAGATATGGAAGCTATTGCTAAACATCGCTTTGCTCGTATTTCGCCTCAAAAAGCACGTTTGGTTGCAGACCAAGTGCGCGGTAAAAACGTTGCACAAGCTCTAGAAGTTCTGACTTTCAGCGACAAAAAAGCTGCTGAACTGATCAAGAAAGTTCTGGAGTCTGCTATCGCAAACGCCGAGCATAACGAAGGTGCTGACATTGATGATTTGAATGTCGCAAAAATCTTTGTTGACGAAGGTCCAGTCATGAAGCGCATTATGCCTCGTGCAAAAGGCCGTGCCGATCGCATCTTGAAGCGTTCTAGCCACATCACTGTTGTTGTAGCAGACCGCTAAGAGACGAGGAGAGAAAGCAATGGGTCAAAAAGTACATCCTAATGGTATTCGTCTTGGCATTTGTAAGCCTTGGAATTCCACCTGGTTTGCTAACAGCCAAGATTTCGCTGACAATCTAGACGGCGACTTCAAGGTACGTCAGTTCCTAACAAATGAACTGAAAAAAGCGTCTATTTCTCGCATCGTTATCGAGCGTCCTGCGAAGAGCATCCGTGTGACAATTCACACTGCTCGTCCAGGTGTTGTTATCGGTAAGAAAGGCGAAGACGTAGAAAAACTACGCGCTCGCGTTGCTCAACTAGCCGGTGTACCTGCACAAATCAACATTGCAGAAGTACGCAAGCCAGAGCTTGATGCTCAGCTGGTTGGTGACAGCATCGCTTCTCAGCTAGAGCGTCGTGTTATGTTCCGTCGCGCTATGAAGCGTGCGGTACAAAACGCAATGCGTCTAGGTGCCAAGGGTATTAAAGTGGAAGTAAGCGGCCGTCTTGGCGGTGCTGAAATCGCTCGTACCGAGTGGTACCGTGAAGGTCGTGTGCCATTGCACACCCTTCGTGCTGATATTGATTACGCAACTTCTTCGGCTCACACCACTTACGGTGTAATTGGTATTAAAGTTTGGATCTTCAAAGGTGAAGTTCTAGGCGGCATGCCAGTTGCTGAGCCACAGGCTGATAAGCCTAAGAAGCAGCGTAAAGGCCGTAAGTAAGGAGTCTATCGATGCTTCAACCAAAACGTACTAAGTTCCGCAAGGCTTTTAAAGGTCGTAACCGCGGTCTTGCTGCCGGTACTGACGTAAGCTTCGGTACCTTCGGCCTTAAAGCTGTTGGTCGTGGTCGTATCACTGCTCGTCAGATCGAAGCTGCACGTCGTGCTATGACTCGTCACATTAAGCGTCAGGGTCAAATCTGGATCCGTGTCTTCCCAGACAAGCCGATCACTACTAAACCTCTGGAAGTTCGTCAGGGTAAAGGTAAGGGTTCTGTAAGTTACTGGGTTGCACAAATTCAACCAGGTAAAGTCCTGTACGAGATGGATGGTGTTTCTGAAACCCTAGCTCGCGAAGCATTCGAGCTAGCTTCACGTAAACTACCAATCAAAACCACTTTCGTAACTAAGGCGGTGATGTGATGAAAGCACAAGAACTTCGCGAAAAGAGCGTAGAACAGCTGAATGAAGAACTGCTGGGTCTGCTGCGTGAGCAATTCAACCTGCGCATGCAAGCGGCTACTGGTCAACTTCAGCAGACTCACACTCTGAAGACTGTTCGTCGTGATATCGCACGTGTTAAAACCGTTCTGAACCAGAAGGGCAACGCATAATGAGCGACCAAATCCGTACTCAACAAGGCCTTGTAGTTAGCGACAAAGGCGATAAGTCTATTGTTGTTGCAATTGAGCGCCAGGTGAAACACCCGATCTACGGTAAGTTCATCAAGCGTACAACTAAACTACATGTTCACGATGAAAACAACGAATGCGCCCAAGGCGATACCGTTGAAGTTCGTGAGTGTCGTCCACTGTCTAAGACTAAGTCTTGGACTCTGGTACGCGTAGTTGAGAAAGCACGCCTGTAAGGGTAACTTTCCAACGGTTAAAAATAAAACGGCTCCATCTCTGGGGCCGTTTATTTTTTATCTATTCATCTTTAAAAAATAGTGTTATTATTCGCCGCCCTTGTAATGAGGCAGCCCGACCCGAGATGGGTCTAGATGTAATAACAGCGGAGCACTAACCATGATCCAAATGCAAAGTATGCTGGATGCAGCCGACAACTCCGGCGCTCGCAGTGTAATGTGTATTAAGGTGCTGGGTGGTTCACACCGTCGCTACGCCCATATCGGCGATGTCATCAAAGTTACCGTGAAGGATGCAATCCCACGCGGTAAAGTAAAAAAAGGTGACGTTCTGAAGGCGGTTGTAGTTCGCACCCGTAAAGGCGTTCGTCGTCCAGACGGTTCTGTCATTCGCTTCGACCGTAATGCTTGCGTGTTGTTGAACGACAATACTGAGCAACCAATCGGTACTCGTATCTTTGGCCCTGTGACACGTGAGCTTCGTGGCGATAAGTTCATGAAGATTGTGTCTCTGGCGCCTGAAGTTCTGTAAGGAGCGGTTTAAAATGGCAGCTAAAATCCGTCGTGAAGACGAAATTATCGTTCTTGTTGGTAAAGACAAAGGCAAGAAAGGTAAAGTATCTAAGGTACTGACTACCGGTAAGGTTATCGTTGAAGGTATCAACCTAGTTAAGAAACACCAGAAGCCAGTTCCGGCAATGGGTGTTCAAGGCGGCATCGTTGAAAAAGAAGCTGCACTTGACGTTTCTAACGTGGCTATCTACAACGCGGCAACTGGTAAAGCAGACCGTGTAGGCTTCCGATTTGAAGACGGCAAAAAAGTTCGTTTCTTCAAGTCGAATGGCGAAACTATTAAGTAAGTTGGAGTAGTACTATGGCGAAACTGCATGATTACTACAAAGAGACTGTTGTAAAAGAGCTTGCTCAAAAGTTCGAATACAAGAGTATCATGCAAGTCCCAAGGATCGAAAAGATCACCCTGAACATGGGTGTGGGCGAAGCGATCAACGATAAAAAACTGCTTGAGAACGCAGCTTCAGATATGACCACAATTACTGGTCAGAAGCCGCTTATCACTAAAGCACGTAAATCTGTTGCTGGCTTCAAGATCCGAGAGGGCTACCCTATCGGCTGTAAAGTAACCCTGCGTGGCGAGCGTATGTGGGATTTCTTTGAGCGTTTGATTTCAATCGCTCTACCACGTGTGCGTGACTTCCGTGGCGTAAGTTCGAAATCTTTCGACGGTCGCGGTAACTACAGCATGGGCGTTCGTGAGCAAATCATCTTCCCAGAGATCGATTACGATAAAGTAGATCGTATTCGTGGTCTTGATATTACTATCACGACTACCGCGGCGACTGATGAGGAAGGTCAAGCTCTGCTGGCTGCCTTTAACTTCCCATTCCGTAAGTAAGGTGAAGGGTTACTGTAATGGCTAAGCAATCAATGAAAGCGCGCGAAGTAAAACGCGCGAAACTGGTAGCAAAGTTCGCTGAAAAGCGTGCTGCATTTAAAGCTATCATTAAAAACGTGAACGCGACTGAAGAAGAGCGTTGGGACGCAGTCCTGAAGCTTCAAACTTTACCGCGTGATTCTTCCAAGTCTCGTCAGCGTAATCGTTGTAACCAGACTGGGCGTCCACATGGCTACCTACGTAAATTCGGCCTTAGCCGAATCAAGGTCCGTGAAGCTTGCATGAAAGGCGAGATTCCGGGTCTGCGTAAGGCGAGCTGGTAATTGAATCACGGGAGTAAAGACTTATGAGCATGCAAGATCCGATCTCGGATATGCTGACCCGCCTTCGTAACGGTCAGACAGCGGCGAAAGTTGCTGTTAAAATGCCTTCGTCAAAGCTAAAAGTGGCAATTGCTGAGCTACTTAAGGCTGAAGGTTATGTGGCTGACTACGCTGTAACAAGCGATGTTAAGCCAGAACTGGAAGTGACTTTGAAATACTTCGAAGCGAACCCAGTTATCGAGCAAATCCAACGTGTAAGCCGTCCAGGTCTGCGCATCTATAAGAAAAAAGATGCACTGCCTTCTGTAATGGGTGGTCTGGGTATTGCTGTAGTATCAACTTCTAAAGGTTTGATGACCGACCGTGCCGCTCGCAAAGCGGGTCTTGGCGGTGAGATCATCTGCTACGTAGCTTAAGGAGTAGGAAATGTCTCGTGTTGCAAAAGCACCCGTAGTAATTCCTGCCGGCGTAGAGGTGAACCTTAACGGTCAGGAAATCACTGTAAAAGGTAGCAAAGGCGAATTGTCCCGAGTTATCAACAACGCAGTGGTAGTAAGCCAAGAAGACAACGCTGTGAAGTTTGCGCCGCGCGAAGGTATTGTGAAGGCTAACGCCCAAGCAGGTACTGCACGTGCACTAGTAAACAACATGGTTGTTGGTGTTACTGAAGGCTTTACCAAGAAACTGATCCTGAAAGGTGTTGGTTATCGTGCGTCAATCAAGGGTAACGCAGTAGCTCTAACTTTGGGCTTCTCTCACCCGGTTGAACATGACCTGCCTGCAGGCATCAAGGCAGAATGCCCAAGCCAAACTGAAATTGTTTTGACTGGTACAGACAAGCAATTAGTTGGTCAAGTAGCTGCTGACATCCGCGCATACCGTCAACCTGAGCCTTACAAAGGCAAAGGTGTTCGTTACTCTGACGAAGTCGTGCGTACTAAAGAAGCTAAGAAGAAGTAAGGTAACACTATGGATAAGAAAATTGCTCGTATCCGTCGTGCGACCCGAGCGCGTCGCAAGATTGCTGAACTGGGTGCGACTCGCCTAGTGGTGCACCGTACTCCACGTCACGTGTACGCACAGGTTATCGCAGCTAATGGCTCTGAAGTTATCGCAGCTGCTTCTACCGTAGAAAAAGCGATCCGTGATCAAGTGAAGAGTACCGGTAACAAAGACGCTGCAGCGGCTGTTGGTAAAGCAGTAGCTGAACGTGCGTTGGAAAAAGGCATCGAATCAGTTGCTTTTGACCGCTCCGGTTTCCAATACCACGGCCGCGTGGCTGCACTGGCAGATGCTGCCCGTGAAGCTGGTCTGAAATTCTAAGGTAGGCGGAAAGATGGCTAACGAAAAACAACAAAGTGATTTGCAAGAGAAGCTGATTGCTGTTAACCGTGTTTCTAAAACGGTTAAAGGTGGTCGCATCTTTAGCTTCACCGCTCTTACTGTAGTTGGTGATGGCAATGGTCGCGTAGGTTTCGGTTACGGCAAAGCCCGTGAAGTACCTGCCGCTATCCAAAAATCAATGGAAAAAGCGCGCCGTAACATGGTTACTATCGCGTTGAACGACGGTACTCTGCACCACGCTGTTAAAGGTCGCCACACTGGTTCTAAAGTGTACATGCAGCCTGCTTCAGAAGGTACAGGTATCATCGCCGGTGGTGCGATGCGTGCGGTACTAGAAGTTGCGGGTGTTCGCAACGTTCTGGCGAAAGCATACGGTTCTACTAACCCAATCAACATCGTTCGTGCAACGATTCTTGGTTTGGGTGGTATGAAGTCTCCAGAAATGGTTGCTGCTAAACGCGGTATGCCTGTAAACGAAATTCTGGGGTAATCGACATGGCTAATACTATTAAAGTAACTCAGACACGTAGCTCTATCGGTCGTTTGCCGAAGCATAAAGCTACACTGCGTGGCTTGGGCCTACGTCGCATCAACCACACTGTTGAGCTTGAAGATACTGCTTGCGTACGCGGCATGATCAATCAAGTTTACTACATGGTCAAAGTGGAGGAGTAATCACATGCGTTTGAATACTCTATCTCCGGCTGCGGGTTCTAAGCCTTCTAAGAAGCGCGTAGGCCGTGGTATCGGTTCAGGCCTGGGCAAAACTGGTGGCCGCGGTCACAAAGGTCAGAAATCACGTTCAGGTGGTTCTGTACGCCCAGGTTTCGAAGGCGGTCAAATGCCTTTGAAACAACGTCTGCCAAAATTTGGTTTTACTTCTCGCAAGAGCCTAACTGCAGCAGAAGTTCGTCTAAGCGAACTAGCTAAAGTTGAAGGTGACGTAGTGAGCCTTGAGACATTGAAAGCGGCTAACGTTATCACTAAAGACATCCGTACGGCGAAAATCGTACTGTCTGGTGAAATCGCGCGTTCAGTGACTGTTAAAGGTCTTCGCGTTACCAAAGGTGCTCAGGCTGCAATTGAAGCTGCTGGCGGTAAAATCGAGGAATAACTAGCTCGAGGACGAGGTACAGATGGCAAAACAACCAGGACAAAATTTTAGTAGTGCAAAAGGTGGACTTGCGGAACTCAAAACCCGTCTACTGTTTGTGGTAGGTGCGTTATTGGTTTTCCGTGCCGGCTCTTTTGTACCAATTCCTGGTATTGACGCTGCTGTACTTGCCGATTTGTTCGAACAGCAACAAGGTACCATCATTGAACTGTTTAACATGTTCTCTGGTGGTGCTCTTGAGCGTGCTTCTATCCTAGCATTGGGTATCATGCCGTATATTTCGGCATCGATTATCGTACAATTGCTAACGGTAGTTCATCCAGCCTTGGCTGAGTTGAAAAAAGAAGGGGAGTCTGGTCGTCGTAAGATTAGCCAGTATACCCGCTACGGCACGCTAGTACTGGCAACCTTCCAAGCGATTGGTATCGCTACAGGGTTGCCAAGTATGATTCCAGGTCTTGTGGTTAACCCAGGGTTTGGATTCTACTTCACTGCTGTTGTGAGTTTGGTTACCGGCACCATGTTCTTGATGTGGTTAGGTGAGCAGATCACTGAGCGAGGTATCGGTAACGGTATTTCCTTGATTATTTTCACGGGTATCGTTGCAGGATTACCGTCCGCTATCGGACAGACAGCGGAGCAAGCGCGTCAAGGTGAATTGCACGTGCTTCTTCTTCTGTTGATTGCGGTAATTGCATTCGCAGTAATTGCGTTCGTAGTGTTCATGGAGCGTGGTCAACGTCGTATCGTCGTTAACTATGCAAAACGTCAGCAAGGCCGTCGTGTTTTTGCTGCGCAGAGCACTCACTTGCCATTGAAAGTTAATATGGCAGGCGTAATTCCAGCGATTTTTGCATCAAGTATTATCCTGTTCCCAGGCACTTTGGCTCAATGGTTTGGACAAAGTGAGCAGCTGGGCTGGCTGGCGGATGTGTCTCTGGCACTGAGCCCTGGTCAACCACTGTATGTAATTCTTTATGCTGCAGCGATTATCTTTTTCTGTTTCTTCTACACGGCGTTGGTTTTCAACCCGCGTGAGACAGCAGACAATCTGAAGAAGTCTGGTGCATTCGTACCTGGTATTCGCCCGGGCGAGCAGACTGCAAAGTATATAGATAAAGTAATGACTCGACTTACCCTTGCGGGTGCGTTGTATATCACCTTTATCTGTCTGATCCCCGAGTTCATGATGATTGCTTGGAATGTACGCTTTTATTTCGGCGGGACTTCCCTACTAATCGTAGTTGTAGTGATTATGGACTTTATGGCTCAAGTTCAGACACACCTGATGTCTCAACAATATGAGTCCGTGTTGAAGAAAGCCAATCTGAAAGGCTATGGCCGATAACAGATTGACATCTACGGAGTTTAGCAATGAAAGTTCGTGCTTCCGTTAAGAAAATCTGCCGTAACTGTAAAGTAATCAAGCGTAACGGTGTCGTTCGCGTGATTTGCAGTGAGCCAAAGCACAAGCAGCGCCAAGGCTAATAGCAGAATATTTTTCTTGCAAAATTTAGGCAGGGTGGCTACATTAGCCACCCACCTTTTGTGTGTGCAAAAGAAGTGGTATAGCCGCTGCGTATCCTCAACGGGCTCTGCAGCGGTTCTTCTTGAAAAAGTACTAGGAGTGAATAGTGGCCCGTATTGCAGGCATTAACATTCCTGATCATAAGCATGCCGTTATCGCATTGACTGCGATTTTCGGTATCGGTAAAACCCGTTCAAAAGCTATTTTGGCTGAGACTGGTATTGCTGAAAGCATTAAGATCAGTGAACTAACTGAAGAGCAGATCGATCTACTGCGTGATGGCGTTGCCAAGTACACTGTAGAAGGTGATCTACGTCGTGAAGTTTCAATGAACATCAAGCGTCTTATGGACCTTGGTTGTTACCGCGGTTTGCGTCATCGTCGCAGCTTGCCACTACGTGGCCAGCGTACGAAGACCAATGCTCGTACCCGTAAGGGTCCGCGCAAACCGATCAAGAAATAATCGGGGTAGGTGATTACTAATGGCTAAACAACCAAATCGCGCACGTAAACGCGTACGCAAGCAAGTTGCTGATGGCGTAGCGCATATCCATGCGTCTTTCAACAACACAATCGTTACCATTACTGACCGTCAAGGTAATGCTCTTGCATGGGCAACTGCAGGTGGTTCTGGTTTCCGCGGTTCTCGTAAATCAACTCCGTTCGCTGCACAGGTTGCTGCTGAGCGTTGTGGTGAGATGGCTAAAGAATATGGCCTTAAGAACCTGGAAGTTATGGTTAAGGGTCCTGGTCCAGGCCGTGAATCTACGATTCGCGCTCTGAACGCGGCTGGTTTCCGTATCACAAACATTGTTGATGCGACTCCAATCCCACATAACGGTTGTCGTCCACCTAAGAAACGTCGCGTATAACGCTGTTTCTTAGTATTCTGGAGAAAGATCATGGCAAGATATTTGGGTCCTAAGCTGAAGCTTAGCCGTCGCGAAGGTACTGACTTGTTCCTAAAGTCAGGCGTACGCGCGATTGATACCAAGTGTAAAATTGACAACGCCCCAGGCGTGCACGGCGCTCGTCGCGGTCGTCTGTCTGAATACGGCGTTCAGCTTCGTGAGAAGCAAAAAGTTCGTCGCATTTATGGCGTTCTTGAAAAGCAATTCCGTAACTACTATCAAGAAGCTGCTCGCATTAAAGGCAACACAGGTGAAAACCTGCTGCAACTTCTAGAAGGTCGTCTGGACAACGTAGTTTACCGTATGGGCTTTGGTGCTACTCGCGCTGAATCACGCCAGCTGGTAAGCCACAAGGCGATCCTAGTTAACGGCAAAGTGGTTAACGTTCCTTCTTTCAAGGTAACGGCTAATGACGTTGTTAGCATTCGCGAGAAAGCTAAGAACCAAGCACGCATTAAGGCAGCACTTGAAATTGCTGCTCAGCGCGAGCTGCCAACTTGGATCGAAGTAGACAGCAACAAAATGGAAGGCACTTTCAAGCGCCTACCAGAGCGTTCAGATTTGTCTGCTGACATCAACGAACACCTGATCGTCGAGCTTTACTCTAAGTAAAGCTAAACTAAAGAGAGGACACAATGCAGGGTTCTGTAACAGAATTTCTTAAGCCGCGTCTAGTTGACATCGAACAAGTAAGCTCGACGCACGCAAAAGTAACTCTTGAGCCGCTAGAGCGTGGCTTTGGTCACACCCTAGGCAATGCTCTACGTCGCATCCTACTGTCGTCTATGCCTGGTTGCGCAGTGACAGAAGTAGAGATTGATGGCGTGTTGCACGAGTACAGCACCAAAGAGGGTGTACAGGAAGATATCCTGGAGATCCTACTTAACCTTAAAGGCCTGGCCGTTAAGGTAGAGGGTAAAGATGAAGTTATCCTTACTCTTACTAAGTCTGGTGCGGGCCCTGTTGTTGCAGGCGACATCACCCACGACGGTGGTGTTGAGATTGCGAACCCAGAACACGTAATCTGCCATCTAACTGATTCTAATGCTGAAATTAGTATGCGAATCAAGGTAGAACGTGGTCGCGGCTATGTACCAGCGTCAGCCCGTATTCACACTGAAGAAGACGAGCGCCCTATCGGCCGTCTACTTGTTGATGCGACGTTCAGCCCAGTAGACCGTATTGCTTACAATGTTGAAGCAGCACGTGTTGAACAGCGTACCGATCTAGACAAGTTGGTTATCGATATGGAAACCAATGGTACTCTTGATCCTGAGGAAGCTATCCGTCGTGCAGCAACAATTCTTGCTGAACAACTGGATGCATTCGTAGATCTTCGTGATGTACGAGTTCCTGAAGAGAAAGAAGAGAAGCCAGAGTTCGATCCGATCCTACTGCGTCCTGTAGACGATCTGGAACTAACTGTTCGCTCTGCTAACTGTTTGAAAGCAGAAGCGATCCACTACATCGGTGATCTGGTACAGCGTACCGAGGTTGAGCTTCTTAAGACGCCAAACCTTGGTAAAAAGTCTTTGACTGAAATTAAAGACGTGCTGGCTTCACGTGGTCTGTCTCTAGGCATGCGCCTAGAAAACTGGCCGCCAGCATCAATCGCTGAAGATTAATCAGATTCTGATTACTTAGTTAGAAGGATTAGGTCATGCGCCATCGTAAGAGTGGTCGTCAACTCAATCGCAACAGCAGTCATCGTAAAGCGATGTTCAGCAACATGGCTAGCTCTCTGGTAACTCACGAAGTTATCAAAACTACTTTGCCTAAAGCAAAAGAGCTGCGTCGCGTAATTGAGCCATTGATTACCCTAGCAAAGATCGACAGTGTTGCTAACCGTCGTCTTGCATTCGCTCGCACTCGTAACGACGAAGTTGTAGCGAAGCTGTTCAACGAACTAGGTCCACGTTTTGCCTCTCGTGCAGGCGGTTACACTCGCATTCTTAAATGCGGTGTTCGCGCAGGCGATAAAGCCCCTATGGCTTACATCGAGTTGGTAGACCGTCCTGAGCAATCTGCTGAGGAAGCTGCTGAATAAGCACGCGGAACCTATCGGTAAAAAGCCAGGCATTGCCTGGCTTTTTATTTATCTAAATGTTGTAAGTTCGTAACGTTAGTTTTGTCTCCTCGCTTCCTACTCAGGCCAAACTCATCAATTTTCGTTTGACTGCTATATAAAGAAGAGCAACGCTTTTCTACATCTACATCTACATCTACATCTACATCTACATCTACATCTACATCTACATCTACATCTACATCTACATCTACATCTACATCTACATCTACATCTACATCTACA